>REED01000131.1 GCA_007695225.1 Gemmatimonadales bacterium
CGGGGGCGGGATTCGAACCCGCGACCTTCGGGTTATGAGCCCGACGAGCTACCAGGCTGCTCCACCCCGCAACAAGGACACCAAGTATATGGGGCCTCAGGGGGGGTGTCAACCCTGGGAACCGGGCGCAGCCTCGGTTGGTGGAACGTGGGGAGGGCGGCGCATGCTCTCTCGGCCTGACGGGCACGTCCGAGCCTGCCATGCACCCTCGCCCTCGCTCAGAGTCACCAGACTCGCGTCCGTTACAATCCGCTACAGCCCCTTGTTTAAGCGGCATGCAACATTTCTGGTTCGTCAAGCGTTTGAGAAGCATGCAACATTTTTGATCCTTCAAGCGTCTTACTAGTTTGAGAAACCGCAATCACCGCCTCGGAAGCGATCGCCCGGCCCCACGGGTCGTTCCTGGCAGAACCGTTCAAAGATCCACCGGTGAACCTCAATTCCATGATTGGATTCAACGCCTCCTCCCCTTCCCCTACAAAACTCTCCTCTCCCCTTTCCCATGCGCCTGCCCGCTCCGCTCTCCTGCTGGGGCTGGGACGCCTGACCCCCAGCTTCGTCGCTGGACTGGAAGCGGAAGGGATCCATACCTATGCAGCAGAGGATCGTTCAGAGGCCCTGCAACTGGCGGACATGGTCAGCCCGGAGCTGATGCTCCTGGGCAACCCGGGTGCGGACGGGAGCTGGTCGCTGGTGAGGGACCTCCGGGAATGCTGTCCCTCCAGCTCCATGCTCTTCCTACTGGACTCAGCAGATCCCCACCTGGCCCTGCGAGTGCTCTCCGCCGGTGCTGACGACGTGGTTTCGCCACCCCATACGGTGGCCACCGTGCTCCTCCGGGCCCATCTCCTCCGCAATCGCCCCGGGGCCGGATCCGAGCCGCGCCGCGCTGAAGCCCGGGCCCTTCGGGTGGAGCGTCTCTCTCGGACCCTTACCGACGCCAAGGGAAACACGCCGCTTACCGGTCGGGAGTTCGAACTCCTGGAGCGCTTGGTAGAGGCCGGGGGACAGGTGGTCCCACGAGAGGATCTCCTCCGGGACATCTGGGGATCAGGCCAGGATAGCGAGGCCGTCCTGGATGCGACCGTCCATCGGCTGCGCAAGAAGATTGAGCGCGACCCCGCCAGCCCAGACATCCTCACTACGGTCCGGGGAATCGGCTACCGGGTGGAACAGGCCCGTGTGGAGATCGCCGACGGATGACCTTGAGTCCCCCTGCCCTGGGGGTTAGATTGCTCCCCTTCGGGACGTGGCGCAGCCCGGTAGCGCACCTGAATGGGGTTCAGGGGGTCGCCGGTTCGAATCCGGCCGTCCCGATTTATATAGGTTCGACGGCCCATCTGCGGATGGGCCGTCGTGCTATCCGGATTCCGGGTCGTGGCATCCCTCGGTCCCTGCCGGTGTCCCCTCGGAAGGTGCTCCCCATGCCCGGGACGACCCAATCCCATCTCCCCACCCCGTCTCGGGACGGCGGGCCCCGGGCCTTCCGCCACGGACAGGGGGGGCCGGGCCGGAGACGCACTCCCGCCGGTGTCACATGGCTGGCGGTGGCCCTGGGGTTGGGGCTGGGAGCGTGCACCTCGGACCCGGTGGGACTGGACCCCGACGTTCCGATCCCCTGCGACCCCGAGACCGCGCCGGTGCTTCCCGTGGGCGGCTTCCAGCAGGCCCGGGGGGCGGCGTCGTCGGAACTCTGTCTGAAGGGCCCCCAAGGGGGTGGCGAGTATGTCCTGGTGGGCTTCTCCGGCGCGACTCCCTCCACTTCTTCCGTCCGTGTCCATTTCTCGGGGGAGAATCTGGTTCCGGCCCTGGGCCCTCCATCCCCGTCCCCGGCTCGGCACGCCCGCGATGGCGTCGACCTTCGACAGGACGTCCCAACCCGGGATTCGGGGTTCGATGCGGGGATCCGCCGCCGGGAGCGGCAGGAGCTACTTGCCCGGGTTGGCCCACCTGGAGCCCCAAGGCCGCAGCTTGTCCCGGGCCTATCTCCCTCAGGCGTGCCCGCCGTGGGCTCCCTCCTGACCCTGAACGCCCAGTCGGGGAGCGCCTGCGAAGACCCCATCAACCGGACCGCCCGGGTCATGGCCATCTCGGAACGGGCCCTTGTGGTGGCGGACACCCTGAATCCTTCCGGGGGATTCACCCTCCAGGATTACGAACACCTGGCCACCGTTTTCGACACGCTGGTGGTACCGGTGACGGATGAGCATTTCGGCCGGCCTTCCGACCTGGACGGAAATGGTCGCACCATCCTCTTCTTCACCCGGGAGGTCAACCGCCTGACCGAAGAGGGGGCGGACCGTTTCGTGGGAGGGTTCTTCTTCGCTCGGGATCTCTTTCCCCGGACCCGGACCACGCGACTCAACGAGTGCGCCACCTCCAACGAGGGTGAGATCCTGTACCTGATGGTGCCGGAACCCGGTCGGACCCCGGACAACGTCTGGGGACGTAGCGCGGTGCTCCGGAACACGCCATCCACCATGGCCCACGAACAACAGCACCTCATCAACGCCGCCCGGCGACTCCACGTCCTCCAGTCCGCCACCCCTTTCGAGGACACCTGGCTGAATGAGGGCCTGAGCCACTCTGCCGAGGAACTGCTCTTCTACCGCGCCAGTGGTCTCGATCCCGGCAACAATCTGGCGCTTTCCGATCTGCAGGCGGGGGGGCGCCGGGTCCTCGATGCGGTCAACGCCCACCACCTCTCCAATATCCTCCGATTCGAACGCTTCCTCCGGGCCCCCCATGAGCACTCCCCCTACGACGAGGACGACTCCCTGGAGGCACGGGGGGCGGCGCACCAGTTTCTCCGGTACGCCGCTGATCGGAGGAATGGCCTCGACGCGGAGTTCTTCCGCTCCCTGGTGGACGCCCCCAACGCAGGGGTCCAGAACCTGGCAGGGCGGCTGGGCGGAGAGTCGGTCCTCCAGGAATGGCTTGCCGACTGGAGCGTGGCCGTCTATGCCGATTCGAGGGTCCCGAATCTGGACCGGCGGCATCGCCTTTTGAGCTGGAGCCATCCCTCCCTCTTCCAGCAGCTTCAGATCCGGCCGTATCCCATTCGCACCCTGTCCCTTTCCGCCGAAGACCCGGTGGAGGTGGAGCTTGTGGGAGGCGGGTCCGCCCACCTACGCTTCGGGGTAGGAGAGGGAGAGGGGGCCATCCTCCGGATCACGGTGGGGGATACGCCCCCGTCCTCTTCCTTCAGAGTCACCCTTCTCCGCACCCGATGAGTCCCCGGGAGGACCTCCGGCTTTGCCGTTCATCCGCACCCCGATTTCCCGCTTCCTCACCTGCGTCCTCGTCTTCGGGGGGTGGATGGCCGGAGCCCAGGCAGGCACAGCGCAATCCTCCCCATCGCCCCGGCTGGGGCCCGAGGGGAACGTAGGGGCGCATGTGGGAGCTTCCCTGGGGGTGGGGACGCTGAAGGGCGCCGTCTCCCCGCAGGTGGGAGGGCGAGCCGGGGTGGACCTCCTCCCCTGGCTGCGGGCCGGGGGGGAAGGCACCGTGGTCCTGAACGCCTCTCGCCTGGTCCGGGATGACTCCCCCCACGGGACCGAACTCACATTGGGATATGGCGGGGTCTTCCTCGATATGGGTCGCCCTTCCGCCGGGGGTTCCGGTCCCTGGTCCGCCGGATTCCTCGTGGGTGCCGGCACCGCCCGCATTCGGTCTCCCAGCCTCGGGTCAGAGCTGGACTCTCGGAATTTCTTCCTGCTGGAGCCGTCCTTGGCCCGACGTTCTCAGTTGCGTGGGCCCCTCGTGGCCGAGGGACGCTTGGCCTATCGACTTCCCCTGAATGCCGAACCCATGGTCGGTGTTCGCCCAGGTGACCTCAGGGGCGGGTCCCTCCGCATCACCCTCTTCATGGTGCGATCCCCCTGAAAACCCCTCCCCGTCGCCCCGATCCGCTGGACTACCCCTTTCCGGTTGCTGCAGTGGACACCGGATCCAACGCCATCCGGTTCCAGGCCGCCCACTTTCTGGCCCCGGGCCGCTATGTGGAAGTGGAGAGCGAGCGGGTTCCCGTCCGCCTGGGACATCAGGTCTTTCTCCGGGGCCGACTCGCCCCCACCGCCATAGACGCCGCAGTGGAGGCCTTCGTCCACTTCCGGGAACGAATGGATGCCCTGGGGATCGAGCACTACCGGGCCGTGGCCACATCAGCGGTAAGGGAGGCGCGAAACGGACCCCTCCTCACAGAGCGGATCCACCGAGAGAGCGGCATCCAACTCGAGGTCATCACCGGCTCGGAGGAGGCCCGGCTTGTCCATGGCGCCGTGGCCTCCCGCATCGATCTGTCCGGAGGTAAGTGGGTCTTGGTGGACCTGGGCGGGGGAAGCGTCGAGATCTCCCTGGTGGACGACGCCGGGATGCTCTGGAGTGAATCCCATACGATGGGGTCGGTGCGCCTGCTCGAAGAGGTTTCGGAGGGGGCGGACGACCCAGGTCGGCTCCAGCGGCTCCTCTCGGAGTACGTCTCCATCCTGAGGATTCCCGCGCCGGCCCAGTACTGGGCCCCCTCCGGTTTCATCGCCACGGGGGGAAACATCGAGGCACTGGCTCGACTGGCCGCGGCGGCACCGGACGACGCAGGGGTGAGCCGACTTCCGGTGCGGGACCTGGAGGCAGCCATCCAGCTCCTCACCCGGCTCTCCTTCCGGGAGCGGATCGCGCAACTCAGCCTCCGGGAAGACCGGGCCGACGTCATCCTCCCCGCCGCCCTGGTCTACCACCGCCTGGCCACCCTGGCCGGCGCCTCCGAGATCCTCGTCCCCCATGTGGGGGTCAAGGAGGGGGTCATCCTGGACCTGGCCACGGTCCTCACCTCCGGGAGCTCCGGGGATGCCATCCAGGAAGACCAGATGGTGAAGGCCGCCGTCTCTCTCGGCCGGCGCTTCATGTTCGACGAGGCCCACGGGATGCAGGTGGCTCGCCTCGCCCTCGTCCTCTTCGACCGCCTCGGAAAGCTCCACGGCCTTGGCCATCGGGAGCGACTGCTCCTGCGGGCCGCCGCGGTACTCCACGATATCGGAACCTTCGTCGCCTACAAGAAGCATCACAAGCACTCCCTCTACCTCATCTCCCGATCCGAGCTCCCGGGGCTCTCACCCGAAGAGAACCAGATCGTGGCCAACATCGCCCGCTATCATCGCAAAGGGCACCCCCAGCCGCACCACGTGGAGTACATGGCCCTTCCTCCTGAGGCCCGGGTGCGGGTGGATCAACTGGCATCCCTCCTGCGCCTTGCCGACGCCCTCGACCGCCAGCACCTGCAGCTGGTGGAGGACGTGGAAATCGAGATCCGGGGGCTGGAGCTCCATCTCACCCTTCGCGGGAAAGGGGACCTCCTCCTGGAACGGTGGGCGGTATCCCGCAAGCGGAGTCTTTTCGAAGAGACCTACGGGCTTCGGGTCGTGGTGTCCCCGGGCCCGGACGAATCTCGACCGGGGCAGGGGGCAGGGTGAGGACCGGGAAGGACACCCCCCCAAGACATTCCGGCTACAACTATCCCATTGACAGTTTCCGAGAGCGCGACATTCTTTGTTGTATATAGGGATCAAGTGATAATTCAGTACCCTTTTCGGATATGGAGGCGATCATGGCCAAGAATGAAGAACGTGTAATGCAATTCGTGGAAGCTGAACTGGAGCGCAATCCCGAGGTGACGACCTCGGATCTCTTCGAGAAGGCCAAGAAGGTGGACACCGGGCTCTCCAAGCTCTCCCTCCGCCAGTTCAACGCCCGCTTCCCCTTGCAGGTGAAAAGGAAGAAGAGTCTGGCCACACCGGGGAAGGCGCCGCGGAAGGGACGTGCCCGGGCGGGGGGAGCTACTCGGGGCGGAGGCCGTCGAGCCGGCCAGGATCGTCGGGATGCCATGCGCGAGGTGTTCCTTCGCTTCGCGTCGGATCTGGCCGGTGCCGAGGAGCGCAAGGATGTGGTGCGGGTGCTTGCGGGAGTGGAGGCCTATGTGGACGAAGGGCTCAAGGCCGCGGGACGCTGATCCCGCTGGGCCATCCCTGGGTGCAGCGAGCTCTTCTGTGCAGCGAACTCTTCTGTGCAGCGAGCTACCGGTGCCACCAGCCCCGGCCGCCCAGAGCGGGCAAAGTCCCGTGTTGCGATGATGAACGCCCACCCCGGAGGATGCCTCCTGGGGTGGGCGTTTCCCTGGCCTTCTAGAAGGCTGTTGGAAGTTGCAGTTTGCAGAGAGATCACCCCTCCAACGGCACCGCCTCCGAGATGGCCATGAGTTCCCGAACCACCACGGTGAGGGCCGCCAGGGACGTCTCCGGCTCCCCCTCCACTTCGCGAACCATCTCCTGGTACCGGTCGATCCGATCCCGATGCCGAGAGGCCAGGAGCTGCATTGCTTCATCTACCGACGTAGCGTTCTGGCGAAGGTGGAGAACGGACCCGGCCAGTCGCTGGTGAGCCCAGGTGAGATCATCGGAGAGGGCCTGGGCGGCTCGCTGCTCCCAGCGATCATCTCCGGCCGTATCGAAGAGGCTCTCCCGGAGCCAGGGAATCCAGAAGAGGGCCGAGATCCGATAGAAGGTCCTGGCGGCGTCCAGGGGATCCGCCCCTGTGCTCCGGTGGACCCGGAGGATCTCCAGGAGCTGGTCCAGGAACCGCAGGGTGATGAGCCGGCGGGAGAAGCGCTCCTCGGCCCCGTCCCCCTGGAGTTCCTCCACCAGACTCTCGAAGGTCTGGCGATCCCTTCCCGTGACGATATCCGGGAAGGCATCCCGGAGGCGCCCCAGATCCCGCAGGTCTTCCTCTACGATGGACTGGGGCTGGGACCCGGACTGCAGGTTGGTAAGGAGCCAGCGGGTGGTCCGTTCCAGGACCCGGGAAAAGCCCAGGAGCCAGCGGTAGGCTACGGTGAGAGGCATGTCTCCTCCCATCCGCAGCCAGTTCATGAGGGCATCGTGGTCCGTGAGGCGGGCGGCCATGAGCCAGGCCCGGGCCACCTCCGCTGCGGAGCGACCGGTTCCTCGGCTCACCCGCCGGATGAACCCGGCGCCCATGATGGCTACCAGTTCGTTGGTGAGCTGGCCGGCCACGATCTCCCGGCGAAGCCGGTGCCCCTCCAGCCGTCGTTCTCCGGTCACATCCAGCGCCTCGGGGGGGAAGTAGCCCCTCAGATAGCGGGCGGTGGACGGGTCATCGGGCACATCGCTCCGGAGAAGCTCCCCGGTGAGGGCCCGCTTGGCGTAGGCCAGGAGAACAGCCAGTTCCGGGCGGGTGAAGGCCACGCCAATCTCCTGCCGCTCCTCCAGCACCTCCCAGGTGGGGAGGCGCTCGGCGACCCGGTCCAGCATCCCCGCCCGCTCCAATCCGGACATGAGATCCCGGAGATCGTCCACCCCCTCCCTGGATCGAAGCTCGTCCAGGGAGATGGCCATGCTCTGGGCCTCGTTGTCCTGCAGCACCAGTTGGGCCACCGGATCCTGCAGTTCGCGGAGGAGCTCGTTCCGGCGCTCGATGCTGATCTCACCGTCCTCCAGGACGCTCCCCAGGAGAATCTTCAGGTTGACCTCCCGGTCGGAGAGGTCCACCCCGCCGGAGTTGTCGATGGCGTCGGTGTTGATCCGCCCCCCGCTCAGGGCGAATTGGATCCGTGCCTTCTGGGTGAACCCCAGATTCCCCCCCTCTCCGACGACCTTGCAACGGAGTTCCTCTGCGTTCACCCGGACCGCATCGTTGGAGGCGTCTCCGGCCTCGCCATGGGTCTCACGGGCGGCCTTCACGTAGGTCCCGATCCCACCGTTCCAGAGGAGTTCCACCGGGGCCCGAAGCAGATGCCGGATGAGGGCCTCCCCGTCCAGGGGGCTCTCCTCCTCGATGGCCAGCGCCTTTCGGGCCTCAGCCGAGATCTCCACCTCCTTGGTTCCCCGGGGAATGATCATCCCGCCAGGTGAAAGGAGGGACAGGTCGTAGTCCTGCCACGAAGACCGGCCCAGGGCAAAGAGACGCTCCCGCTCCCGGTAGCTCGTGTCCGGGTCGGGGTCGGGGTCGATGAAGATGTCCCGGTGGTCAAAGGCTGCGATGAGGCGGATCTGCCGGGAGAGAAGCATCCCGTTGCCGAACACGTCTCCGCTCATGTCCCCGATTCCGGCCACGGTGAAGGGTTCGACCTGGATGTCCTTCCCGTCCTCCAGGAAGTGCCTCCGGACACAGACCCAGGCCCCACCGGCGGTGATCCCCACCTCCTTGTGGTCATAGCCGTTGGAGCCACCTGACGCGAAGGCGTCTCCCAGCCAGAAGTCGTACTCCTCCGCCACCCCATTGGCCACGTCGGAGAACTTCGCCGTTCCCTTGTCCGCCGCCACCACGAGATAGGGGTCCGGATCGTCATAGCACACCACCCGCTCCGGAGGGGTGGGCACTCCACCCTTCAGGTTGTCGGTGATGTCCAGGAGCCCCCGGATGAGGGTCTTGTACTGCTCTCGCGCCTCGTCCGCCATCTCCTCCGGGGCCGGGGAGTGGAGGGTGACGAACCCACCCTTGGATCCACCCGGAACGATGACGGCGTTCTTCACCATCTGGGTGTGTACCAGCCCCAGGACCTCGGTCCGGAAGTCATCGGGACGGTCCGAGTGTCGGATCCCGCCCCGGGCCACCGGCGCCCCCCGGAGGTGGACGCCCTCCATCCGAGAGGACCGCACCCATACCTCGTATCGAAGACGGGTCCGGGCCGCACCCTCCAGCGCCTGGCAGTCGAACTTCAAGGAGAGATAGGGAGCACCCCCGGACTGGTGGGTGGGGACACGCCCCCCGCACCGGTAGTAGTTCGTCCGGAGGGTTCCCTCGATGAGTTCCTTCAGGCGGCGCAGGGCTCGGTCGTCGGAGAGGACGGAGACGCCACCCAGTGCCTCCAGGATCCGTGACCGGACACCGTCCATTTCCCGCCCACGATCCTCCCGGCTCCTGGGACCGTCGGGGTCAAAACGGATCTCGAAGAGGCGGAAGAGGAGGCGGGCGATCTCCGGGTACTTTCGGAGGGCTACCGGAAGGGACTGTCGGCTGGGCACCACCCCGGATTGGAAGGCATAGGAGGCGTAGGTCCTCAGGACATCCACCTCTCTCCAGGTGAGACCCCCCGTCACTACCAGGGTGTTCAGGGTGTCATTGGTGACCTCCCCCTCCCGCACCGCCAGGATGGTCCGGGCCAGGCGGGAACCCACCTCCTCGATCTCCAGCGGCTCCCCCAGGGGATCCTGCACCACGAACGCGTAGAGGTTGGCTCGGACGGCGCCGGCTCCGCGAACCTCGAAGGGGGTCACAGTGACGACCCGGAGCCCACAGTTCTCCAGAATGGGCATGAAGTCCGAAAGGACCAAGCCCGCCTCGTGCAGATACAGCTTCAGCTCGGTGAAGCGGTCGCCTCCCGCCACCCTCGGGCTGGCTTCGGGGTTGGCGAAGGTGATGGCCACCTCCCGCCCCTCTGCCGTCATGGCCTCCATCTCCAGGATGTCCTTCACTGCCACACGGGGATCGGTGACCGCCTGGTACTCAGGAGGAAAGGCCTCGCCGTAGACCCGGGTGAGCCGCCGCGCCCCCTCTGCCGGGCGAACCCGCTCCAACCCCTCCCGGACCCGGTCCCGCCAGTCCCGGGTGATGCGCCGAACCTCTTCCTCCATCTCCCGACTGGTCACCGCCTCGAGGCGCTCCGGCGAGGCCGCCATGTAGAAATGAAGGCGGGCCTGGTCTCCCTCCCCGAGCGCCAGGTGGTAGTTGAGCACCTCGCCGTCCAGAATTCTCACGAACGCCTGTTCGATCCGCTTCCGCACCTCGCCCGAGAACTTCTCCTTTTCCAGGATCACCATCACCGCCAGGCCGCGCTGCAAGGGATCCCGTCGGAGGGTGACCCGGACATCGTCGGACTGGAAGGTGGTGAGGATGGTACGAACGTCGGCCCCGATCTCCTCCGCCGAGGTGAGGAAGAGCTCTTCCTTGGGAAGGGAGTTGAAGATCGTGTGGATCTCCTTGAAATCGTGGGAGCCGGGCTGGACTCCCGAGTCCTCCAGGATCCAGTCCAGCTTCTGGCGGAGGATGGGGATCCGCTCTGCGGGCTCAGCGTAGGCCCGGGAGGTGAAGAGGCCCAGGAACCGGTGCTCCCCCGTGACGTTCCCCTCCCGATCCAGCTTCTTCACCCCGATGTAGTCCATCCGGGCCCGCCGGTGGACATTGGAGAGGGCGTTGGTCTTGGAGATGATGAGGAGAGGCCCCCCTTCGGCCATCTGCTGGACCGTCTCGGGAAGGGATTCCAGGGGAACCGGCCGACTGTAGGAGGAGCGTTCCTCCCGCCGGAGGATCCCAAGACCTGAACCCCGTTCCACCTGGACCGAAACCTTCCCACCCTCTTCCAGGAGGTCGTAGGCGCGATACCCCAGGAAGACGAAGCCGCCCTCCTGCAGCCAGTGGAAGAACTGCCGGGCCTCGTCCACCTCTTCGGCACGGTCCGGAAGGGTCTCGGCCATTTCTTCGAGGTAGGCCATGGTGTCCTCCGCCTTCCGGAGCATGGCCTGGAAGTCGTCGGTGGCCCGGACCACGTCTTCCAGTCGCCGGGTGACCTCGGTCCGGAGTTCCTCCAGACGGTCCGGCCTGGAGATCCGGGTGATCTCACAATGGACCAGCGACTCACGGGTCCCCCCCTCCCTGGAGGGCCGGATCGCGGTGACCGTCCCCTCGTCGTCCCGTGTGATCTGCAGGACCGGATAGATGTAGACCTCGATGGCCAGATCCGAGGCGTGGAGGAACTCCCGCACGCTGTCCACGATGAAAGGACGTTCGGAGAGGTTGGTCCGGATCACCGTCACAGGTGCGAACCAGCCCTCCGAGTCCACGTCGGGATTCACAACCTCCACATCCACCCGTCCCGGGCGGGACCGCTGCAGGAACCGAAAGGCCCCCAACGCCATTCTCGCCAGCACCGACGTGCTCCGCTCCCTCAGGAAGCCCGGTGGCGCCTTGGAAAAGAAGAGATCGGCGAAGGTGGCGGCGAGCTCCGCCTCTTCCTCGCCCACCAGTCGACGGATCTCACGGGAAACGGATTCCAGCTCCGCGGCTTCCTGACGGAGCTTCTGGACCGCGGCTTCGGTGGTGTCGCTCATGGGAACGAGCTCGGGAGATGGCCCCGCTCCTATAGATGCGTCGGGAGGGTGGCCGGTGGATCCGGGAGGTGACGACGTCGTAGGAGGTTCGGGGAAGGGGACGACCCCCGGGGGAGCAAATCGTACCACACCCCCCGGGCCCCGTAAAGGGCCTCGAGCAGGGCGGAAGGGGAAGTTGCCCGGGGCATTGGCTCCCGGGTCGGGAACCCGTACCTTGGGCGCACTCCCGGGGTTCGCCTTACCCCGGGCCTGGGCGGTGAAGCGGCTCAGAAGGCCGTTGAAGAAGTAGAGGGGCTGCCGGGAAGGGGTCTTGCGCGACCCACGCGCCTTGCGCGTGTGTGCCGGGGTCAAGGCGGGTCGCTGAAAGCGATGCCGTAGCATCGGTGAAGCGGCCCAACGAAGCTCCAGGGCCGCACCGCCGCGTAGCGGGGGTCCGGCGCCCCCAACGGCGGCCCCTCTACTTCTTCAACAGCCTTCCAGTGTGGTGAGTCAGAGATTCGCCGAAGTACCGAGGGGCCCAGCGCGCCGCGGTGGCAAGGCGCTCCGGGTCACGAATGCCGGCGAATCTCTGACTCACCACACCAGGCCGTCCTCCGAACCCATCGACCTCCCTTCGAGTCAAAGGCCGGAACCCGACCCATGCGCCTGCTCCACCTGGCGGACGTCCATCTGGACACCCTCTTTGCGGGACGGAGCGAATCTCTCCGTCAGCGCCTTCGCGAAGCATCCCGGGAAGCGTTTCGCCGCGCCCTCCGCCTGGCGGTGGACCGACGAGTGGACGCCATCCTCATTGCCGGAGATCTCTTCGACGGGGAACGGCTCTCCTTCCAGACCGAGGGGTTCCTCAGGGAGGAACTGGAGGAACTCGCGCCCACCGGGATCCCCATCCTCTATGCTACCGGGAACCACGACCCCGGCGATGGTCTCTCCGGGGGAAGCCGGATCTCCTGGCCGGCCCACCTGACCCTCTTCCAGGGACCTGAGCCCCGCTCCGTGGAGCTCCGCCGGGGAGAATCGCGGGTGGGTACGGTGACGGCAGCGGGTCATGCCTCGAGCCGGGAGGAACGAGATCTATCTGCCCTCTTCCCCACGCCTCCGGTGGACGGCCTCCCCCACGTCGCCATGCTTCACACCCAGGTCGTCTCGGCAGGGGGCGCGGCCGAACACGACAGCTATGCGCCCTCCGAACTCGCCCGACTCCGGGATTCCGGCTACGACTACTGGGCCCTGGGGCATATCCACCTGAGGCAGGAACTGGCCTCCCTCCCTGGCATCCAGTTTCCCGGGAACCTCCAGGGGCGCAACCCCCGGGAGTCGGGGGCCAAGGGTGCCCTCCTGGTGGAAATCGCCGCCCCGGGGTCCGCCCCCAGGGTGGAGTTCGTGGAGTTGGCCCCCATCCGGTGGGAGACCCTGGACGTGGAGGACCTGGAGGAGGCGGGAAGCCTGGGAGCCCTGGTTGAGCGGGTACGCCGAACGTGGGAAGGGGAGCGGGAAAGGGACCCCGGCCTCCCTGGCGCCGAGTGGATGGTCCGGGTGAATCTCTCCGGCCCCTCCCCCCTCCATTCCATTCTGAAGGATCCCGGGGAGCGCCTCGCTCTGGCCGAGGCGTTGGGCCAGGCACTGGATGTCCTGGAGGTGGAGGTCCGGGCCGGTGGCGTCCGCCCCGCACTGGACCCCGCCCGGTACCTGGAACGGCAGGATGCGGCGGGCGAGGTCCTGCGCCTGGTCGGCGAACTGGCTGGGAATCCTGATGTCCTTCCCCAGGAAGTCCTTTCCGTCACCCCCGGCGACTTGGCCGGCGCCCCGGTGGATTCCGAACCTGCCCTTCTGGCGGCGTACCTCAGGGGACTCCTGGCAGAGGGGGACCGCTCCCTCCTGGAACGCTTCCTGGACACCGGGTCCGGGAACCGGGGAGGCGCACGATGAAGTTCCTCCGCGTGCGAATCCATCGCTTCGGGCCCCTACGCGACGTGGACACGGGGCCGAAGCCCCTGCCCGGACTTTCGGTCGTCCTGGGCCCCAACGAGGCAGGAAAATCCTCCTTCTTCCTGGCCCTTCGAGCCCTCCTCTACGGGATCTACCCCGCGCGTCCGGACCTGAATCCCTATGCCCCCTGGGACGGGGCGGAGATGGAACTGGAGGCTGACGTGGAGGGAGAGGACGGCGCCGTGGCCACAGTGCGCCGCCGGCTCCTCTCCTCACCCTGGGGTCGCCTCCACCCCGAGGGCGGAGACGAGATCGACCTCCGGAACGACACCCTCCCCTGGGCCGCCCACGTCCCCAGGGAGATCTACGAGGAGATCTTCTCCATCACCCTTCCGGAGTTGGTCCGGCTCCAGGGCGGGAAGGGCTGGAAAGAGGTCCGGGACCGCCTCTTGGCCGGGATGGGAACGGGCGACCTGCTTGCACCTCGTCAGGTGGCCGACGCTTTGGAGGGGGAAGCCCAGCGGCTCTGGCGTCCCGATCGACGGGGGAAACCCCGGCACCAGGAATTGGAGGAGGCGGTAGCCGCCCTTTCGGACCGACTCTCCAGGGCCCGGGAACGGGATGCCCTCCTCCGGCGGCGGCAGCGGCGCCTGGAGACGGTGCAGGAGGCCATCGGTGCACATCGGTCGGCGCTCACCGGCGTTCAAGCCACCCTGGAGCGGATCCGGACCCTTACCCCCCTCGCCGGGCGAATCCGTAGAATGGATGCGTGCCTGGAGCGGGCCGGCGACCCCCGATTGCTGGACCCCCTCTCCGGAGACCCCGTGGAGCGACTCCAATCACTCCGGCGAACGGTCCGAGCTGCGGAGGCGGCGAGGGAAGAGGGGGAGGCCCGCCTCGAGGAAGCCCGGCTCGCCGTTCCAGCCGAGGACCCGGTGGATCGACAGCTTCTCTCCCGGCGGGATCGGGCCTGGGCCCTCACACTGGAATCGGAAGTGGTCCGGGACTGGCAGGGACGGCGGGCCTCGGCCGGTGCCCGGCTGGACGCCCTGGAGGAGGAGGTGAGCCAGCTTGGACGTGAACTCTTCGGGAAGCCATCCGAGCCGGTGCCGGCCCGGATGGTCCTGGGTCTCTCCACCTCGGCCCTGGCGGATCGGATCCGGGACCGGGAAGAGGCGGAGCGCCGGCAAGCCGAGGCTGAGGAGCGGCTCTTCGTGTCCCGTTCCCGGCCGCTCCCCGCTTTCGTGCCACCTGGCTTCTTCGCGGGGGGCAGCGGACTCATCCTGGTGGGTCTTCTCCTTCTGCTCACGGGCGTCGTCCTCCTCCTGGTGGACGACTCCACTGCCCGTGGATTCGGGGTGGGAAGCCTGGTTGCGGGACTGGCCCTGGCGGTTCAGGGCTGGATGAGCCGAAGCCGGTGGAAGGCGGAGGAGGCCCGGGTCCTCTCCGAGCTTTCGGACCGGGAGGAGGAACTGGCGGCCCTTGCCGGACGGGCATCCGAACTGGTGGAACGGGTCCAGGAGATGGAGGGGGCCCTGGAGAAGCTCCTGGGCGACCTCCCGCTCCGGCCGGAGCGACGCGGCCGTCTCCGGGAGGGGACGGTGCATGAACTGTCCCGTCTCCAGGAACTCTTCCGACGGCGGGAGTCCGTTCAGATTGAACTGCGGGACCTGGACCGGGGACTCCACGAGACGGGAGAGCGCCTGGCCCGCCTCCTCCGGGAAGTGGATGGGTTGTCCCTCCCTGACGACCCCCTCCGGGCCCTTCCGCTCCTGTCAGAGCGCCTGGCGGAAGCCGATGCCCGGGCCCAGCGCCGTCACGAGGGAATCCGGGAAGTGGACCGGAGGCGCGAGGAACTGGCCCGCCTGGACTCGGAACTGGAGGAACGGAAGGAGGGTGCGGAGGCATTCGAGGCCACCCTCCTGGAAATCGCATCCGGCGGGGACTCCGACGAGGCGGCACGGGAGGTTTCCACGCGGATGGAAGCGCTCCAGGATGCCCGACGTCTCCTGGGGGAACTGGAAGAAGAGGCGGGAGACCTGGATGCCCTCCGCCACCGCATCGAGGCACTGGAAGCGGAGCTGGCCGGAGAGGAAGAGGAGGACCCCCCATTGGATCCCGAGGGCATCCGGGTGGAGCTGGAAGCCGAGGTGGAGGACATCCGGCGGGAACTCGAGGAACTCCGCGAGGAGGCCGGCGATCTCCAGGCCGAGATCCGGGCCCTCTCCCAGGAGGAGACGGTGGACGTGGTGGAGGGTGCCCTTTCAGAGCTACGGGAGGAGCGCGCTTCCCTTCGCCGGGAGCGAGACCGACTCTGGGTGCTGGCCCGGGCGGTCCGCGTAGCGGAGCGACGCTACCGGGACGCCCATCAGCCGGAGCTGACCCTCAGGGCCAGTCGCTACCTGGAGCGATTCACCGGAGGTCGTTACACCCGACTGGTCCTGGGCGACGACGGGGACGCGGACTCGCTACTCCTCCAAGCGGCCCACCTCCCCGGGACCCAGCCGGTCTCGGAGCCTCTTTCCACGGGCACACGGGAGCAGGTCTTCATGGCCCTCCGCCTGGCGGTGGTGGACCAGATGGACAGGGAGGGGGCCCGCCTTCCCCTGATCCTCGACGAGACCCTGGTGAACTGGGACCAGGAACGCCGCCAGCGGGCGTTGGATCTCCTGACGGATGTGGCGGCCGAGCGCCAGGTCCTCCTCTTCACCTGCCACCCGGGTGTGGCCAGGGAAGCGGAGGACCGGGGAGCCCGACGGATCGATCTTCCAGGACCGGACTGATGGCTCAGCCCGGTCCTGGAGGAGGCCCCCTCGCCTTTCCATCACCCCTCGGGGTGCACCGGTGTGGAGCGGGAGAACCGCCGGTGGTCCTGGTCCATGGATTCGGGGCCAGCAATCACTCGTGGCGACACTGGATCCCCGCCCTCTCCCGAAAGCATACGGTCCATGCCGTGGAGCTCATGGGATTCGGCGGCGCCGCGGCGCCGCCGGGTGGCGATTACTCCCCTCGGGCTCAGGCGGGACATCTGGTGGAGCTACTCCGTCGCCTCCCCGGTCCCCCTCCGGTACTGGTGGGGCACTCCCTGGGAGGGTGCATCATCCTGCTGGCCGCTCTGCGATTGGCCGATGAGGGGGGTGCCGTTCCCCTTGCGGGGCTGGTGGTGATGAGCGGTCCGGTTTTTCCACAGAAGCTCCCCCCGTTCCTCACCCTGGCCCGAACTCCCGGAATCGGTGAACTCCTGCTCGCGGCCCCACCACCCCGATGGGCGCTCCGGGCGGGTATCCGGGGAATCGTGGAACGGAAGGAGACCGTCACCCCGGAGCAGGTGGATGGATACCGGGCTCCCCTCCTCGAGCGGGCCCGCCGGCGAGCCATCCTACGGGCCGCCCGCCAGATCCAACCGGAAGAAGCGGATGAGATTGCGACCCGTTATCCCGAGATCACCCTTCCAACCCTGATCCTCTGGGGGGCAGGGGACCCGGTGGTGCCGCCGGCCTTCGCCCCCCGACTGGAGGAGGCCATGCCCCGAGCTCGTCGGGTCATCCTCCCGGGGGTGGGGCATCTCCCCGCCGAGGAAGCGCCCCAGGCCTCCCTGGATGCGGTCCTGGCCTTCCTGGACTCCCTTTAGCGTCGAAGAAGGGCGGAAAAGAGGGAGGGCCGGCATCCCTCGCTCCCCGCCGTCAGCGGCTACGGAACCTGTCCCGCAGCACCAACTCCCGAAGAAGTGTGAAGCCCATCCGGGCCCCCACCCGAAGGGACATCCAGAGGGAGCCGGAAACCTTGGATTTCCCGGCGATCCGGCGCCCCCGGGGAAGCTCCACCTCCTTCACCCGAGCCCCCAGGTGCCGGGCTCGAAGCTGCATCTGAAGGGTCCATCCCCATGTTTCGTCATCCATGGACATTCGCTGGAGGAGCGTCCATTTGAGGGCCCGGAAGGGGCCCAGGTCCCTGGCCTCCAGGCCATGGAGGTGCCGGGCAAGCCAGAGGATGAAGCCGGTGCCGAGCCGCGCCCGAAGCTCCCCCGGCTCGCCCGGCGCCTCTGCGCCTCCAATCCCCTGGCCCCCTCCCGAGGGACGTCGGACCCCCACCGTCATGTCGGCCTCCGCGGCGAAGACAGGGCCGAGGAGGGCATGGAGATCTTCGGGGTCATCGCTCCCGTCGCCGTCCATGAAGAGGACTACATCGGGGGGGGGCGGAGTCCCGATCCCAAGGCCCTCTTCCAGGTAGCGGATGCCGGCCAGGCAGGCACGCCCGTATCCCTTTTGGGGCTCCCCCACCACGTGGGCGCCCCCCGCCCGGGCCGCCTCGCCGGTCCCATCCGTCGAGCCATTGTCCACCACCACCACCCGTTCCACGCCCTGTTGTGCCAGGCGGCCCAGGAGGGAGGGGAGAACCGCTTCCTCGTCCCGGGCCGGGATGATGACAGCCACCCGGGAAAGGTCCACCTCCTTGGAGTTCACCTCAGGCGCCGGAAGAGGCGCCGCCCAATGTCACGGCTTCGGGTTGGCGTCGAGCCGCCTTCGCTGGGGACTCCGGCTCGGCCCCTGTCTGCCGACCCAACGCCATCCACCCCCATCCGAAGGTAAAGAGCACCAGGAAGGGCAGGGATCCCAGGTACCCCCAGTGCACCGCCAACCCGATGCACGCCAGCATCCACGTGAGGAGGACGGCGCGAAGGAGCCCATCTCCCCGGATGGATGGAGCGGCATAGATGGGCGCCTGTTCCTGCCCCTGCTTGGGGGTCCTCAGGAAGGGATCCGCTACGCCACGTCGAAGTCCGCGAAGCACGGATCGTGAAACCGGGGCGGTCAGCCCAACCCCAAGGGCGAGGGTGGCCACCGCCGTGGGGACGAGGCGTCGCCAGGGACGCCTCCGCACCCGACCTGCAGAGACGTAGAAGGTGAGAAACGAGAGGGTGGCCAGGGTGAATACCATCAGGTCCAGGTGGAGGAGCCCACGTAGCCCCAGACTCTCCCGGGCCACCGCCGAGGGAAGAAGGAGGACGCCCAGCCCCAGGGTCAGAGGGTGTGCCAGGTGTCCCAGGAGATGGACCGTCCCCTCCATCTTCACTCGGAGGGACCAGGGTCCCCGCCAGAGAGGACCCAGAAGCTTTCTCCCCGTCTGGATCCCGCCCTGGGCCCAGCGCTTCTGCTGGACCTCCAGCGCCCGGGGGCTCTCCGGGAGCTCCGCCGCCACCCCCACACCGGAAAGGAACACGAACCGCCAGCCCGCCATCTGGGCGCGGTAGCTCACATCCAGGTCCTCGGTGAGGGTATCGGAGGACCAGCCCCCGGCCTCCTCCAGCGCGGAGCGGCGCCACATTCCCGCCGTGCCGTTGAAGTTGAGGAAGCACCCGGTGGCATACCGCCCCCCCTGCTCGAAGAAGAAGTGGGCATCCAGCAGAAGGGCCTGACAGCGAGTCAGGAGGCTGGCTTCCTCATTCAGGTGATCCCACCGGGCCTGCACCATCCCGACACCACGGTCCCGAAAAGAGGGCAGGAGGCGCCGGATCAGATCGGAATCGGGGATGAAGTCGGCATCCAGGATCAGGAAGAATTCACCTCGGGCCCGCTCCATCCCCCATTGTAGAGCACCTGCCTTGAATCCGTCCCGGGAGCCGCGGCGAAGGTGCTCCATGCGAATGCCCCGGGACCGCCACTTCTCAGTCCGGGCACGTGCACGCGCCACAGTCTCGTCCGTGGAATCATCGAGCACCTGGATCTCGAGACGGTCCCGGGGATAGTCGAGGAGGGCGACCGCATCCAGGAGCCGCTCCACGACGGCGGCCTCGTTGTACAGGGGAAGCTGGACGGTGACCCGAGGAAGGGCGTCGGATGTCCCTGAGACCCCCGCCATGTCCCCACTTTCGAGGCCTGGAATGGAGCGGCCCCGGGCGGCGATTCGCAGGAGGTGGAGACGATGGAAGGCAAAGGGAAGCAGGAGTCCCAGCGTTATGGCGGTGACGCCCAGGATGAGCCACGCAACGGGTGCGGGAAGGATCATGACCCCACCTCCGCTCGTGGATCGCGGTCCCCCAGGGTGCCTCCCGCCCCCCTCCGGTCCCTGGTGTTGCCCTCCCCGGAGTCTTTCCGGTATCCGGCACAAGCCAGGACCGGAAGGGGCGGATACTTTCGGAAGCGCGGGTCCGTGGCCGCTCGGCCGCAGAGGAGGAACACCGAGCCTCGTCGGTTCTCAACCCGACGGACGTGGAGGCATGTGGCGCAAAGTCCCGGCGGCGGGCCGGAGAGTCGCCCTTGGTTCATTTACGTCCCCCGGGTCGATTCCGGATCCCGATGAAGGCCACGTGCCGCCCCTGGTCCCCTCCCCGATGGGAAAAGAGGAGGGGGTCCTCCCGTGTATCCCGCTGGGAGATGCTCAGGGCGGCCGGGGACACGCCGGCCCTGAGGCACCGATCGGCCAGGACCGCCCGGAGATCAAGGGGGGAGGGGCCCGAGGGAACCGGAAGCCCCAGGGCCGCATGCACTTCCGGGCCCACCTCGTAGGACGCTGCGCCGATGGCGGGCCCCAGGTGGACGCTGACGTCCTCCGCCCCCACACCGAAGTGATCCTCCAGGGCCTCGAGTCCCGCTTCCAGAATTCCCTCCGCGGCTCCCCGCCATCCGGCGTGGAGAAGGGCCACCAGGCGCGCCCGGGGCTCCACCATGAAGATGGGCACGCAGTCCGCCAGGGAAACGGTGAGGAGCAGGTCAGGCTCCCGGGTTGCATGCCCATCGCAAGGCAGAGCCAGATGGAGTCCCGGCGGCATCTCGCCGTGCATCCGGACAACGGAGCCGTGTTCCTGAGGGGAGTGGACCACCGCCGCCGCGCCGGAGAGAGCCCGAAGCGCATCCCACCGGGGAAGAACCTCCGCGCCGGTGGCCGGGCCACGGAGGCGAAGATCAAAGGGATCGCCGCCATCTCCTTCGGCTCCCCGCCGGGTGGTGATCCCGTGGATGAGCCAGGGGAGCGACGCTAGCCATTCCGCCTGTACCAACACGGGAGGACGGGACGGTGCCTCCCGGAGGTCCTCGAGGAGGAGTTGCGGGGTCCCGATGGCGGGGTCGGCGGAGGTAGGGGTCATGATCGGGGGTCGGAGTGCAAGGCGTCTTCTCCACGGTGAACCCCCGAAAGCTGCTCGGGGATCCTGAACGGGGAAAGCCCTCCCCGAAGATCCGGGATAGGGCCGCACCCCCGCGAGAGGCGGGGGTGCCTCCGAACCGAAGGGGCCCGGTCACCGGATCACCGGGTACCCAGGAAGAAGGTCCGGGGCAGGCCGGGGCGGGCGCCGGCGGGACGGCGGCTCACCCCGAGGCGTCCACTCCCAGGTCATTTACCCCTTCGCTCTCGTACTTCCGGTCGTTGGCCCGAAGTCGGAGGGCGTCATCACCGCAAGGGGCACCCTGAAGTATGGCGAAGAGTTCGGGGCTGGGGTCCGGAGCGGCCATCACGCCGGCGATGCCGGATCCCCCCGACGCTCTGCAGCGTGTACCCGTTCCGGGCCAACCGATCGTGAAACCTCGTGACCACGAGGGCCCCCAGACCCTGGGGGCCCTCGACCAACCAGCCGTATCGGACGCCCGGATCACCGACCCGGGCCCGGGCCGGGATCCGGGGACCACCTGGAAGGCCTGGGAGTCCCAGATGGCCCCCATCTCGCTTCCCAGCCAAAATCCCTTACTTTAGAGGCCGATTCCATCGGCCCGGGCTTCGGCCTGAACCTTTCGCACCTCCGGGTGCGCCGCTCCAGGGACCATGTCGATTTCCAAGCTCTTCGACGGCTACAACGCCGGCTACGTCCAGGACCTCTTCGAACAGTTCGCCCGTAACCCGGATTCCATTCCCGAGGATTGGCGAACCATCTTCTCGGCTCGGCTGGACGAACTGGTGGCCGAAGGACTCCTGGTCCCCGAGGCACTCCAGAACGGGAAGGGGCTGATCGCCCCCCCGGCGGAAGCGGCCCCTGCCGCTCCGGTTGCCGAGACACGGACTGTGGAGGCCGCAGCTGCTGCGGTGAAGGCTCCCGGGACCCAAGAGGACCGAGAGGACGAACGCCTCGGCCTCCTCCCTCTCATCGCACGTGCGGCGGGGTTGATCCAGGCCTTCCGGGACCACGGTCACCAACTTGCCCATATCGACCCCCTGGGAGGCGACCCACCGGGCCACCCCCAGCTCGACCCCTCCTTCTTCGGGACCTCCATCGAGGATCTGAGGAAGATCCCCACCTCCCTCATTCTGGAGGAAGGCGACGACACGCCTCTCTCCGAGACGCTGGACCGGCTCCGCAAGATCTACTGCGGGACGGTGGGCTACCAGTTCGAGCACCTGGAGGATCCGGAGCGGGTCCGCTGGCTCTGGACCGAGGTGGAGTCAGGGACCCACGCCCAGCCCATGTCCGCCGAGGAGAAGCGGGCCCTCCTGAAGCGGCTCTCCGAAGTGGAGGGTTTGGAGCGCTTCCTCCATCGCACCTACCTGGGTCAGAAGCGGTTCTCCATCGAGGGGAACGATATGATGGTCCCCATGCTGGACCTGGCCCTGGAGCACGGGGCCCGGGCCGGGGCCCGCAGGGCGGTGCTGGGGATGGCCCATCGGGGCCGACTGAACGTCCTCACCCATATCGTGGGCATCGAGTACGGCGCCCTTCTCCGGGAGTTCGAGGGCGCCCCCCAGGCCGACGGGGCCCTGGCCATCGCCCAGGCCGGAACCGGCGACGTGAAGTATCACCACGGAGCCCGGGGGCGCTTCCCCGTTTCGGATGGGGCCGAGGTCGAAGTGAACCTGGCCCCCAACCCTTCCCACCTGGAATTCGTCAATCCTGTAGTGGGGGGGATGGCCCGACTGCTCCAGTACACCGGGCCGGAGCCGGACGCCTCCCAGGAGCAGGAGACGGTCATCCCCATCCTGATCCACGGGGACGCCGCCTTCTCCGCCGAGGGCGTGGTGGCGGAATCGCTGAACATGGCGCGGCTCCGTGGCTACACCGTGGGCGGGACCATCCACATCATCGCCAACAATCAGGTGGGGTTCACCACCGATCCCCGTGACGGCCGTTCCACCCGCTACGCCTCGGACGTGGCCAAGGGATATGACATCCCCGTGGTCCATGTGAACGCCGACGACGCCGAGGCCTGCCTGGCCGCCATGCGCCTGGCCATGGCCTACCGGGCGACCTTCCACGACGACTTCGTCATCGATCTGGTGGGGTACCGGCGCCACGGGCACAATGAGGGGGACGAACCGGGATACACCCAGCCCCGCCTCTACCAGGTCATCCAGGACCACCCCACCGTCCGTACCCTTTTCGTGCGGAAGCTGGTGGAGGAGGGCACGCTCTCGGAGGAGGAGGCCACCGCCATGGAGGACGCGGTGGTGGAAACCCTGCGTTCGGCCCAGGAGCGGGTGAAGGAAGAGAAGGCAGGAGCAGGGCACGACCCATTCCCGCCCCCACCCCCGGAACTGGAGCCGGTGGAAGCCCACACCGAGGTGGAGGCCGGGCTCCTCATGGAAGTGAACGACTTCATCCTGGAGGCACCGGAGGGGTTCAAGGTGCATCCCAAGCTGAAGCGGCAGTTCGATCGCCGCCGCAAGGACTTCGGCCTCGATTCGAAGCTGGACTGGGCGCATGCCGAGTCCCTGGCCTTCGGAACCCTGGTCCGGGAAGGCGTTCCGGTGCGGCTCTCCGGGCAGGACTCGGAGCGGGGAACGTTCTCCCAGCGTCACCTGGTCCTCCATGACCACGTGAGCGGGGAACGGCACCTGCCCCTGGAGCATCTGGGGCCCGCCCGCTTCGAGGTCTACAACTCCCCCCTCTCAGAGGTGGGGGTGCTGGGGTTCGAGTACGGCTACTCCGTGGTGGCGGAGCGAGACTTCGTTCTCTGGGAGGCCCAGTTCGGCGACTTCGTGAACGTGGCCCAGGTGATCCTGGACCAGTTCCTTGCGTCGGGACGGACCAAGTGGGGACAGCTCTCCTCCCTCACCCTCCTCCTTCCCCACGGATACGAGGGGCAGGGACCGGAGCACTCCTCCGCCCGGCTGGAGCGTTTCCTCCAGCTCGGTGCGGAGGACAACATCCGGGTGGCATACCCAACCACCCCCGCCCAGTACTTCCACCTTCTTCGACGCCAGGCCCTGGGAACGCCCAAGCGGCCCCTGGTGGTGATGACGCCCAAGAGCCTCCTGCGGCACCCGAGGGCCACCTCCACGGCTTCGGAGCTGGTGGAGGGCGAGTTCCGGACCGTCCTCCCCGATCCGGTGAACGCCGGGAAGGAAGAATCCGTGACCCGACTCCTCCTCTGTTCGGGGAAGGTCTATTACGACCTCCTCACCGCCGAGGGCCGGGAAGAGATGGACCACCTGGCCGTGGGTCGGATCGAGGAGCTCTATCCCTTCCCCACCGATGAGATCCGCGCTCTGGTGGATCGTTATCCGGCGCTGGAAGAGGTCTACTGGGTCCAGGAAGAGCCTCGGAACATGGGCGCCCTCACCTACGTGGGGCCCCTCCTCCGGGGCGTCGTTCCCCGGGAGATCCCCCTCCGGCATGTTTCCCGCCCCGAGCGGGCCTCACCGGCCGAGGGCCGCGCCGCCTCCCACGAGGCGAAGCAGGCGAAGCTGATGCGGGATGCACTGGGGACGGAGGTTCCCGTGGCGGACTGAGGCGGGGTACATGCCCCTCCTCGCCCGCGGCCTCCACGGGCAGGTCACTCCCAGCGCAGGAGCATCTTCCCGAAGGTGTCGTTGGCCTCCAGCCGCCGGTGGGCATCGGCTCCATCTCGCCAGGACAGCACCGTGTCCACCACGGGGCGCAGTCGTCCGCTTCCCGCCCCGACCTCGAACCGGGAAATCACCCGGGTCTCGAAGGCTCTGGCGAGAAGCGCCTTTTCCTCCGGAGGGCGGGCCCGCAGGACCGTCCCCATCAGGTGGGCGCGGCGGGTCATGAGACGCCGGAGATCCAGGTTCGCCTGGCCTCCACCGGGAACCCCCACCACCACCCAACGGGCCTTGGTCGCCAGTACCCGGAGGTTTCCCGCCAGGTAGGCACCGCCCACCAGGTCCAGGATCACGTCCACCCCCCGGCCTCCGGTACGCGACAAGACCTCGTCGGCCCACTCGTCCGGGGCAGCGGACGAGGCCAAGATCCCGTCGTGTAGCCCCAACTCCTGGGCGGCAGCAACCTTCTCCGGGGTCCGGGTGGTGCCAATGACCCGGGCCCCTGCTCCGACGGCGAGTTGAAGGGCCGCCGTGCCCACCCCGCTCCCTACGGCGTGGATCAGCAGGGTCTCCCCCGCCCGTAGACCCGCCTGTCCCTCCAGTGCGTCCCACGCGGTGACGAAGACCTCGGGGATGGCACCGGCAGTAACCGGCTCCATCTCCTCGGGAATGCGAATCGTCTCCCGTTCGGGAACGTTTACGGCGGCGGCGTACCCACCCCCGCCCAGGATCCCCATAACCGGGTCCCCAATTCGCCGGAGGAAGCACCCCTCCCCCACCGCCTCCACCTCCCCGGCGAACTCCAGACCGGGGATGTCCTCGGGGAAGCCGGCAGGGACGGGATATCGCCCCTGGCGCTGAAGAAGATCGGCCCGGTTCACCCCCGAGGCGGCGATGCGGACGCGGACATGTCCGTATGGCGGCGGTGGTAGGATCACCTCGGAGGGGGTGAGGACATCGGGCGCTCCTGGCTCCCGGATCCGGAGGCAGGGCACGGAAAGGGCAGACGATGCGTCAGGGGGGGTGGATTCGCTCATCCTTGAGGATCTGCCGAGTTCGGGGCCGCGTCAACCGGGTTCGTCCAACTCGCCTCGTGGCCTGCATGCGGCGCGGGGGAGAGCTTGCCCATTCCCCCCGAGGCCGGAGTTCGCCATGGTTCAACCCGTCCCCACCGGGAGCCACCCGGACACACGCACTCCCACGCGCGCCTCAGCTTCCCATGCCTGATCCCCTTCCCTTTCCCATTCCCCTCGAGCGCCCCCTGGTATTCTTCGACCTGGAGACCACCGGCCTTCGCGTCGGCACCGACCGGATCGTGGAATTGGCCATCATTCGCCTCGCTCCCGGCGGCGACGTCATGGAGAAGGTCCGGCGATTCAATCCCGGAATTCCGATTCCGGCAGAGGCCACCGCCGTCCACGGAATAACGGATGCGGATGTGGCCGACAAACCTCCCTTCCCCTCCAGGGCCCGGGCGCTGGCCCAACTCCTGGAGCCCTGCGATCTGGCTGGATTCAATGTGCGCCGTTTCGATCTCCCCATGCTCATGGCGGAATTCCAGCGAGCGGGGGTTCCCTTCGATCCGAAGGCCCGCAGGGTGGTTGATGTCCAGATGATCTTCCATCGGGAGGAGCCCCGGGACCTCTCCGCCGCCGTGCGCTTCTACCTGGGAAGGGAGCTGGAGGACGCCCATTCCGCCCTGGCGGACATCCGGGCCACCGCCGCCGTGATGGGGGCCCAATTGCAGCGGTATCCCCACCTTCCCAGGGACCTGGGTGGGCTGGATGCATACTGCGATGAGATCCGTCCCTTCGAGACCGAGGTGGACCGCTGGTTCGAGGAGGTGGAGGGGGATCCTGGACCGATCTTCCGGCGGGGCAAGCACCAGGGGACCCGGCTCTTCGAGGTGGCGAAGAGCCACCCAGACTACCTGGAGTGGATGCTTCGCCTCGAGGATCTGGACGAGGCGGTGAAGGCGGTGGTTCGGAAGGGGCTGGAGGAGGCGCGACAACGGTAGAGGAACGGAGTGGGCCGAAGAGAGGGTAAAGGCGGAAGAGGGGGCGGGGGGCGGCGAGAGGGGGACGGTGAGGGGTGAGCCACCGTCAGCTTTCCCCCGAGGGCCCGGGGGCTTCCCGCCCGCTGTCCTCGCCGAACCCCAGTTCCCCGGCGACCCGTCCCCGAAAGGCACTTCTGAGGGCCTGGAAGACGGGTCCTGGCCGCCCGGAGCCCACCATCCTTCCGTCCACGCGCACAACCGGCGCGAGCTCCCTGAGACTGGAGGTGAGAAAGATCTCATCGGCACCCAGGAGTTCCACTTCCTCAGGGGCCCTCAACTCCATCCCCCAACCCAGCTCCCCCACCAGCTCCAGGACGACCTGGCGGGTGATCCCCGGGAGGACCCCGTCCTCGACTCGGGGGGTCTGAAGCCCCCCTTCCCTTACCACGAAGAGGTTACTGGCCGACCCGCCCACCACTCGTCCGGCCCCGTTCCGCAGAAGGGCCTCCTGGGCACCGGATTCCCGAGCCAGGAGGAGCGCCGTGATCCGCTCCAGGTACCCGATCCCTTTCATCCCCACCGTGAGGGCGGTCTCATCCACCCGGCCGAGGATGCGCGCCTCGAGCCCTGACTCCTCGAGCCCTGACTCATAGACGCCCCTAGAGCCGGAGGAACCGGACCCATCGGGAAGGGTGCCCGGGGCGGCATGGATGGGTCGCACCTCCACACGAAGGGTGGGCTCCCCAGGCGGGTCCGGAGGAAGTAGACCCGGCCCGGCCCCCCGCGTAAGGGTGATCCTCAGGCTGCCGTCCCCGACGCAGTTCGCCACCGCAAGGGCATCCGTCACCCGTTCCCTGAGTGCCTGTGGTATAGCAAGTCGGATTCTTTTTGCGCTCTCTTCCAAGCGCGCCAGGTGTTGCCCCAGTCGGAAAGGACGCCCCCGATAGAGGCGCACGGTTTCGAATAGGCCGTCCCCCAGGAGGAAGCCACGATCCTGGGAGAGGTCGGACAGGGGAGTCACCCGACGACGCCTCCCCTGACTGCGGCTCCAGGAGGCTCACCCTTCCCCTCGCGTTCTCCCCGGAAGTACGGCCCCTTCCCTTCGCCTCTTCCCCCGAAGGCCTGCGCCTCCGCGAGAAATCCCTCCAGCAGGTGGTGGCCCTGGGGGGTCAGGACCGATTCGGGATGGAACTGCACGGCATGAATCGGCCACTGCACATGGCGAAACGCCATGATCTCCCCCGCCGGAGACCAGGCCTGCACCCGGAGTTCCGACGGAAGGGAGGAGGGATCCACCACCAGGGAGTGGTATCGCCCCACCATCAAGGGGGAGGGAAGACGCTGGAAGACTCCTGTTCCATCATGCTTCACCGGCGTTGCCCGGCCGTGGACGGGCTCGCCTCCGTGAACGGTGCGGCCGCCGAAGGCAGCGGCCACCGCCTGGTGGCCCAGGCAGACCCCCAGGACCGGTACCCTCCCGGCTGCGGCCCGGATGAGATCGACCGAAACCCCCGCATCCTCCGGGCGACCGGGCCCCGGGGAAAGGACAATGGCCCCAGGCCGCAAGGCCATCAGGGCGTCTACCCCCTCCACGTCATTGCGGATCACCCGGGTCTCCTCGCCCAGCTCTTCCAGATACCGGGCGATGTTGAAGACGAAGGAGTCATAGTTGTCAATGATAAGAATCATGATTTGCCTTCTGCTTCGCCCACTCCGTCCACAGCCCGCAGGAAGGGGGCGGCCTTTGCAAGGCTCTCCTGCCACTCTGCCTCCGGATCCGAGGCGAAGGTGACACCACCCCCGGTGCCGTACCAAGCGTGGCCATCGGCCACCACCGCCGTTCGGATGGCGATGGAGAGTTCCGCGTCTCCCTGGAAGCTTACGAGTCCAAGGCTTCCGGTGTAGACGCCCCGGGGAAGGGGTTCCAGCCCCCGTAGGATCTCCATGGCCCGGATCTTCGGGGCACCGGTGATTGATCCGCCGGGAAAGGTGGCCCGGAGCAACTCGTGGATCCCCACCCCCGGCCGAAGTCGGGCCGTCACCGTCGACACCAGGTGATGAACGGTGGGATGGGTTTCCACCTCGAGGAGGTCAGGGACCTGGACCGATCCGGGTCGGGCCACCCGGGAAAGGTCGTTCCGGAGGAGATCGACGATCATCACATTCTCCGCCCGATCCTTCTCGCTGGCCCGGAGTGCCGCCCGGGCCTGCGCATCTTCACGGGGGTCCGGCCTCCGGCGGTTGGTCCCCTTGATGGGTCTGGTCGTTACACGATCCCCGCGGACGGAGAGGAAGGATTCCGGTGAGATGGAGGCGATCTCTCCTGCCCCGGTGTCGAGAAACGCCGCGAACGGAGCCGGACTCTCCGCGACAAGGCGGTGGTAGAGCACCTCGCCGTCGACCGATACGGGGCATCGGAGGAGCTGGGTAAGGTTTGCCTGGAAGAGGTCCCCGTCCCGGATGTGCGCCCGGACCCGTTCCACCCCCTCGAGGTAGGCCTGGTGGGGAAGGGACGAGTATACCCCTTCCGGCAGCTGCACAAGTGCACCCGGATCGGAAGTCCGTCGCCCCTCCGGACCGTAGGCGCCATGCTCTATCCCCAAGTCGTACAGTACATTACCCGACACGGCCGCGAGCCTTTCCTGGACCTCCCCCATCCGCTCCCGGAGATGCGCCATCCCCCGGCTCCCCGTGTCCCCGGGCAAGGGTGCGCCCTCCAGGACAGGGATGCCCCCGGCCTGGTCCCACACCACCCACCAGTCGTAGGCCCCGAATCGGAGGTCTGGAAGACCCGGGCCTCCCGAGGGGGGAGGAGGGAGGTGCTCCAGGTGGTCAGCCATCTCGTACCCCACGTACCCGATCCACCCTCCGGGGCTTCCGCCTCCGCCGTGGGTCGAAGCGGACAGGAATGCGAAGGGATGGCGTCCCAGGATGGCCGCGCCCGGGAGCCCCATCCGACCTGCCCCCTCCACCTCCAGTTCACCCCTCGCCCACCGCACCACCGTGGGGGGATCGGCGGAGAGGATGGTTCTCCCCCGGCCCTCTGTGGCCGTCTCCAGGAGGACCCGACCCGGCAAGCCACGGAGCGCCGCCAGGGCTTGTCGGGGAGTGAGCTCCCTGGGAAGGGGGAGCCGGAAGGGAGAAGCGGCGTCCATAGCGCTGCGAACCCCTTGCCCCTCCCTCACGTTCCCCCGATCCCTCGCGACAGGCCGCTACCCCCCCACCCGCACCGTCTCCCTGTGGACGCCTCCCTTCAGGGATCGAAGCTCCACGGTCAACTCCGTCCCAGCCGGAGCCTCCACCATCCACTCCCCGTAGTACCACGACTCGTAGCTCCCGCCCCGGGTCCCTCGCATGAAGTCGATCTCGACCCCCTCCAAGGCATGGATGCGGCCTCCCTCCAGCTCCCCGGCCCCCTCCGCCCACGAAAGGAGGATGCGGTCCGGCTCACTCACTCCTGCCAGCCGAGCCTGCTCCATGGAGGTGTCCAGCCACCCCTCGTTGGCGACCCGGGCTCGGACCCGCCAGCGGTCCCCACCCAGGGACTCGGTCTCCACCCCCCGAATCCGGACCCTGGGGAGTTTCAACCCCCGGACCACGGCAAAGCGGGCCTGGTCCACGGCGATCTCCTCCAGGTAGGGCCCTGGAGGGGGATTCCGGAGCCAGTACCGGGTGAACCCTCCGATCTCGACTCGCCCGAGGGTGGGATGCTCGAAGGGCTCCCAGTCCCGGTAGCCCTGCCCGGCCAGCGCCGGATCCCCCTCGTGACGGTCCAGCCACTCCAGGACCCGGGCCAGGACGTCCGGGCGATTGTAACGCCCAGGGATGGCGAAGAGGGGCTCGTCCCGGGGAATGTTCCCCCACCCTATTTCGTTCACGAAGGGCTCCATGGTCCAGAGTTCGGTGGTGCCCGCGAAGGCGCCGAAGTGGGAGTAGGCCCAGTCGATGAAGACCCCTCGCCGGGCCCCCGGCTGCGCGTCGGGATCCACCCCGGGGACCAGGGTGGTGAACTGGTGGTAGACCGAGGCCTGGGGGTAGGAGGTGATGGCTTGTCCCCGGGAGAGAATCGCCTGGTAGTCCTGGAGATCCTGGGGAGGGACATCCGAATCGGGACGGGCCGCAAAGGGGCGGAGATGGACGCCGCTGGTGGTGTGGTAGGAGTCGATGAGACCAATGTGGGGTCGGCTCAGGATGAACTCCACGATCTTCCGGGAGTTGGGTTCGTCCAGGGGCGTGTCCCCCGCCCCGCGGACCGACCCGTCCACCGAGGACCAGAAGGCGGGGTAGTTCCGGTTGGTGATGAACCGGGTGAAGGGGGGGTCGGAGTTCACCACTCCGTCTCCATTGCTGTCATACCCCTCCTCGTAGACCCGGTAGAAGGGCCCTTCGGTGTCCCCCGCTTCCCGCCGCACCAGGAGCCGGGGTTCCGGACCATAGGGCTTCCAGTCGCCGTCGGGATCCTCCACCCGCATCTGCAGGATGTTCCCATCCCCCGTGATGTCCTCGGGACCGTCGGCACCCCGCTTTCCCGGGGCGTAGAGACGCTCCCGGTTCACGATTTCCCAAGGATCCCAGCTCGCCTGTCCGGTGACGAAGTAGTCGGCGCCCTCGGGGTTGGCCAGGGGTAGGACGTAGACGGTCCGGGTGTCCAGGAGTTCCGTCACCTCGGGGTCGGAGCCGTACCGGGAGAGGATCCACCAGACCAGGTGGAGCGCGGTCTCCCCCCCCATCACCTCATTGTCGTGCTGATTCCCGTCGAAATAGGCGGCAGGCTTCTCCTCTGCCGGACCCGTGGCCCGGTTGGTCATCTCCACCATCCAGAGATCCATGCTGCCGGACTGGCTCTTCCCGATGGAATAGAGACGGGACAGCTCCGGCGTCGCCTCCGTCCACCGCTCCAGAAGCTCGACCGTCTCTGGATAGGTGTGGTAGCGGTACTCGTAGTCACCGAGCTGGGCCTCTCCGGCCCGGGGGACCGCCACGAAGAGAAGGAGGACCCACCATGCCGGGAACCTGGAGGAGCGCCCACCAACCGGGGCTGTGCGGGGCTGCCTCCGACGGGACAGGGAATGGGAAAGACCATCCATGGCGAGGTGACTCCGGAGCAAGGGTGTGGTCAAAGGTGTGGTCGGCGCCCCCGGGCTTCGGAGGCGCGGCGCGGGTACCGGATCGGGGACCTTTCAGGGGTTCCACTCCATGGTAGAACACGCCTCGTTGCGGCGCCATTCCGCGGCAGGGGCCGCAGACCCGCGCCCGTTCCCCTATGATAGGGGGTATCTTGGGGGTGGGGACGTGCTGCACCGACGCGCCCCCTCCCCTCCACAGGGGCTCGCAGGACGTGGCTGCGGCGCCCCGATCCGGGTCCACAACTGGTTCAAGAGAGGCCTTCGCCCATGTTCACCGGACTTCTCCACGCCCATTCGGGGCTGCGCTACCTCGTCCTCCTGTTCGGCGTCCTGGCTCTCGGGTACGCCCTCTGGGGGATGGTCTCCAGGCGGCCCTACGACAAGGGGATGCGGATCCTGGGGACATCCTTCGCCGGATTCCTCCACCTCCAGGTCCTTGTGGGCTTCTTCCTGCTGGTGTCCGGCGTGTTCCAGCCGATGCTCATCGGTCACATCTTCCTCATGCTCATCGCGGCGGTGGTAGCCCAGATCCCCGTCTCCGTGATGCGCCGTCGGCCCCAGGAGGAACGGAGCTATGCCCCCCACGCCGTGGCGACCCTCCTGGCCCTGGGTCTGATCTGGTTTGGCGTCCTCTCCATCGGACGCGGCCTCCTGGAATCCAACATCCTCTGACGTTGGTAGCATGAGCCCGGGCCCGACGGTATCGGAGAAACCGCCTCCCCACGGCGGCACGCCCGGCCCGCTGGGGCTGGTCATGGGGGGAGGAGGGGCTCGTGCGGCCTATCAGGTGGGCGTGCTCCGCGCCCTGGCCCGCCGGCACCCGAACCTGGAGATCCCGGTTCTCACCGGCGTTTCCGCCGGGGCCATCAACGCCGTCCACCTGGCCGCCCATCCGGGGAATTTCCAGGAAGCGGTGGAGGACCTGGCACGCCTATGGGGAAGCCTTACGGTGGAGAAGGTCTTCCGGGTGGATCCCCGGAGTCTTTCCTGGCACGCCCTCCGTGCCCTTCTGCAGCTTGGCTCGGGAGGGCTCATCGGGGGCGCCGGGATCCGTAGCCTGGTGGACACCTCGCCCCTCCGTGCCTTCCTGCAAGAGGCCCTGGGCGTCGGGGATGGGCCCATCCCCGGGATCCAGGAGAAGATCGACGCCGGCCGGCTCAGGGCTCTGGGAATCAGCACCTCTTCCTACTCCACCGGGCGATCCGTGACCTGGATCGCCGGCAGCCCCGGCGTGGTGGAGGAGTGGGAGCGCCCCCTTCGGAGGTCCCGCCGGGCCGAGATCACGGTGGAGCACGTCATGGCTTCGGCGGCGCTCCCCCTCTTCTTCGAGGCGGTGGAGATCGAGGGAGAATGGTACGGAGACGGAGGAATCCGCCTGGCTTCCCCCCTCTCGCCGGTGATCCACCTCGGGGCGCATCGGATCCTGGCCATCTCCACCCGGTTCGAACGCACGGCGGAGGAGGCGGCCCGCCCGGACTGGAATGGCTATCCCCCGCCGGCCCACATCATGGGCCAACTCACAAACGCCATCTTCCTGGACCTCCTGGACCAGGACGCCTGGCGCACCGAAACGGTGAACCACCTTCTCCGGAAGCTTCCCCCCGGGGAGCGGGGAGACTTCAAGGTCCTGGAACTCCTGACCCTCCGCCCCTCCCGGGACCTGGGACGACTGGCAGGCGACTTTGAAATACGTCTCCCCGGTCTCTTCCGCTTTCTGTTGCGGGGGCTGGGTACAGGGGAGCTCAAGAGCCCCGACATCCTCTCCCTCCTCCTTTTCGAGCACGGGTACCTGACCCGGCTCATGGAGGTGGGCGAACGGGATGGGGAAGCACGGATGGGGGAACTGACGGCCATCATCGACCCGGAGGGCGCCCGTCCGCCTCCTTCCCAGGAGGAGCCTCCTCCCGACGCCCTCCAGCGGGCCCGTCAGCGCCGCCTTCGCCGCCGGGCCGGAGAAAGCGGGGTGGCTGCTGGAAACGAATCGGTAGATATTTCGGTAGGCTCCCAGGAAACTCCGGAAAGAGCCTCTCCCCCTGGGGAGAGCCCTCCGGACTGAACGGCACCTCGTCTTCCATCCCTCCTTCCGGGACCTTCCCATGTCCGACGCCATATCTCGCCACGCCACCGAAATCGAAGCCCGGGAAGTGGCCGAATCCGCCCGGGAAAAGAAGTGGGACCGGGAGAGCTTCATGCGCTCCTTCTTCGAGGGGCGCTTTCGCCTCGAGCTCCTCCATCCCCACCCCCGCCCCAATCCCGATGAGGAGGCGCGGGGAACCGCCTTCCTGGCGAAGATGCATGCCTTCGCCCGGGAGCACATCGATGGCGACGCCATCGATCGGGACGGATGGGTGCCTGACGAGGTCCTGGATGGACTCCGGGAGATGGGCGCCTTCGGCATCAAGATCCCCCGTGAGTACGGCGGCCTCGGCCTCTCGCAGCGCACCTACAACCGAGCCCTGGCCCTGGTCTCGTCCCGCTGCGCCTCCACCGGCGCCTTCCTCTCCGCCCACCAGTCCATCGGCATCCCCCAGCCCCTGGCCCTGTTCGGCACGGAGGAGCAGAAGAAGAAGTATCTCCCCCGGGTGGCTGCGGGGGCGCTATCCGCCTTCGCCCTCACCGAGGATGAGGCGGGATCGGATCCGGCCAACATGACCACCGCAGCCGTTCTCTCCGAGGACGGGAGCCACTGGATCCTGAACGGCCGGAAGCTCTGGTGCACCAACGGGCCCCGGGCCGAGATCATGATCGTCATGGCCACCACGCCCCCCCGGGACGGCGTCCGGGGAAAGCGTCCCATCACCGCCTTCATCGTGGAGGCGGACTGGGAAGGCGTGGAGGTGGAGCATGTCTGCCATTTCATGGGGCTCCGTGGGCTCTCCAACGGGGTGATCGGTTTCACCGACGTGAAGGTCCCGGCGGAGAATGTGGTGTGGGGCGAGGGACAGGGTCTCAAGCTGGCCCTCATCACCCTGAACACCGGTCGGCTCTCCCTGCCGGCCTTCTGCGCCGCTGCGGGGAAGGCCTCCCTGGAGGCATCCCGAACCTGGGCTGCGGAGCGGGTCCAGTGGGGCCAGCCCATCGGGAAGCACGATGCGGTGGCCCAGAAGCTGGGGAAGATGGCCGCCGACACCTTCGCCATGGAGGCCGGCGCCGAGCTGGCCGCCGGTCTGGCGGACCGGAAGGAGCTGGACATCCGCCTGGAGGCCGCCATCGCCAAGATGTGGCACTCCGAGACCGCTTGGGAGGTGGGGAACGAAGCCCTCCAGATCCGTGGGGGCCGAGGGTACGAGACGGCGGACTCCCTCCGGGACCGGGGAGAGGACCCCATCCCCATCGAGCGGGCCGTGAGGGATCTCCGGATCAACCTCATCTTCGAGGGCTCCTCGGAGATCATGCGCCTCTTCATCGCACGGGAAGCGGTGGACACCCACCTCCGGGTGGCCGGAGACATGGTGGATCCCCGGGCCCCCATGGGACGTCGGATCGCGGCAGCCCTCCGGGGCGCGGTCCACTATGCCTGGTGGTATCCCTCCCGGTGGCTGGGGTGGGGGCGGTGGCCCAGGTACAGCGAGTTCGGACCCCTGGCCACCCACCTCCGCTTCGTGGACCGGACCTCGCGGCGGCTCGCCCGCTCCCTCTTCCACTGCATGATCCGCTTCGGCGGGGGACTGGAGAAGCGCCAAGCCGTCCTGGGACGGATCGTGGATGTGGGGGCCGAAGCCTTCCTCATGACCGCCGCCTGCGTCCGGGCTCGGATGCTGGTGCAGGAGAATCCCGGAGATCGGAGCCCCGAGGAGCTGGCGGACCTCTTCTGCCGACAAGCCCGACGGCGGATCGCCAGCTCCTTCTCCGGGATCTTCGGGAACGACGATATCGCGGCGTACGGCGTGGCCCGAAAAGCCATGGAGGGGAGATACGCCTGGCTGGAAGAGGGGGTTGTGGGGAGGAAGGATGTACCGGCCCCGGCGGCGGAGCGGGCCACGTCGGTCCCGACCCCGGACGAGGTGCCCGCCGGGGCTTGAGCCTCGGCAGGTGCGGGAAGGCCGTCTGCTCCAACCGCCCGCTCCTGAACGGCCCCCTACTTCCTCAAGGGCCTACAAGGGCCGCCCTTCCTTTCCGGGGGCGGCCCTTCGTCGTTCCTACCTCTTTCCCGCCGCCGCCACATCGGAGCTCCGAACCCCCGACGACGCCAGGGCCTGCTCGAACTGGCGGTGGTAGAGGCGGGCGTAGAGCTCGCTCTCCTTCAGCAGATCCCGGTGGATGCCATCGGCCACGATCTCGCCCTGGTCCAGGACCAGGATCCGATCCGCCCGAAGGATGGTGGAGAGGCGGTGGGCGATGACCAGCGTGGTCCGCCCCTCCATGAGCCGCTCCAGCGCATCCTGGACCAGCCGCTCCGACTCGGCGTCCAGCGCAGAAGAGGCCTCGTCCAGGATGAGGATGGCCGGGGACTTGAGCATGACCCGGGCAATGGCCATCCGCTGACGCTGCCCGGCGGAGAGGGTCACCCCCCGCTCCCCGATCTCCTGTTCGAATCCCTTGGGGAATCGGGAGATGAACTCGTGGGCGTGAGCCTGGCGGGACGCCTCTTCCAGCGCCTCCACCCCGGCCTCGGGCTGGCCGTAGAGGAGGTTCTCCCGGACGGTGCCGGCAAAGAGCATGGGCTCCTGGGGGACCAGCCCCACCGTGGAGCGCAGCTCGGCCAGCGCCAGTTCCCGGACATCCACTCCGTCCAGAAGCACCGCTCCTTCCCGGACGTCATAGAATCGGGGGAGGAGGGCCGCCAGGGTGCTCTTTCCAGCGCCCGATGCCCCCACCAGCGCCACCGTCTCCCCAGGCTCCAGTACCAGGTCGATCTCCCTGAGAACATCGGGAAGTTCTTCACCATACCGGAAACGGACCCCCCGATACTCCACCCTTCCCGTCACCGGCCGGGGGAGAGGAGTGGGATCCCTGGGTTCGGCCAGCTCCAGCTCCTCGTCCAGGAGGTCGAAGATGCGCCGGGCCGCTCCGGAAGCCTCCTGGAGATTCCCCCAGAACCCGGCCAGGGAGGTCACGGCCCCGGCGATGGTGACGGCGTAGAGGAGGAAGGCCACCAGGGTCCCGGGGGTCAGGGCCCCCTCCAGCACGAGGCGCCCCCCTTCCCATAGGACCAGGACGATGGCGCCGAAGGCGGTGAAGGTCACCGTCCCCGTCAGGAGGGCCCGCGCCACCGCCCGACGAAGCCCTTCGTCGCGGGTGGCGTCCACTTCCTGGCGGAAACGCTCCGCCTCCCAGCGCTCCCGGGTGAAAGACTGGACCGTGGTGATCTGGGTGAAGACCTGCTCCGCCCGGGACACCGCCCCTGCCAGTCGGTCCTGGATCCCGGTGGAGATCCGCCGAACCCGCCTCCCCAGGAGCCACCCCGCCAGGACCGTGGGAGGGATGGCGATCATGGTCACCAGGGTGAGACGGGGATGGGTGATGGTGACCAGGATGAGGGCCCCCACCAGGAAGAGCCCCTGCCGGACCAACTCTGGAACCCCGAATCGGAGAATCCCCTGGACGAGCCCCGCGTCCGACGCCAACCGAGAAGAGAGCTCCCCCACCCGCTTCCGGGCGAAGAACCCCGGCGGCTGGGACATGAGGTGCCGGAAGAGGTCCTTGCGGAGGTCCGCCACCACCCGTTCCGCCACCGAAGCCGTCAGATAGCTCTGCCCCAGGTTCACCACCGCCTGGAAGAGGAAGAGGGCGATGAGGAAGAGGGCAATCCGGTCCAGCATTCCCCGGTCCCCGGCCAGGAAGGCGGCATCCAGGAGCTCCCGGACCACGAGGGGGAAGGCCAGCCCGATGACGGTCCCCACCACGATGAGGAGGGCCGCCCAGAGGAAGCTGGAGCGATACGGCTGAACCCGGGGGCGCAGGCGGAGGAGGAAGCGGTAGCTCTTCTCCCGGGGGGACCCGGTGTCGGTCATGGCGGGTGGGGCGGGGGAGGGGGGGAGGACCCGAAGGGCATTAACCTATCCGGGGAAGCCGCCGGGGTCCACCGGTCCGACGAAGCCCCAGGGGTCCACGGGTCCGGGACGGTCCGCTACCTTCCGGCATGTCTCTCGACCCCTCCCGTCGGGCTGTGACGGTGGCCTACCTCCAGGTCGTCCTGGCCGGTGTGCTCTGGGCCACCTCCGGCCCCTTCAGCATCGCCCTCTACCGCATGGGGATCCCTCCGACCTCCGTGGCCCTCCTCCGCCCGGCCGCCGGCGTCGTGTTCATGGGGCTTCTCCTCTTGCCTCGGGGCCTGGGGGCCTTTCGTCTGGACCGGAAGGGGGCCCTGGGACTCCTGGTCCTGGGAGGCCTGGTGGTGGGGGTCTTCCAGCTCGCCTACCAGATGTCCACCGCCGCGGTCGGGGTCCCCGCCACCGTGGCCCTCCTCTACCTGGCACCGGCCTTCGTGGTGGGGATGTCGGCCCTCTTCCTGGGAGAACGACTGACGCTGCTGCGGGGAGGGCTCGCCCTTCTCTCGGTGGCGGGGGTCTGGCTCACCGTCTTCGGAACCCGGGGGGTGGATGTGGAGCTTTCCGTCCAGGGGATCCTGTGGGGGTGTGCCTGCGGCCTGGGATACGGAACCTACACCCTCTTCGGGAAGGTCTTCGGACGACGATATGGAGCCCTGGTGCCCCTCTTCTGGTCCACCCTGGGGGGCACGCTGCTCCTGGCCCTGGCCTGGGCCGTGAGGGGTGAACCGGTGGTCCTTCCCGACTCGGCCCTGGCCTGGGGGGTCCTGCTGGCCTTCGGGTTCTTCACCATGGCCGCCGCCGCCCTCCTCCTCTTCCACGCCATGAGGACGCTGGAAGCGGGGCGAGCCTCCATCGGGACCACGGTTGAGCCCCTGGCTGCCACCCTCCTGGCCGTGGTCCTTCTGGATCAGACGCTGACGGCCGGAGGGTGGATGGGGCTCTCGCTCCTCCTCCTGGGCGTGACGGGCGCCTATGCCACGGGAGTGCGGGGGCCGCGGCCACCGGCTCACTCCGAGGACGAAGGCCCCTGAGGAAGATCCAGGACCACCTCTCCGCCTCCCTCCTCCCGGTTCCCCAGGGTCAGGTCGCCGCCCATTCCCCGGACCAGGTGTCGGGCGTGGGTGAGCCCCAGCCCCAGGGCATCCCGCTCCGAGGACCAGAAGGGTCGGAACGCCCGGTACAGCGCCTCGGAGGAAAAGCCGGGACCCTGGTCCCTGACCTTCACCCGAACCCTTCCGTCTTCAGCGGCGAGCGTCAGGTCCACCGTCTTTCCCTCCCCCCATCGTCCCGCGTTGGCCAGGAGGAGGAAGATGGAGTCCTTGAAGGCCTCCGGTCGGGTGTGGAAATGTATGGGACGATCCGGCCCCCTCACCCGGAGTGGGATCCCAGTCTCCAGCGTGTACTCGCGGGTGACCACCTGCACCAGCTGGGCCAGGTTCTCCCGGCTTGAAGGCTCCTCCTCCCTCGACGAAGCGTAGAACGCCAGGTCCTCCAAAGCATCCACGGCATCCTGGAGAGCCGGACCGGGCTCGGGGAGAGATCGGGCTTCCTCGAGGGCTGGAAGAACCGTGCGCTCCAGGTATCCCAGGACCCCCTCCAGCGCCACCTGCATCGGGTCTCCCTGGAGCTCCTCCTCTGTATCGACGGTCTCTGTCGCCCCCTCCTCTGTCTGGGGCTTGGAGACCCACCCCTCTTCCAGGGCGCGACGCAGGGACTCCACCTCCTCCGGGTCCTCCCTCGATCCTCCCACCTCCACCTCTCCTCCTGCGACCTCCCGGGCAAGCCGACGGAGCGCTTCGGGGTAGGGGTTCTCGGGAGCGCGGCGACTCCGAAGGAGCCAGACCACCACACCGGCCAGAACGAGGACGAGGATCCACGCCAGATTGTCCACCAGCATGTTCGGCTCCTTTGAGGGGGAAGAGCGGGTGCGGCCCTAGGCGCCCAGTTCAGCGGCCACCGCTTCGGCGTGTCCCTTCGGCTTCACGCGTCGCCAGGCCTTCTTCACCTTTCCATCGGGATCGATGAGGAATGTGCTTCGCTCCACCCCCCAGTACTTCCGGCCATACATGGACTTCTCCTTCCACACGCCATAGGCCTCGGCGACGGAGTGGTCTTCGTCGGCCAGGAGCGGGAAGTTCAGGTCATACTTCTCCTTGAACTTCTTGTGGGAGGCCACCGGATCGGGAGAGACGCCGAGAACCACGGCCCCACCCTCCTCGATCCTGGGAAGGGTGTCGCGAAACTCACAGGCCTCGGTGGTGCACCCCGAGGTGTCATCCTTGGGGTAGAAGTAGAGGATCACCGACTTGCCCCGGAGATCCTCCAGGGAGACGGTGGCTCCGTCGTCGGCGGGGAGAGTGAAGGTGGGAGCGAGGTCGCCTTCCTGGATCATGATGCGGATTCCTCCGACTGGCAGGGATGGGAGGGACAGCCTGGGTTTACCACCCTGGGACACAGACTGAAGTGTCCGGTGCTCTGTGGGCCGGTCCCTGGAACGGCGTCGGTTACCCGGCAGGGGCAGGGGAGTTCTGGGTGAGGAAGAGGGCTTGAGGGAAGCCCTTCAGGCGGACGCCGTCTTTACAACGGCCTCCTGGAATTCCCAGCGGCATCCCTCGTCACCCCGGGCCAGGCATCGGGGATGCAGGACTGCTCCCCCGGCTCCGGCATATTCCTCAATGACCCGCTCCAGGAAACCGGTGACCAGGGCGCATGCGTCCCCGCCGGGATCGCCCCGGATGAGGAGGTCGTGGGCGTGATCCAGGATGAACCCCTTCCCGCCCGAACGCACCAGACGGCGACCGAAGAGGCGTCGTAGTTCACGCTGGGAACGAGCGCGGGCCAGCGAGAGGGCCACTTTCCTTGGAAGCAAGCGGCGTAACCCCGCCGATGCTGGAGAATACAGGGCCCGCCCCACCTCGAGGAATACGTCCTCGGAATCGGGGCGGCGCACCACCAGGCGGAAAAGGTCTACGACCTCGCGCTCCGGAATCCGGCGCCGGAGCCGGGCATCGGCCCGATACCGCCGGATCTGGGCCTCGATGACGTCGCTGAGACCCAGACGCCGCGGAAGGGTGAGGGTGACGTTCTCGTCATCCAGGATCTCCTCCGGTAGATCCTGCGTTCGCAGGGTCTCGAGAATCGCCAGCGCCACCCGGGATTGAACCCGATGGCGTTGGGAGGACGGATGAGAACGAGCGGTTTCGGTGACCACGGTTCCGGGGCGGGAGGACACGAATTCGATCCAATCTTGGGGGGTGCAACTTCCGCAGGCAACGCTTGACTTCCCTCCCCGCATCTCTTTCGCCCCGGCCTCGCGTTGCCCACGCTTCCCGGGAACGGGTACCTTTCCGTTCGACCATCGGGCCCTTCCCACCCCCCGTCCGACGACCCAGGGAGGTAGGAGCCACGCCGACTTTCAGGATTGTTGAGGCCTTACCCATGCGCCGTTATTCCGCCTTCGACCCCCCCGAGTATGTGAATTGGAAGCCCGCTCCTGACCTGGTGGAGCGGTGGGACCAGACCCTCTCCAGAAACCCGGAGCGGGCGGCGGCGGTGGCCTCCCTTGAGATCGGGGACCTCCTTCTACTCTACAGGAATCTCCTGCGCACTCGCCTCCTGGACATCGGCCTGAAACGGTGGGTGCGGCAGGGCGTGATCTCCAAGGCATGGCTCGGCACCGGAGAGGAAGCGGTGACCGTGGGGGCGGTGCAGGCCCTGGACCCCGAGCGGGACTGGGTGTGCCCCATGATCCGTAACGCCGGGGCGTGCCCCATGATGGGAATGACGGACGCCGATGTCTTTCGTGGCTACCTGGCCACACCGGACAGCACTTCCGGGGGGCGGGACCTGCACGTGGGAAGCCTCCGCCACCGTGTCCTGCAGCCCATCTCCCACATGGGGACGAATGTGGCGGTGATGGGTGGCATTGCCATGGGCCTGGTTCGGGAAGGAAGAGGGGGCGTGGCCATGACCTGGATCGGCGACGGCGCGACCAAGACCGGGGAATGCCACGAGGGTCTGAACTTCGCGGCGGTGCAGCGACTCCCGGTGGTCTTCATCCTCCAGGACAACCAGGTGGCGCTGGGCACCCCTGCGGAGCGTCATGGCGCGGGACGGCTGGATCGGCTGGGGGAGATGTACGGCCTGGAAACGCGCAATGCGGATGGAAACCATGTGCTGGACATGTGGGCCGCGGTCCGGGGAGCCGTGGAGGATTGCCGAAAGGGAGACGGCCCCGCCCTGATCCACGCCCGCACCTTTCGTATGGGCGGCCATGCCACCCACGACGAGCGCGAGGCCCGCGCCACCTTCGCCGAGTCCCTCTTCCGGGACTGGGGAGAGCGAGACCCCCTGGGTTCCTTCGAGGTCTGGCTGCAGTCCTCCCGCGGCGTGGCCGCAAGCGACCTGGAAGAGATCGAGGCGCAGGTCACCGGAGAAGTGGAGTCCGCCGCCGAGGAGGCGCTCCTCTCCCGAGAACTGGAAGTGGACCCGGAGCGCGCCCTCCTCCCCGGCGTCTCCCAGGGCCCCCCGCTCCATGGCCTGTCCCTTCGCCCGGTCTAGAAGGGTGATCGGAAAGGGGAGTGGGCCGCGCGCCGGGGGTCTGCGCGTGTT
>REED01000172.1 GCA_007695225.1 Gemmatimonadales bacterium
AAGCCCTGTGAACCGAAGCCCTGTGAACATGGAACCCTCGAGCCGGGAATCCGTGAACCGGCGAAGGGGCCTGGCCGCCGGGCGGAGCGGTTGGACCTTCCCGGCCCTCCTGGTGGTGGCCACCGCCTGCGCCCCGGCACCGGAAGCGGCTCCGTTGGGCGAGGGTGAGGGTGAGGTGGGGATCCCCACCTTCCAGGTGGACCCCTGGTGGCCCCCTCCCCTTCCTGAGGACTGGGTCCTGGGACCGGCGGCGGGACTGGCGGTGGACTCCCGGGACCACGTCTGGATCGTGAGCGCGCCCGAGGAGCTTTCGGCGAGGGAGCGAGGCGCTGTCCTCGACCCTCCCATCGCCACCTGTTGCAGCCCGGCTCCTCCCCTGATGGAGCTAGACCCGGACGGCAACGTGGTGCAGACCTGGGACGGCTCCAGCGCCGGAGAGGAGTGGCCGGCCTTCCCCCACGGCCTCTTCGTGGACCACCGGGACAACGTCTGGATCGGGTCCTACACCCAGCACCAGGTTCTCAAGTTCACCCGGGATGGGGAGCACCTTCTCACCATCGGAGAGCTCGGAGTCACCGGGGGGAGTCATGATCCGACCCGGCTGGGTACGCCCGCCGGAATCTGGGTGGACCCGGAGACGAATGAGGCCTTCATCGCCGACGGGTACATCAACCGCCGGATCGCGGTCTTCGATGGTGACACCGGCGAGTTCCTCCGGCAGTGGGGCGCCTACGGTGAGGCGCCCGACGACGAATACGCACATCCAGACCGGGGCGCTGACCTGCCGCCCTCCAGGGAATTCGGAACGGCCCATGGCATTCTGGGCTCCAATGACGGGCTCCTCTATCTGGCGGACCGTCGAAACAACCGGATCCAGGTCTTTCGGAAGGATGGGGAGTTCGTACAGGAGCGGATCATCGCCCCGGCCACCCTGGCTTCCGGATCAGCATTCGACATCGCCCTCTCCCCGGACCCGGAGCAACGCTTCCTCTACCTGGCCGACGGCACCAACCACAAGATCTGGGTCCTCCTCAGGGACGGGCTCGAGGTGGTGGATGAATTCGGTCGGGGTGGGAGGCAGGCGGGGCAGTTCCTCCGCCCCCACAACCTGGACACCGACTCCAAGGGGAATCTCTACCTCACCGAGGCCGGCAACCTCCGGGTCCAGAAGTTCCTGATCCAGCCCCCCGGGGGCCGCTGAAGGGCTTCGGAACGATCCCCTCCCAACGGTTTATCGAGGTGCGGCGGTATCCGCCGTTTCTGGCGGTGCCGGATCGTACGTGTGAATCGTACGCCCGAACTGGATGATTTGAATGAATGTGAGAAAGGGACTCCTGACCCTCGCCCTCGTTGGTTTCTTTGGCGTGACGGCGTGTGGAGGACAGGCCGACTCGGATGCTCCCCCTGCCGCTGGGGGGCCTGAGCAGCCGGGCCAGCCCCTGGGCCAGGAGATGGATCCGCAAATGATGGCGCTGATGATCGAGGCGCAGGAACTCCAGCAGGAACTGGCTCCCATTCAGGAGGCAGCCCTCCAGGACGAAGCTCTCTCCGGTCAACTCGAAGAACTTCAGGGTCGCCTGGAATCGGCCATGAGGGAGGAGAACGCCGAGCTCTTCGATCAGATGCAGGAGCTGGAGCAGGAGTTCATGGCCGCCCAGGCCTCAGGGGATGAGGCCCGGGCCCAGGAGGTGGGAACCGAAGCGCAGGCCGTGGCCATGGAACTCCAGGCGCTGCAGGAAGCGGTGATGAGCCGCCCCGACATCCAGGAATCCATCGAGGCCTTCGAAGAGGCGCAGCGGGCACGGATGCTGGAGGTCGACCCCGAGGCCGGCGAGATCATGGACCGGATCGACGCCATCTATGCCGAACTGGAAACGATGTAGCCCCCTGTTCGCATGAGTAAAGAAGCGCCCCTCACCCCAAGAGCGGTGAGGGGCGTTTCTTTTGAGCGGGAGCGCACGGCGGTGGGTCAGGGTCGTCCATCAGAGGTAGAAGAGGTAGAAGACCCCCACCACAACGACCAGGAAGAGGGCCGTCATCCCCCCTCCTGCTCTCAGGTAGTCGCGGTTCCGATAGCCCCCGGGGCCCTTGTAGAGGGCGTTCACCTGGTGGGTGGGAAGCAGGAAGGAGTTCGCCGCGCACACCGCCAGCATCAGGACCACCGGCCGGGGATCCACGCCGAACAGCTCGGACATGCTCACCAGGAGCGGTGCCAGGATGACGGTGGCACCCACGTTGGACATGAAGAGCGAGAAGAGGGTGGAGATCCCCGCCACGGCAGCAAGGAATACCAGGACCGGCTGGCCTTCCACGAGGCGCATCACCCCCTCGGCCATGAACTCCGCCGTCCCCGAATTCTGCATGGCGGTTCCCAGGGGGATGAGACCGGCCAGGAAGAATACGACCTTCCAGTCAACGGCCCGATAGGCCTCGTCCATGTCGAGGACCCGGGTGAGCACCATGGCCAACGCTCCCGTCAGGAAAGCGGTGGAGATGGCGAAGCCTCCCAGGGCCAGCGCGATGGCCAGCGCGAAGCAGAGCGCCGCGTACCATCGCTTCGAAGGGTCCCGCTCACCCCCCTCCGGCTCCGTCACCAGAAGGAAGTCATCCGAGTCCCGCACCGCCCGGATGTTCTCCCAGAGGCCGGCGATCACGAACGTATCTCCCGCGGTGGTTTCCATGTCGGAGAAGTCCCCGCGCACCCGCTCCCCCTCGTGGATCAGGAGAAGGGGTTCCACGGCGAAGCGCCTCCTCAACTGCATCTCCCGGAGGGTCTTCCCCGCCATTCCGGAGCGCGGGGGGATCATCACCTCGGCAAACCCGGCCGCGCTGGGATCGGTGAGCCGCCTGAGCTCTGGGCCCGCCTCCACCTTACGCAGGCAGGCGTCCTCGGCGAAGGCGGTGATCTCCTCGGCTCCGCCCAGGAGGGCGACCCGCTGGCCTGTTTCGAACCTCGTCTTCCTCCACGGCGCGAAGGTCCCCCCACCCTCCTCCGAGAGCCCCAGCACGTTGAGCCCGTATCGGTCCCAGAGCTCCGCCTCCTCCAGCGTCTGTCCCCGGATCCCGCTCTCGTCGGTGACCTGGAAGAACCTGACCGTGGCCGGGAGGTCCCATCCCTGGATGAGGCGCTCCTGGAGGGATGGCTCCGCATCCCCCTCCGGCGCGGATGGAAGAAGCCTCGGACCCAGGGCCAGGAAGAGGGCGATGCCCGATGCGAGGAGGACGACCCCTACGGGTGTCACGGCGAAGAGACCGTAGGGCTCCAGCCCCGCATTCCCCAGGAGGTCGTTGATGAGGATGAGAGGACCCGACCCCACCATGGTCAGGGTTCCCCCCAAGATGGCCGCGAAGCCCACGGGCATGATGATCTGCGAGCGAGGGATCCCCTTCTGCCGCGAGATATTGAATAGGGCCGGCAGAAGGAGGGCGGCAGCCCCGATGTTCTGGATGATGGCGGACATGAAACCCGCCGAGACGGAGAGGATCCCGGTGGTCCGGCGCCGACTGTCCCCGGCCAGGGCCACCACCCGCCGTGCGAAGTGATCCATGATCCCGGCCCGGGCGATGCCGTGTCCCATGATCATCACTGAAAGCATGGCGATGACGGCGTGACTGGCGAACCCGGAGATCGCCTCCGCGGGCGTCAGGACACCCGTCCAGGCCAGGCTCAGCATGCAAAGAAGAGCCACCTTGTCGATGCGGAGGAGATCGAAGACGAGGACCACCACCGTGCCCATGAGAATGACCAGGACAAGGAGAATCTCGAGGGTCATGGACGGGGCGCACCGGGGGGTCGGAGATGGAAGGGTCTAAGGACCGCTCGTCCCGGCACCGAAGGTAGGTCGGGCTCCCCGGGGATACCACCACCGGGAGTTGAAAGCGGCGGAGATCAAGGAGGGGGAGCTGGAGACGGAATCCGCCCAAACGCGGTCGGTCCAAGATTCCGGGCCAGGAGGGGTGACGCGATCACCCCGCCGTCAGTGACCCTCCGGCATCCCTCGCATCTTTCCTCGCCCCATGTGGTCCCCGTGCCTTCGGCGCATCATGTGCGCTCGGTTTTCGTGCAGCCAGGAGCGGAACTGGGGCCGAGCCTCGGGCGGGAGTGATGCCTCGATCCGCGCGTGGGCCGCCTCCATCTCGACCCGTAGCGCCGCCGGGCCCTCGGCTGCCGCGGCCACCACCTCGGCGTGGAGGGAGTCCAAGAGGGCCCGGAGGCGCGCCTGGTCCTCAGGGGGTAGGTCGATCCGCTCCGCCAGCGACTCCACGGTGAGGGGGTTCGCATCGGCCGGAGTTGGCATGAGGAATACGCGGTCCAGCACGACCCCCAGGAGGACCCCGGTGAAGAGGAGAAGAGCGGCCGCGCCGGCAGCCCGTGACCGAGGGGAACCCTGTCTCATGGGTCGATTCCTTCGAAGGCCAGCCAGGCGAGGACCGGATCCGCAGCAACCCCCAATTCCGCCCACAATCTCGCCGGATCACCCTCCACGGCGAGAAGGACGAGGGCCCAGTCGTCCGGGCCCGGCAATGGCTCGTTGGACGCCTCTGGCGTCCCGACCCCCAGGAGGAGGACCACCGCCGCCGCCGCGAGGAGAGCCGCCGCCCCCCAGCGGTCCCCCATCTCCGACACCCAGGACCGGGCGCCCGGCTCAGCCTTCGCCTTTCGGGCCGCGAGCAACGGCTCAAGGTTGGCGACGGTCCGTGCGGCGGTCTCTTCCCAGTAGGTATCGTGTGCCGGGGGGAGCCCCTCGGGAAGCCAGGCCCGGGGCAGAGCGTCCTCCGGGCGTACCTCCCCTGCGTTGTGCCGCGCGTCCCGTGCATCCTGTGGCTGGCGATGATTGTGATTCTTCGTTTCGCTCATGGGGCTATCCTCTGGCGTCTTCCGTTGCATCGGCGTACTCCGCGAGTGCGGTCCGGAGGTGTCGTCGGGCATGATGAACGTGTGAGCGCACCGTGCCCGGAGCGATTCCCATGATCCGTCCGACCTCGCGGGTCGTCATCCCCTCCACCTCCACCAGCCGAAAGGCAGTGCGTCGCTGTTCCGGCAAGCGGGCGAGGGCCCGCTCCAGGCGATCCCTTATCTCCGCGTTCTCCGCTGCCTGGTCCGGTAGGGGGTCCGATGCCTCACGACCCCCTGCGGGAAGCGACTCGGCCCTTCGCACCGCTCGGGATCCCACCTGATTTCGGGCCACGTTCCTGGCCACCTGGTAGAGCCAGGGGGCGAAGGGGCGCCGGGGATCGTAGGTATCCAGAGCGCCGAGGGCCCGGAGAAAGGCCTCCTGGGCCGCGTCCTCGATCTCCGCAGGCTCCGACAGGAAGGAGGCGACCACGGCGTGGACCGGACGGACATACCTCCGAACGAGGCGCTCGAGGGCCGCCCGATCTCCATCCTGGACCCGCCGGGCCAGTGACTCGTCCGCCTCGCCCTCCTCCTCCTCCATCGACGCTCCTAGGGCGAAGGCGGTCCGCGCCGGGCACCGGGGCCGCGCATCCCTTCGCCCTCCTCCATCCTCCGCTGCATCATCCCCCGCATCATGACGACCATCCCCTCGTCCACCATCTCGGTGACCTCATCGGCGTGGCCCTGCAGCGCCTCCACGAGGGCGGGGACATCGGACGTCTGCACCACCGCGACGCCCCGCTCCGTGTACTCGAACTCCGAGTGGATCCGATCGTAGTTCTCGAAGATCCCGGGAAGGGTGTGGCTGAAGAGGTTGAAGACCTCACCCGCCTCCAGGCGCCGCTCCATGCTCGCTACGTGGGCCACGATGAGCCCTGCGATCTCCGGATGGGGGGACTCCGTGAGGGTCTGGATCCCATTGGGAAGGTGGACCACCGTCCGGGTGATGGCGTCATGGTTCATGAGGAGCTCATGGATGATGTCCATGTCCGCGGCGAATGCGGCGTCCCCACCCCCCATCTCGAGGTGATGCTGGGTCCGGTCCATGGCGCCGCGGCCCATGCCTCCCCCGTGCATGCCTCCCCCGCGCATGCCTCCCTGATGCATACCGCCCCCACGCATGCCGCCCTGGCCCATCTCACCCTGATGCCCGTCGCCGCGGTCCATCCCCATCCTGCCCCGCCGCATCCGGTCGTGACCCATGTCGCCGTGACCCATGTCATGGTGATCCGCGTCATGATGGTCCACGCTGCCGTGGTCCATTGCACTGTGGTCCATCCCGCTGTGATCCATCCCGCTGTGATCCATGCCGCCCGCCCGGTGATCCTCCCGCTGGAACGCCATGAACTCCCGAATCGCCTGGAGGGCATCGGGATCCTCGGTGACAAGCCGCAACTCCCCTCCTCGGGGAAGATCCTGGTATCGATACTCGATGTGGGTTCTCCGCTCCGCCATGACGTCGGTGCCTGGCACCTCCTGTCCATGGACGAAGGCGGGGGTGCTGAAATCGCCGGCCTGGAACGCCTCCTGGATCTCCTTCAGGTGGCGCCGGATCCGGGCGATCCCATCGGGGTCGTCGCGATCGTACTGGTACTCGATCCGCCCTCCGTCCGGGAGGGCGTCGAAGAGGTGCGTGGAGGCGTACTGGTCCACGCCCATCCCCATGCCCCCCCGTTCCTGGAGGGAGGCGAAATCGGGGTCCTCGCCGGGGGGGGAGCTCTGTGCGAGGGCTCCGGCGGGAAGAATCCCCATCCCGAGGGCGAGGGCAACGAGGAGCAGTAGAACGCGAAGGGCGGGGAATCGGGGCATGAGGTACTTCCTTCGGAGTCGCGGGGGAACACGAGATCACCCTTCTTTACAGGTGAGCCCCCTGGAGCGTTGAATCTCACCAGGCGCCCCCGTTCACATAAGTGGCTGGCTCCTCCCGGGGGCGGAGCCCACTTCCCCCGCCCGGATTCTCTGGCTCCGCCCGGAGCCCGGGACTAGATTCGCAGCGACGACCCTTCCCGCTTTGTCCCCCCCGATCGGTGCTTCGGGGGTGGTCCCGTCCCCTGGACGGACCGATCCCGGCTCCGCCTCGTATTACAACGCCCGCTCCCGCGATTCCAGGATGGTTCCATGATCCGGCGTTCCACAACCCGGTGTTCCACGATGCGGCCCCTGTTCCTGACCTTCCCCTTGGCCCTTCTCCTGGTCCTGGCGCCGGCCCAACCCATGCCGCTCTGGGGGAGCGCCGCCCCCGAGCCGCAGGGGGGCGCCGGTGAAGCAGCCGACCCGCTCAACCCCCGGGTCTACGTCACCAATCAGGACGACGCCACCGTCACGGTGGTGGACGCCGTCACCCTGGAGCTCCTGGAGACCGTGGACCTCCGGGAATTCGGGTTCGGGGACTACGCCCGCCCTCACCACGCCCAGGTGGAGCCTGACGGATCGGCCTGGTATGTCACCCTCATCGGAGAGGGGAAGGTGCTGAAGCTCTCTCGGGAGAACCGCCTCCTGGGAACGGTGGAGACCGAGGTCCCCGGCCTCCTGTCACTGGACCCGGACCGGGACCTCCTGGTGGTGGCCCGGTCCATGACGGCGGTGAGCCCCCCAGCCAGCGTCCTCCTCATCCGCCGCTCCGACTTCACCGTGGTGGACGAGATCGGCGTCCTCTTCCCCCGCCCCCATGCCCTCACCCGGCATCCCACCGAGCCCTTCGTCTATACGGCGAGCCTGGGGATGAACCAGCTGGCCGCCGTCCATGTCGAGGACGGGTCGGTGGAACTCGTGGACCTTCCCGGTCCGCCCCACGGGATCGTCCAGGGTGCCGTCTCTCCCGACGGGCGCTGGCTCGCCCTCACGGCGGAACTCTCGGACCGCCTTCTGGTGGTGGACCTTGCCGACCCCTCCCGTCCCGTCCCCCATCGGGAACTTCCCATGGCCGACGGCCCCTTCGAGCCAGCTTTCACCCTGGACGGGCGCTGGCTCTATGTGACGAACCTGGAGGCGGACCGCGTCACCGTCGTGGACACGGAGGGGTGGGAGACTGTGGCCGAGGTCTCCCACGAGGCCATGGCCCAGCCCCACGGCATCGGCCTCTCCCCTGACGGCCGCTTCGTCTTCGTCTCCAACCGGCACCAGGCGGGGGGCATCCACGACCACCACGGAGGGCATGCCACCGCCTCAGGGACCCTGTTGGTGATCCGTGCCGGGGCCCACGAGGTGGAGGCGGTGCTGGAAGTTGGGCGCTACGCCGCAGGGGTGGGGGTTCCGGCTCCCCCCCGGACGGGAGGCACGCCCTGAAGACACGCCCTGAAGACACGCCCTGAAGACACGCACTGACCGGGGAGCAGCGTCTGTGTGGGATGGGACGCCGCGACCTGCCCCCCTCCCTCACCAGCGCGTCGGCGTCCCCCGGGCGTCGACGTGGATGAAGGGCCCCCGGCCCGGACGGGTTCGGTAGAGGCTCAGCCCCCCCGGATTCACGCCGGGGGCGCCGGAGCGATCCACCTTTTCGATGATCTCCATGAGAATCCGGGCGTCGGCGTCGTCCACCCGGCCGTCTCCGTTCAGGTCGTCCATCATCCCGTCGCCGGTGGTGTCGATGAAGATGTCGGCCGCGTCCCCCCAGAGGTGCCGGCTCCGGTCCGTGGTGTTCCCGATGGCCCGGTTGTACGCCGGCGTCCGGTAGCCGGACATGATGTGGAGGGTGGGGGCGGTGATACCCGACTCGTTCACCGCCGCCAGGATGGCCTCGAGCTTCACCAGGAGGGGGTCGGTCAGGACAATGTACCGGGGGTCTCCCGGTTCCTTGCAGAGGAATTGCCCCAGGGTGAAGTGGGGGGAGATGAGGATGTCCTCGTCCGCAGGGGTCACCTCCACGAAGCCCACCGGCGGGCGGTGGAGGGGATTCGGGTCCCCCGGGTCTCCGACATACCGACCGATGGGATACCCGTTCAGGACCCCGTTCCGGACGTCGTCCATGGGGCGCATCACCAGGACGTTGAGGTCCACCTCTCCCTGGGGCGTGTGGATCCGGAGGGGCACCACTCCCGCCGATCCGGGAGCCGTCCATCGCCAGCGTCCGCCACTCTCCGCAGGGACCGCCCCCGTAGGCTCGAGGAGCACTGCCTCCACCGGCCCCTCCACGACCAGCGTCTCCCCGGCCAGGATCGACACCGCCTGGACCTCGAACCGGATCTCCCGCCCGTCCACGCGGAGGGGGAAGGGTGCGGGGCGGGGTTCGAAGGTCTCCACCCCATTGCTCCCCGCCCGCACCGGCTCCTCGGGGAGGGGGGGAGGGGACACCGCAGGGGCCGGCAGGTCGGCAGCCGCGACCGGAGGGTCTGCCTCATCGACCCCGTCGGGTAGGCCGGGTACCCCCAGGAGGAGGAAGGGAACGAGGAGGATTCCAGGAAGGAAGGCTCCCTTTCGAACCAGGGGATTCAGGACTGTACGCATTCGCCTCGTACCTCGTAGAGAGTCAACGCCGTAGGGGCCGGGTCCGTCGAGGCCTGGCTCTCCGCGGCCACGCCCTGGGGTGTTCCATCCTCTGAAGCCCTGCCCTCTCGGGCCGCTTCGTCCCATCGGGCGTCCAGCCCGTAGATATCGTCGACCAGGTTCAGGATTCCATCGGCTGCCACCCAGGCGGTCCAGTAGACGGTCCGGATGGGAATGGGGTCGGGGAGCGGGATCCACGACTCCCGCCCGCCGCGGGCCACCGCCCAGGTCCGCTCCACCCCCCACCCCGGCACCTCTTCCAGGAGTCGGTGGGCCACCTCCATGGCACCGTCCAGGCGGATGCACCCAGAGCTGAAGGCACGCCGGCCCCGCTCAAAGAGATGCCGATCCGGGGTGTCGTGGAGGAAGACATGGTCGGGATTCGGGAAGATGAACTTCACGAGTCCCAGGGCGTTGTCGGACCCCGGCGCCTGTCGGAGCCAGTAGCGCGCCGTGAACTCCGCCGCGGTGATGGCCTCCCAGTCGATGGTCCCGGGATCCACCGGTCGTTCCGTGCGCCGATCCATCACCGTCATCCGCTGCTGCTCCAGGTATCCGGGGTCCCTCTGGATCTCCGGGAGCTTATCCATACGGAGGATCCCCGGAGGGACATTCCAATAGGGGGCCAGGACCACGTGCTCGATCCGCCCGGAAAGGACCGGAGTCGGTCGGTCGACGCGACCCACGATGACCCGATGCACCGAGGCCTCCCGATCTTCCTCCACCACGAAGGCCTGAAACCCGGGGATGTTCACGAGGATTCGAAGGGGCCCCTGGGCGGGGGTGAAGGTGCGGCGCCGCTCCAGGTTCAGTCGTATCTGCTCGATGCGGTCTTCCAGGGGCACGTTCAGGGCCCCAAGGGTGGCGGGCCCCACCACTCCGTCCACATCCAGGGCATGCCGGGCCTGGAAGCGGCGCACGGCCGCCTCCAACTCTTCGTCGAAGACCCGGGGGTCCGGGAGCGAATCAGAGGGTCGATTCTGGAACGGGGCGCGGGGCGCCGGCGCGGGTGACTCACCCTCGTCTGGGACGATGGCCTCACCCCTTCCCGGAAGGTCTCCGGAGAGAAGAAGCCGTTCCCGGAGCGCCACAACCCTGGCATCCTCATCTCCCAGGCGGAGAGTGGGTCCCTGAGGAACCTCGGGCCATCCCCCCCGGGACTGGATGCCTTCCAGCATGTAGAGCGCCCCCCCGAGGGCGATGGAATCCCCGGGAGGAGCAGGAATCGGGGCCCCCTGCCCTGCCGATCCCGGTGGAAGGATCAGACACACCAGGATCGGGACGAGCCCCACCAGGGACGTTCCAGGGGAAGATCGGGAGCGGAGGATGAATCGCACGAAGTCAGAGTTCGGGAACGGAA
>REED01000174.1 GCA_007695225.1 Gemmatimonadales bacterium
AGTTATCCACAGTCTTTCCCACGTGCGTATAATATGTATTATGTAAAGTTCCTGGAGATCTGGGGCTCCTCTCGCGCACCCCTCCCCTTTACGGCCCACACCGGTGAAGGCCCAGATAAGACTCGTGACAGGTGGGCCGCGGCAGGCGTGGCAGTCTGCGGGAGTCAGGCCGCGGGAGTCAGGGCACCGGGGTGTCCGGAGATACGGGGTGCCGGCGATTCTCTCCGGAGAGTTCCAGTAGTGCGGCTCGGAGGCGCGCTTCAGCCTCCGGGAGGCTGGCGTCTCGCGCGGCTCGATCCGGGAATGGCCCGAACCGGAGAGGTTCTCCGAACCGAAGCGTCACGGGGATGCCGCGCCGTGGACGCCGCGCCCATCGAGGCCAGAGATCGTACATGCCCTCGATGCCGCACGGGACCACCGGGACATCAGCCGCCAGCATGAGGCGGAGGGTGCCCCGGCGGAAGGGCTGGAGGGTGCCATCCCAGGTCCGTTCCCCTTCGGGGTAGATGCAGACCCCCTCTCCAGCCTGAAGGAGGCGGAGGGCGACCCGGACGGCCTGGGGATCCACCCGATAGCGGCGAACCGGAAAGGCCAGGATCCTGGGGAGGATCCAGCGGAACACGGGGCTGGCAAATTGGGTGCTCTTCGTCATTGCGTGAACCGCCCGGGGGCAGAAACTCTGCACCAGCGGAGGGTCCAGGGCACTCTGGTGATTGGGAAGAAGGAGAAAGGAGCCTTCCCTGGGGACGTTCTCAAGTCCCTCCACACGGAGGGGGTTGGCGAGGCGCGGCATTCCCCAGCGGAATGGAAGGCGCCCGGCCCGGTAGAGGGCGTTCATTGAACCCGGATCCTGGGCTGGAATTCTGCGATGGAACCCCGCCCAAGGGCATCCCACCTCTCCTGGAGGGCGGCTCGGAGCAGGTCATCCCATTTCCGAGGTGATTCGTCAAGAAAGCGGAGGAGGACCACTCCCCCCGCTGCTGGGGAGAACTGGATGGAGGATGAGGATGCCTGGATGGCCTGGATGTCCTCGAGAGCCCAAGTGAGTTCCACGTTCCCTTTCCGCCCTGCCGGAAGGATCCGGAGGTGTATGGGGTCAAGACGGAGGGTGCCCTCTTCCGGTGCATCGAATCGTTCCGCGAAGCCAAGGAGCCTCCCCTGGTATCGGATGGCGTCTTCCCGGATTGCCTGTCGGAAGCGCACCCGGGTCTCGCGGAAGGACGTTCCCCTTTCAGTGATGGGCCCCGGACCCCCTTGAGCGGCCATTTCCCGCGCCAGTTCTGCAGCAGGCACGGCACGTCGCGACCCATCAGCGGAGTGTTCCAGGATCAGGCCACCTCCCTGCCCCGGTCGATAGCTGGCCCTGCAGCAGGGACACCGGGCGGTATTGCCCTCCGCCACGGTGGGAGTTGCGCCGCACGAGGGGCATCGGTAGAGGAAATCGCTGAGGGGCACGGGACTCGCTCCTTCACAGACGTCCGGAGAGATGAAGGAAGCGGAGCTTCCATACCTTCCATACGGCTTCTGCCACAATGCGTCGGGACATCTTCGATTCCCCCTGATCACGCTCGGTGAAGACGATGGGGATCTCCTGGAACCGGAATCCCCGCCTCCATGCCCGGAGCTTGAGTTCGATCTGGAAGCTGTACCCCTCGGACTCGATCCGGTCCAGGTCGAGGCTCTCCAGGACCTCCCGACGAAACAGGTTGAAGCCCCCGGTGGCGTCGCTCACCGGGAGTCCGGTGACGATCCGGGCGTAGCGGCTTCCAAAATACGAGAGAAGGAGACGAGACATGGGCCAGTTCACGACCCGGACCTTGCGGTCGACATACCGGGAACCGATGACGAAGTCATGGGACCTCGACGCCTCCACCATGGCAGGAAGCCGGTCCGGTGGGTGGGAGAGATCGGCGTCCATCTCGCATATCCGTCCGTACCCACGTTCCAACCCCCACCGGAAGCCGGCCAGGTACGCCTGTCCCAGACCCTCCTTCCGGGTCCGGTGCAGAACATGGACTCGACCTTCAGAGTCTCTGGCCAGCCGGTCCGCCACCTCGCCGGTCCCGTCGGGTGACCCATCGTCCACCACCAGCACGTGGAGTGCCTCGACTGCGCCCAGGACCATGGGGATCACCCGGGGAAGGTTCTCCCGCTCGTTGTAGGTGGGGATGACCACAAGGGTGAGTTCTGGCTTCGGCGTCTCTCCGCCTCCAACGCCGAAAAGGTCATGGTTGTGACCTGGGTCATTCATCTGGCTTCATCCCGTCGTCCTCCACCATTCCTCAGGAGCTCCCGGACAGCGAGGATGCCAGCCGGAATCAGTTCTACCACGGTCATCCAGACCCGGGCCAACACCGCGACCGCCGCCGCTGCCCCTCCCAGGCTGGGTTGAAGGAAAGCGATGAGGACACCTTCCCGGATGCCGATGCCGGCGGGAGCGAACAGGGCAACGTACCCGAGAAGGTAGGCGGCGGTAAAGGCCGGGACCGATACCCCGACAGGGACATCGAATCCAAGTCCATGTAGAAACAGGGCGAAGGCCAGGCCATAACCGACCCAGAGAAGGATATGCATAAGGAGCCACCGGGGACCGAAGGAAGCACCAGGACGAGGGGCCTCCTCCGGATCTCGGCGGGCGAGTCTGAAGAGGATTCGAAGGCCGCCTCCAGTAACCGCTGGGATGGAGGCCAGGAGGACCAGGAGCAGGAGGGTCCCCACGGCCATGAGGCCGGTGAGGCCGGCACCGGGGGTCGACGCCTGGGGTCCGCCCGAGGCACCATCCCCACCGAGAGGGCCCACCCCCTGTCCTACGCCGAACCAGAGAATGGGAAGGGCTACCACCGCGGCCCCTGCAAGGGAAAATCCCTGGACCAGGAGGCCCGCGGTGGTCCCTGTGGACGCGGGGATTCCCTCTCGGCGGGAAAGAAGCGCGAGTCCGGCCAGGGGCCACAGTTTCCCCGGAAGGTATCGCCCCAGGTTGGCCACCATCACGATGCGAAACGATCCACCGCCCCCGGGGTCCGGGGCGCCCAACTCCGCCACCATGAGCCCCCAGTAGCGCGCTGCCACGAAAAAGACCCCCAGGAGGAGGGGGATGGAGAGGCCCAAAGGCACTGCACGGGGGTCAGGGAGGGCCCGATCCAGGGAAAGGATGTCCCGGGCACTGACTCCCAGCCGATCCACCAGTAGGAGGGTGATCCCAAGGGTGAGGAAGAGTTGGAGCGTGACCCGTGCCCAGGGCGGGAGACGGCGTCTCTGCTTCTCTGGCGGGGAGCTTCCTGCCGGAGGATTTCCCGGCGTTGACATACCGGGGACAGGGTCAGCGGTCATTCCCCTCCTCCCCGGAAGGGCGAGGGCGAGCGCCGCGTAGGCCGGACCAGAGTCCGGCGCCGGTGAGGAGGAGAAGGGAAAGGGCAGAGAGGCGGAACGATCGGCTGAGCTGCCTTGAGGCATACCACATTTCAACCCGGTGGCTTCCTTCCTGGGCCAGCGGGACGGCCCGGAGGGTATGGTCCGCCCGGAGCACCGGGACCTCGGTCCCGTTCACCGACGCATGCCAGGCCGGGAACCAGTTCTCGGAAAGGACCAGTAGGCCAGGTCCCGTGGTCTCTACCTCGAGAACGAGGCGATCCGGTGTTCGCTCGATCCATTCTACCGATGACTGTATGCTATTTTCATACAATGTTATAGGTGGTTCTTCCTCAAGTATCACCTCGGTCCTTGGATCAAACGCTTCCTCGTCCAGTATCCAATTCAGCGCCTCTCCCTCGGCCACCACCCGGGCCCTTCCCACCACCCGGGCTCGGGGGAGCCCAGGGTAGGGATAGACCGACGTCCACGCCTGTCCGTCGGCCAGCCGGGTCTGGGCCACCGGCTCCACCCCCTCGAGAGGACCGTACTGTGCGTCGGGCCACAGGATGTATCGGACGTTCAGGATCCCGAGGACGTTGGGATGAAAGCGGGCCAGGTGCTCGGGAATCCCACTTCCCTCCATTCCGATGAGATCCCGGTAGCGTCCCAGGTCGTTGGGATGGTGTCCGGCAGCGAGTTCCACCCCGAAGGAGGCCGGGTTCACGTCCTGACCTCCCTGGACCATGGAGAACACCCGGAAGGGCCCCTCCTCCCGGGTCCGCTCCTGCAGGAACCGCTCCGATGGACTGGGGACGGTGACCCGGGCCGGGTCCATGGTCCGGATGAAGGGAGCGTTCACCCGGAGCTGATCCACGGCCACGAGACCGACAAGGACGAGGGCCAGGGCCACACCGCTTCCAACGCCGCGGAAGACACCCCAGGTGACCCCGGTCACAATCCCTCCCAGGAGGGCGGCGGTGAAGAATCCCCGAACGATGTGGGGCCGGGCCGCTTCCAATGCCGCGACCTTCCCTCCGGTGAGCTCTGGTGAGAGAACCCATTCCCAGAGTTGGAAAAGGATCCCCGAGGCAGCCAGCAGTCCGGTGAGCGCCAGCAGTCCACTCACCCCCCCCAGCCAGGCCAGGGTCCGTTTCTGTCGGTCCGGGTCATCCACCAACGTGGCCAGGCGGTCCACTCCCAGACCGGCCAGCGTCGCCACCGCGAACCCCGTGACGAAGATGGCCATGGAGGGGGCACGGAAGAGGGAGATCCCGGGAACAACCTCATAGAAGATCCGCCATACCGGCGTGTGGGCCCCCAGGGTGAAGAGAAAGGCCACGCCTCCGATTCCCACCATGAACCACCGCAGACCCCCTCCGGCTCCTCCCCCCACAAGGGCCGCCAAGGCCAGGAGGAGGGCCACCAGCCCCAGGTACTCGTGGTTCAACTTGAAGGGATTCCGGCCCCAGTAGGTCTCGGTGGCCCACGCGGGACCGCCGATGCTCACTCCCACGAACTCCGGGACCACGAGGCTCACCGCCTCCTCGGGATGGAGGGACCAGGATGCAGAAAAGGCCCGGGCTTCTTCCGGAGATGCGTCCAGGGTGGTGGCGGCCCTTCGGGAGTGTTCGGTGACGTAGTCCACCGCCGGGAGGAGCTGCACACCGGCGGCGCCGGCTCCCAGGATGGAGAAGAGGAGGAAGATCCCGAAGCCTCGACCCGCGGGCTGCCATCCTTCCATCCGGGCGACCTGGACCCCCCGGAAAAGCATGTAGGCGCCCATGGCGCCGAAGAGGAAGTAGGCCATCTGGAAGTGTGTGCTGACCAGGGTCACGGCCACGGTGATCCCCAGGAGGGCCGGAGGGAGGAGGTCCTTCCGACGCCAGATCCACTCCCCCATCCAGAAGAGAAGGGGGGTCATGGCGGTGACGAAGATCTTCCCGTCATGGCCGGGAAATACCAGCGTCACCATGTAGGGCGCCAGGAGGAACGCCGTCCCGCCCACCATCGCCCCTCCCCGGCTCACACCCAGCACACGTAGCCAGCCGTACATGAAGAGCCCGGCCAGGAAGACGTGGATCACCAGCTTCCAGCCCAGGGCTCGATAGGTCTCCATGACCAGGAGGAGGGCCACCGAGAGGGGGTGGAGGGAATCGCCCCCTGCCAGGGACTCGAGGAAGGGGGTGCCCCCCAGGATATACGGATTCCATGCAGGAAATCCGGTGGACCGGAGGGCCTCGGCCAGGAAGAGCCGGGCCGTGTATCCCAGGGCCAGGGTGTCCGAGCCGAAGAGCATGTCCCCCGAGAAGATGAATTCCCGGAAGAGGAAGGTGGTGAGGACCGCGAAGAGCAGCGGGGCCGCCCACGGGGGAAACCTTTCCAGCCCGGCACGAAGGCTCTGTTCATTCCGATCCCCTCGTGGGGCGGTGCGCCGACTACCTGCATCGGCCTCCGCCCCGGTGCGAGGCTCCCCTTCCCTGTTCCGGCGACCCCTTCGCGGGCTGGTCCGACCTTCCTCGGTCATGGTGCTCCCATCTCCATCTCCTCGGGTTCGGGGACCCGGCGGCCTTCCACAAGGGCTTGATACACGGCCAGATGACGCTCCACCAGCCGGTCGTTGCTCCAATGCCGGACGACGCGCTCCCGGGCCCGTTTACCCACCTGGGCCAGGTCCGGCCGCTGCAGGAGTTCCACTACCCCTCGCGCGAGTCCCTCCGGGTCTCCCGGGGGGACCAGCGTTCCCACGGACTCGTCCACGATCTCGGGCAGCCCGCCCACCCGGGTGGCCACCACGGGGCGCTCGCAGGCCATGGCTTCCAGCGCCGCCACCGAGGTGGCCTCCATCAGGGAGGGAAGGAGTGCGATCTCCCCGGAGCAGAGTAGGCCAGGCATCTCCTCGTGCGGTCGGCTTCCCAGGAAGCGGATCCGCTCCGTGACCTGGAGCTCCTGGGCCAGGCTTTCCATCCGGAGGCGCTCCGGACCCTCCCCCACCACCAGCAGCCGGGCGTGGGGAACGGACTCCAGGATCCGGGGCATGGCCCGCACGGCAAACTCAACGCCATTCTTCTTGAAAAGCCTTCGAGGAAGGAGGATAGACCCCTTCACCTCATCTTCTTTCAACAAAGGCGGGACCGGGCGGAAGCGCTCCGTATCCACCCCGTTGGTGAGGGCCTCCACCCGGTGGCCCGGCGCCAGGTCCTCGCCGACCCGGGCGATCTCCGAGGAGGCCGCCAGGACGTGGTCAGGCCAGGCCACCAGCCGACCCAGGAGGGGACGCCAATGGGGACGGGTGGCCCGGACCAGGAAGTGGGAGGTGTGGAGCGTCGCCACGAAGGGGCGGCCCGACGCCTTCGCCGCCACGCCGCAGGGGGGAATGGAGGCGAAGGCCTGGGCGTGGATGACGTCTGCCCATCTCGCCCATTTCCGGGTGAGGCCCAGGGATCCCAGGCTGTGGAGGACCCATCCCGGGGGATTCCGCATGGGAAAACATGTCCGGGCCACCTGAACGCCCTCCATCACCTCTTCCCGGGCCGCCCCAGGGAGGGACCGGGAGGTCACAACCCGGACCATGTGCCCCCGGGCGACCAGTCCCCTGGCCAGCTGATGGACGTGGCTCTCCAGTCCCCCCACCTCCGGGGGATAGTAGACGCAGTGGAGGAGGATGTTCACGCCCTCCCCTCCCCTGCTCCGGTCCCGGATTCCGGGGGCGAGAGGAAGGCCAGGACCGCCTGTGCGATCCGCTCACCGGCCTTTCCGTCCCCGTAGGGGTTCTGCCGCTGCCGGCGCTCCCGATGGGTTGGGGATTCCCGGAGGGCTGCCCGGGCCTGGGAGATGATCTTCCTGGGATCGGTGCCCACCAGGGTGGCCACCCCGGCCCGGATTCCCTCGGGGCGCTCCGTCACCTCCCGAAGGACCAGGACGGGCGTTCCGAAGGTGGGAGCCTCCTCCTGGATCCCCCCGGAGTCGGTGAGGACGAGGGCGGCCGCTCTCAAGGCCTGGACCAGATCCGGGTAGGTGAGGGGATCCACCAGGTGGACCCGGGGGTGGTCTCCCAGGATGTGGGCGGCGGGCTCCCGCACCCGGGGGTTCGGATGGACCGGGAATAGGCATTCCAGTCCGGGTGCTTCGTCCAGGATGTCCACGACGGCCCCAAGGGCCCGCTCCAGGGGCGCACCGAAGGACTCCCTCCGATGGGCCGTGAGGAGCATGAACGAGCCCTCTCCGGCGTCTGCGCGCTGCAGGAGCCTGGCCAGGGCGGGATTTCCGGGGGCGGGTGCCCTACGAGCCACCTGGAAAAGGGCGTCCACCACCGGGTTTCCGGTGAGATGGATCCGGGCTCCCGGCACCCCCTCCCGGAGGAGGTGATCCCGGGCCTCGTCGGTGGGGGCGAAGTGAAGGTCTGCCAGAACCCCGGTGAGGCGCCGGAACCCCTCTTCCGGAAAGGGACTCCGGAGGTTTCCGCTCCGGAGTCCCGCCTCTACATGGCCCACGGCCACTCCCTCGAAAAAACCCACCAGTGCGCCGAAGAAGACCGAGGCCGTGTCTCCCTGGACCAGGATCATCCGGGGAGCACGGCGGGCCACCACCTCCCGGAGGCCACGGAGACACCCTTCCGCCACGTCGTAGAGGGACTGTCCCTCTCGCATGATGCCCAGGTCATGGTCGGGTTGAAGGTCGAAGTCGGCCAGGGCCTGATCCACCAGGTCGGAGTGCTGGCCCGTGAGGACGACATCCGTCTCCACCGCGTCCCCGTGCCTACGGAGCGCCGCCACCACCGGAGCCATCTTGATGGCCTCCGGCCGGGTTCCGATGATCACCAGGACCCTCGGACGTGCCTCCCGGTCCATGGCCGGCATGGCCGGGCCCTGCTCCTGGCCTGCGGCCGGGGCCTGCTGGGGCCCGGGCCGCGGCGACGCGCCCTTCGTCATGACCCCAGCGGCCCGTCGGGGCGGCTGCGTCGGAGGTCATCCACCTCCTCCCGGAGCTGGGCCACCATCTCCGCCAGCAGCCCGAAGCCGAAGAGGGTGACCCCAACCGTCTCAAGGAGGAGGACCAGGGTCAGGAGGGGTCGGAATCCCAGCCCATGCACCAGTCGGAGCCAGATGGCCACAAGTCCGACCAGGATCCCTGCCAGGACGAGGAGGGCCCCGACGGTCCCGAAGAGGAGCAGGGGCTTCCTTGAGAAGAGGAGGAGAAACCAGACCGAGAGGAGGTCCACCACTCCCACCAGGACCCGCCACGGCGAGGAATACTTGGACACCCCGGCCCGTCGGGGGTGGAGGGCCACGTCCACTTCGGTGGCGGAATATCCACGGGCATGGGCCAGCACCACGAAGAACCGGTGCCAGTCGTGCCGCAGGTGGATCTCCTCCAGAATCTTGCGTCGGAAGGCCTTGATGGAGTTCAGGTCGGAGACGGGGACCTGGAAGATCCGCCGGGAGAGGCGGTTGTAGATGGACGAGACGGCCCGCTTGTCATAGGCACCCACCTTCCGGCCGCAGACCATGTCCCAGCCCCGGTCCAGCTCAGAAAGGAGGCGGGGGATCTCCTCGGTGGAGTGCTGGAGGTCGGCGTCGAAGAGGACCAGGAACTCCTGGTCCGTGCCCCGGGCCGCCGTCAGCAGGGCCTCGGTCTTGCCCTGGTTCATGCGGTGCCGGAGGACCCGGAGGGGGGGCCACCCCTCCCCTTCCCTCTCGGCCAACTCGGCCGTCCCGTCGGTGGATCCGTCGTCCACCAGGAGGACCTCTCCCTCGAGACCGTGCCGCTTGAAGGTCTCCTTGAGTTCCCGGATCAGTTCCGGGATGACCGGGGCCTCGTCGAAAGCCGGGATCACCACGGCAAAGCTACGGGTGGCCACGCCCTTCTCCCGGGGGAGCACCCCGGAGTCCAACGGGATGGGCTCAGACACGCTTCCGCATCCGGGCGGGGAGGATCCCCAACTGGTCTCGGTACTTCGCCACGGTACGGCGGGCGATCTGGATCCCCTCGTCGCCCAGCAGGTCCACGATCTTCTGGTCCGTGAGCGGCTTCTTCTCGTTCTCCTGCTGGACCAGGATCCGGATCTTGTCCTTCACCCCGCGGGCGGAGATATCCTCGCCGGTGGAGGTGGAAAGTCCGCTGGAGAAGAAGAATTTCAGGGGATATACCCCTCTGGGGGTCTGGACGAACTTCTCATTGGTGACCCGGGAGACGGTGGACTCGTGCATCTGGATGTGGTCCGCTACCTCCCGGAGGGTCAGGGGGCGAAGGAATTGGATCCCCCGCTCGAAGAAGTCCCGCTGACGGTCCACGATGAAGTTCATGACCTTGAGCATGGTCTGGCGACGCTGCTCGATGGCCTGGATCATCCAGTTGGCGGAGTTCAGCTTGTTTGAGATGAATTCCTTGTTCTCTCCCTTGTACTGGTTCCGGTTTCGGGCCACTTCCCGATAGGCCCGGGAAATACGGAGACGGGGAAGGTTGGTGTCGTTGAGGAAGACATGGTAGTCCCCGTCGATCTTCTCCACGATGAGGTCGGGAAGGATGTAGGGGTCTTCATCGGGGGAGTACTGGAGCCCCGGCTTCGGGTCCAGCTTCGCCACCTCGTCGGAGGCGTCCTGGACCTCCCGGGGGGAGACTCCGAGTTCCCGGGCGATATCATTCCAGCGGTGGGCCAGGAAGTCGTCAAAGTGGTCCTGGACCAGTCGGTGGGCGAGCGAGTCCCCCATCCCCTTGTGATTCATCTGGAGGAGGATGGACTCCCGGACATCCCTTGCTCCCACCCCCGGGGGGTCCATCCGCTGAACCACGCGGAGCATGCGCTCGGCCTCTTCCAGTTCGTAGGGGCGGAAGAGTTCTTCCACCTCCGCCATCTCCTCGGCACGGGCCTCCAGATCGGAGAGGGCACGGGCCCGCTCTACCGCCACCCTACGAACGTCGATGAGCCAGGCGTTCACGCCCTCCAGCACCTCCTCCAGTGGGCAGCAGAGAAGTCCGGAATCCTCGATGTTCCCGATGATCTCCTCTCCCATGCGCATCTCCCGGTCGGAGATGGAGAGGTGGTGAAGCTGCTCCAGGAGCCGGTCACGGAGGTCCGCTTCCTCGGTGGGGGTCGGGAGGTGCGAGTCCCGTTCCTCGTACTGGCCGCGCCGCACCCCCCCCGTATCGAACCCGTCCAGGAGGATTTCCTCCCAGTCGATCTCGTCCTCGGCCTTCTCCTCCTTGCGCTCCTCGTCCAGGCTTACCTCGCCGCTCACGTCGGCTTCGGTCATCTCAAGGAATGGATTCTCCGCCATCTCCGACTTGAGGTGCTGCTGGAGGTCCAGCAGGGGCATGTAGAGCAACTCCATCGCCTGGTAGAGGCGAGGGTTGATCTTCATC
>REED01000079.1 GCA_007695225.1 Gemmatimonadales bacterium
CCGCCCTCGGATCGAGGACCGACCTGGCGTCGATCTGGGGGCGACCTGGCCCCGACCTGGCGTCGACCTGCCGCCCACCTGGCGCCCAGCGATGGACGTCGGCGGAAGATCGATCAGGGGAGCTCGATCTCCGGGTCCTCTGGGAAGGGTCGGTAGAGGGCGGCCACATGCCCGATGGTCTGGACCACCTCCACCTCCGGACGGTGCTCGGAGATGGCCGAGGCCGCTTCCTTCAGGGTCAGGTCGCAGGTGTCCAGGACCCGGATCTTCAGGAGCTCCCGGTTCCGGAACGCCTCGTCCAGGGAGGTGAGGAAAGCCTCACTCACTCCCTCGGTCCCCACCTGGAGGATGGGCTTCAGGGGATGGGCCAGGGAGCGAAGGTGGGCGCGCTGCCGCGAGGTGAGGTGGGGCATGAGGAGGACCGGGTAGCGAGTTGGGGAGAGGGTGGGAGCCAGACACACTCGTGCGACGGGCCTTCCTACGCCAGGGGGGGCTGGGGTTCGCGCCTGGGTTCATGCCCAGTGTTACGCCCCAGATCACGCCCGGGGGCCTTCTTTATTCGAGGATCCAGCCCTCGAACGGCGTCGTGGGCGCCCAAGCCCCCGGAAACCGAGGGGGTATGGGCGCCCACGATGCCTTGGAGGAGACTGCAGAGGAGACCGGCTACTCTCCGGATTTGATCTCGATCTTTCTCCCTCGGGTCTCGGGCCGTTTCCCCATGTGGATCCGCAGGACGCCCTTCTCGAAATCGGCGTTGACGCTTTCCGGATCCGCCGTCAGGGGGAGGGTGAAGCTTCGCTCAAAGGTGCCGTAGCGGCGCTCCGAGAGCCGGACCTTCTCGTCCTCCTTCTCCCGAACCTCTCGCTTCTCGCCCTTGAGGGTGAGGACGTTCCCCTCGAGGTCGATGTGTACGTCCTCGGGCTCGATACCCGGAAGCTCCGCCGTGAGGATGAATTCACCGTTGGATTCTGTGAAATCCACCTGTGGGCTGAGGAGGAAGGGCTCTCCGTCCCCTTCCCAGAGGGGGGATCGCCCGAGGAGGCGTTGCATCTGGTTCTCGAGTTGGTTCCAGTCGCGGACGACAGAGCGGCCCGTACCGGGCCGCCGGGTACCTGGAAGATTGGCCATGGGAAACCTCCTGAAAATGGGGTAAAATGGGGCCAAGGAGTCCTCCCGCCGGTTCCGGGAGCCGGCCAAGGGCACCGGAGCGTTCGGCGAAGGGAGTGCTTTCCCTCAATGCGAAAAGCGTGCCGGAGTCCAGCGGACGCCCGCACCTCCGAAGCTCCGATCCGCTCGGACATGACATCCCATTTCGGGACGTCGGATCGGGTTGATCTGACCCGGCGGGGAAAGGGGGGCTCGGTGACCGGCGCACCGAGCGCACGCCCCCGAGCGCACGCCCCAAGCCCACGCCTCGAGCGCGGGGGCGCCCCCATCGGCCAGGGTCAGATGGGGGCGGCGGCGGCGGCGGGCGCCGTTGGATGGGCGGGAGATCCCACCCCGGTCTGTGGGTGGCCGACCGCCACGCCCCCCCCCTCGTCCGACTCGCCGGGTTCCCCCTGGAAGATCTCCAGGTCCGTCTCGCCCAGGACGCGGCTGGTTACCGCCCCTGCGGTCATGGACCCGCTCACGTTCACCGCGGTCCGCCCCATGTCGATGAGGGGCTCGATGGAGATGAGGAGGCCGGCCAGGGCCACCGGGAGGTTCATGGTGGAAAGGACCACCAGGGCCGCGAAGGTGGCCCCGCCGCCCACCCCGGCGATCCCGAAGGAGGCCAGGGTGGTCACCAGGATCAGGGGGAAGAAGAACCCGGCGGAGAGGGGGTCGATCCCCAGACTCGGCGCGATCATGACGGCGAGCATGGCGGGGTAGAGTCCGGCGCACCCGTTCTGGCCGATGGTGGCCCCGAAGCTGGCGCTGAAGTTGGCCACGGCAGGGGAGACCCCGAGCCGGCGGATCTGTCCGTCGATGTTCAGGGGGATGGTGGCGGCGCTGGAGCGTGAGGTGAAGGCGAAGGTCAGCACCGGCCAGATCTTCCGGAAGTGCCGGACCGGGTTGAGCCCCACCGACGCCAGAAGGGCGGTGTGGAGGAGGAGGATGAGGGCGAGGCCCAGGTAGGAGGCCACCACGAACCCCGCCAGGTTCAGGATGTCCGCCAGGTTCGAATTCGCCACCACCCGGATCATGAGGGCCAGGACCCCGTAGGGGGTGAGGCGGATGACCATGCGCACCAGGCGCATGACCAGGGCCTGGAGCGCCTCGATCCCCCCGATGACCCGCGCCCCCAACTCCGGATCTTCCCGGCGGAGCCCCAGTGCCGCGATCCCCAGGAGGGAAGCGAAGACCACCACGCTGATCACCGAGGTGGGGTTGGCCCCGGCCAGCTCGGCGAAGGGGTTGGTGGGGATGAAGGACTGGAGGAGGGACGGCACGTTGAGCCCCGCCACCTCCCCGGTCCGGGCGGCCAGCGCTTCGCCTCGCTCCAACTCCCGGGCCCCTTGCACCAGGCCGTCCGCCGAGAGACCGAAGAGGCGGGTCACGGCCACCCCGATGACGGCCGACGCCGCGGTGGTGAGCATGAGCACCCCCAGGACCCCCCCGCTGATCTTCCCCAGGGCCCGGGCGTCGTCCAGCCGGGTCACCGCCGCCAGGATCGTCACCAGGACCAGGGGCATGACGATCATCTGGAGGAGACGGACGTACCCGCCTCCCACCAGGTTCACCCAGGCCAGGGTCTGGGAGACGATGGCGTGCCCGTGCCCGTATCCCCACTGGAGGAGGACCCCGAGGCCCGCTCCTACCAGGAGGGCCACCAGGACGGTGTGGGAGAAGGACGCTCCCCGGGCTCGGTGGCGGGCGAGCCAGAGGAGGGCGGCGGTGAAGACCGCCAGGTTGGCGATGAGGGCGAGGGTGTTCATGGGGTGATCCGGGTGAAGGGGCCGGGATGGCGCTCGTCAGGAGGTCCGGGCCGGCGACTCCGGGGGAGGGGGACAAAAAAAAGCCCTCCCGCAGGGGAGGGCCGGACAGGGGAGTCGGGGAATCCGAGGATCCGACTCGTCTACGCGTTTGCCTGTAGCTCCACGCGCCCGTCCGACGCTCCAGGGGGAGCGCCGCAGCGACAACAGGGGCAGCAGGCGAGATGCGTGAACATGCACGGTAGAGTACATCCACGCTCCGTCGCGGGTCAAGGTTCCCGGCGCCCTCGGCCGGAGCGGTGGGCCATGCCCCCCCCTCCCGGCCCCTGGCGCTCCCAACGGCGGTCCCTGTACTTCTTCAGTGGCCTCCTGGGCATTGCGCTTGCATCCGAAGCACCGGCGGGGACGCCGCTCTCCCCGAAGCACTCCCCTCCCGTCTTCCAGGGGGGGGCGAATACTCCCCCAATCCCTACCCGCACACCATGGAATTCCCGGGCATCGAGCCCCGCGTGGACCTTTTTTTCATCCTGTTCGGCATCCTCTTCCTGGCGGCGGGATGGCTCCCCCGGCAGTTGGGGCGCCTCCCCCTCTCTCCGGCCATGGTGTACGTCGGGCTGGGGATCCTGCTCTTCACCCTCTTCGATCTCCCCAACCCGGATCCCCTTGTCTGGGACATCGCGGCGGAGCGCCTCTCCGAGCTCATCGTCATCATCGCCCTCATGATCACGGGGCTGAAGCTGGACCGGAGGGTGGGGCTCCGGCGCTGGGGCACAACCTGGCGACTCCTGGTCATCACCATGCCCCTCACCATCGCGGGGGTGGCCCTCCTGGGGTGGTGGGCGGTGGGGCTGGCGCCGGCCTCCGCGCTCCTCCTGGGAGCGGTCATGGCTCCCACCGACCCGGTGCTGGCGGAGGATGTGCAGGTGGGGGAGCCCCACAAGGGGCGGGAGGACGAGGTCCGCTTCGGCCTCACCTCGGAGTCGGGGCTGAACGACGGCCTGGCCTTCCCCTTCACGAACCTGGCCATCGCCGTGGCGGTGGTGGGTCTCGCTCCGGAGGGGTGGCTCGGCGACTGGCTCCTGGTGGACGTGCTCTACCGGGTGGGGATGGGGGTGGTGGTGGGGTTGGCCGCCGGGTACGGCCTCACCTACCTCCTCTTCCACCTCCCCAGGGACCGGGCCTTTGCCCACAAGCGCACCGGCTTCGTGGCCCTGGCCATCACCCTCCTGGTCTACGGGGTCACCGAGGTGCTGGGGGGGTACGGCTTCATCGCCGTGTTCGTGACCCCGGTCCTCATGCGCCACCTGGAGTGGGCCGAGAAGTACCACGAGGAGCTACACGACTTCGTGGAGGAAACGGAGCAGCTCCTCCGGGTGATGGTGCTCTTCCTCTTCGGCGGGGCCATCGCCGGAGGGCTCCTGGCTCCCCTCACCCTGAACGCCGTCCTTGCGGGGCTCGCCTTCCTCTTCCTGGTGCGCCCCCTCTTCGGGATGCTGGCCTTCCCCTTCTCCGGGGTGCCCTACCAGGAGCGGCTGGCGCTGAGCTTCTTCGGGATCCGGGGGATCGGCTCCTTCTACTACCTGGCCTATGCCCTGAACCGAGAGAGCTTCGAGGGCGCGGAGATGCTCTGGGCGCTGGTGGGCTTCGTGGTCCTGGTCTCCATCGTGGTCCACGGCCTGGCCGGCTCCCCCGTCATGGGCTGGTTCGAGCGCCACTGGAGGGAGCTGGAGGGGGAGACGGAGGGGGAGACGACGGACGCACTCCCTACCGATACTCGAGCCGGGTGAGGGTGGCGTCGAAGAAACGGAACTCGTCCGGGTCGCCCAGGCGCCATCCCGCCTGGACCCGAGATGGGATCCGGTACCCGCCGGAGGTGATCTCGCCGGAAAGCTCCACCTGGAAGCGCTCGTAGGCTCCCTCGTTCCAACGCTCCGCCCAGGCCCGGAGGGGACGGCCGTCGGGATCCACCTCCACGGTGGTCACCACCTCCTCGCCGGCGACGGTGGCCCGATAGCGGGCATGGCGGTCGTCCACCGCCTCCCACCGGGGCGTCCCCCCCTGGTCCGGCTGGGGGTGTTCCGCCGCGCCTTCGTCTGGAGTGGGCACCAGTTGCGCCGGCACCAGGTACGCCGGCACCATGAGCCCCTCCATGAGGAGGCGGGCGGCGGCGGAGCGGGTCACGTCCGCGCCGGTGGCCCGCATCACCGGGATGAGCCCGAAGAGCTTCCAGCGCATCTCTCCCTCGCCCTGGGAGAAACGATCGTAGCCCCGGATGCGCATGAGCCCCCCGTGGGTGCGGGCGCTCCAGATGAACCCCACCGGGGGTGTCAGGATCTGCACCGCCTCCATGGGGATCGGCCCCCTGGCCGCGTCCAGGACAATCGTCCCGCTCATGGATACCTCCGCCGTCCGGGCCAGGGGTGTGCCGGGCTCGATGCTCCAGAGGAGGAGGCGGCGGGCCGGGTCCGGGAGGCCCTCCACCATCGCCGGGTCGAAGTGCACGAGGGGGCCGGTCCCGGGTCGGGCCAGCTCGTCCCAGTGTCCGGCGGGTCCCCGGTCGAAGCGCCCGCACCCGGGGAGGGCCAGGAGGAGGAGGACGGCGGGGGCGGCGGCCAAGAGCGCGGGGAAGGGGCGATGTGGCAAGGGAAGGGCTCCGGGAAGGTGTTCGCGGGATCTACCGGGCGAGGGGGAGAAAAGGCAAGCGCCGAGCCCATCGTTCCCTTGTCGCCATGGATGGCTATTCGCACCCCCACACTAGAAGGCCGTTGAAGAAGTAGAGGGCGCCACCGTTGGGAGCGCCAGGGAGCCCTAATCGTAGGCGGCGACCCGCAGGCATAGCGAGAGCTACGTCGAGGGGAGCCAACGACCGAGGGGGCTCCCTGCCGCCCCAACCCGAAGGGAGAAGGGGGGTTGCGGCCCTGGATCTTCGTTGGGCCGCTTCACCGATGCTACCGCATCGCTTTCAGCGACCCGCCTTGCCCGGGCACCCAAACGCATCGCGCTTGGGTCGCGCAAGACCCCTTCTCGGTGGTCCCTGTACTTCTTCAACAGCCTTCTAGATCCGTCTGGGCTAAAGCAGTTTCCTGGCTGTCTTCCAGATGCGCCATGGCGGACCGGGTGGTCCTCCTCACCCATGATCCGGCCACCGGCGTGCTGGCCGTGGATGAGCGGTTCCAGGAGGATGGCGAGACGGAGCCCGGTATACGGCTGGCCGGAGTGCAGCACGGGGCGGTGTTCAGCCGGAAGTGACGGTGGGGCCGGGCCAAGCCCTGAAACGTCCGGATCTGACTCCGCATAGGGCATGGGCGACGAATCGAGGACTGCAATTCATCACGGTTCCATGGATCCTCTCTGGGCCCAGAACCCGGGTCGTCGCCGCTCGTGGGCTACTGCGACGACCTCAATGACCGAGTGCACTCGGAAAATCAAGCCGTACGGAAAGGAGCCTGGAATCAAGTAGCGACGGCACCCTGCCGTGGAGGCGGGCCAACGCTCCGGATCCAGCCGGACGGCTTCAACAGCTTTGTCCAGGGCCAGGAGGAAAGCCCTTGCTGCAAGCGGGCTGCGGCGGGCGTACCAATCCCGTGCTTGCTCAGCGTCTGTGATGGCCCGGGGGTGCCACCGAATCTCACGTGTAGCCACGGAAGAGGCGTTCCCTGACCTCCGACCACGGCACGGTGTCGATGGATGTCTCCTCCAACTCCCTCACTCGGCGAAGGATCACCTCCTCCCAGTCTCCACCCTGATCAGCTTCGGGGCCGTACAACGTCTCCAGAAGGGCACCCGCGAGGGATGCCCGGTCCCTTTCTTTCAGGCGAAGGGCCTGCCGGAAGAGGTCCGCCACGTCAGGATCCATAGCTACTCCCACCATTTGTTGGTCGATGTTTCTCACACGCCGACACCATGCGTCCCACAATGAAGTTACACCTCAGTGGGCTATTGGGCCCACGGTGACGGGGTCTGGCGGTTACCCACAATCCTCGATCCGCGGACGGGGCAGGTGAATGGCGATGCGAGCCGGCCAATCCTCTGCCAGAACCCCGCCCCTCAGCCCTCTCGGTAGCTACCGAACCTCGCCGACCCGAGATTAGATTCGCAGCGTAGCCGCAACCCAAACGAACGGAGGGAGCAACCCATGAGCCCGACGACCCGTCCCGAGACCCGCCGAGGACTCACTCGGATCCTCCCGGCCGCCCTGGCCCTCTTCTTGGCGGCGCCTGCCGTCGCGACCCTGGCCGCCCTCGCGGCCCAGGAGCCGCCGGACGCGCCGCCGCCGGAGTGGGGCCCCGTCTCCATCAACATGGAGGACGTCCCCTACCCGCATCCTGTCTCTCTGATCGGATTCTCTCTATATGGTGAGGACGTCCGGATGGCCTTCATGGACGTGTCGCCTGCCGGGGGAGGAAACGGCCAGACGGTGGTCCTCCTCCACGGGGGGAACTACTGGGCCGCCTCCTGGGAGGGGGTCATCGACGGGCTGGTGGACGCCGGCTTCCGGGTGGTTGCCATGGACCAGATCGGCTACGGCCGCTCCTCGAAGCCCATCATCCCCTACAGCGTGGACATGCACGCCGGAAACATCGCGCGGGTCCTCGATCACCTGGGGATCGAGCAGGCCGCCGTGGTGGGGCACTCCTTCGGGGGCATGAAGGCGAGCCGATTCGCCCTCCTCTACCCGGAGCGGGCGAGCCACGTGGCCCTGGTGAACGCCATCGGGCTGGCCGACAACCGGGCAGGGCGGGGGTGGCGCCCCGCGGAGCCGGCGGAGGGGCGAAGCTACCAGGCCGCCCGGAACACCATCCGGGGGCACGTGGCGGAGTGGGATGACCGCTACATGGAGTACGTCCGGATCCACTACGGGTGGGGGCTGAGCGGGGAGTGGCCCCGCCTGGCCATGGTCCGGGCCCTGAACAGCGAGCAGATGGGGTACGCCACCGTGGTCCACGACTGGCCCCAGATCCAGGCGCCGGCGCTGGTGATCGGGGGAGAGCTGGACGGCCCCAACTTCCCCGACCTGGCCCGGAATGCCGCCGACGCCTTCCCCAACGGGCACCTGGTCCTCTTCCCCGGAGTGGGGCACAACCCCCATTGGGAGGCGCCGGAGCGCCTCACCCGGGAGCTGGTGGACTTTCTGGGGCGATGATCAGGGCGGCGTTCGGGCGCCGTTTCTCCACAATCGAGGGCTTCTTTGGGGATGGTGGCATTTGGAGGCGCCGTACAGACCCCCTGGGGCCACAATCGTCGATCTTCGGGGGGGACGCTTCCGGCTCCGAGCTCCTATGGGACGCGCTTCAATGCCATCGTTCCTTGGAGGGCGCATCGTTGTGGGTTTTTGGACTGCCGGGTGGGGGCTGAGCGGGGAGTGGCCCCGGTTGGCCATGGTCCGGGCCCTGAACAGCGAGCAGATGGGGTAAGCCACCGTGGTCCACGACTGGCCCCAGATCGAGGCGCGGTGATCAGGCGCAGTGATCAGGCACAGTGATCAGGCGCGGTGGTCAGGCGCGGCGGCCAGGGCGCGGCGATCGCGGGGCGGCACCGGATCGCGCCCCCTCCGGCTTGCCCCGGCCTCGCCCCTCCCGCTAGCCTCGGAGCCCGACTGAGCGAACGGGGCATCGTTGGAAGTCCGGTGTGAGACCGGCGCGGCCCCGCCACTGTAAGAGGCCCGGAGACACGCCCACGTGTGCTTCCGGAGCAGCGCGTCCAACAGGCCACTGGGATCCCCCGCGAGGGGTCCCGGGAAGGCGGGCGCCGCTGCCTCGAGCCAGGAGACCGGCCCCGTTCGCGCCGAACTGAACCCCTTCGAGGGAAGGGATCGGACGTGAATGATGGCGCCTCGCACCCCCCGGGGGCGCCCCACGAGGGGGAGGACCGTGCTTCGGCGCGTCCACCTCTGGGTGGGGCTCCTGGCCGGTCTCCACCTCACGGTGCTCTCCGTCACCGGGGCCGCACTGGTCTACCGGAGCGAGCTCCAGCGGGCCCTCCACCCCCACCTCTTCACCGCCTCCGCGCCAGGTCCCCGGGCCGACCCGGCGGTGGTCCTGGAGGCGGTGGCGGGAGCCTTCCCCGGGGGACGGGTCTCGGGGGTGGACGTTCCCACCCGCTCCAGGGACACCTACCTGGCCTACGTCCTGCAGGACGGGAGCTTCCGAACCGTACTCGTGGATCCGGTGACGGCCCGGCCCCTGGGAGAGCTCCCGGAACGCTCCCTGGTGAGGCTCCTCCAGGACCTCCACTTCGAACTCCTGGCCGGCCGCACGGGGCGCAGGGTGAACGGAGTGGGCGCCCTCCTGGTTCTGGTTCTGGCCGCAACGGGTGTGGGGCTTTGGCGGGCTCGGGTGCGGTCTGGGGAGGGAAACGGAGGGGAGGATCCCCGCAGACTCCGCCGCCGGAGGCCCCGACGATGGACCCTCCGGGGGCTCCACGGTGCGGTGGGGATGGGAAGCCTTCTTTTCCTGGGGATGTGGGCCCTCACCGGGGTGTACCTGGCCTTTCCCTCCCAGCTCCGGGCCGTGGTGGGGCTGGTGTCGCCCACCGCGCCGCCTCCGACCCCGCAGGTGGAGTCGGGGTCGGGCGGAAGGGGGCCAGGGGAAAACGGGGCGGCGGGGGTTGGGCCGGCGCTCGCCACCCTCCTCCAGACGGCCCGGGCGGTGGCGCCTGGACAGCACGTGGCTCGGGTCATCCTCCCGGTGGACGAGGAGAGCCCCCTCCTGGTCCAGTTCTCTCCGGCCTTCCGGCGGACGGGGAGTGATCCCCGTCTCACCTCGGTGTATCTGGATCCCCACGCCGGCGGGGTGGTGGAGGTCCAGGGGCCCAGTCCGGCCTCCCCGGGGCACGCCCTCACCTCGTGGGTCCGGCCCCTCCACGCGGGGGACCTGGGCTCCCCCTTCCTGAAGGTGATCTGGTTCCTGGCCGCCCTTGCGCCCCCCCTCCTCTTCGCCACAGGGTTCCGGATCTGGTGGGTCCGGGTGGTGGGGAGGGGTCCGTCCCCCCGGGGCCTCACCGAGGCGTCATCCCCTGGAGGACGCGGCCGGGCCGCTTCGCCACCCTGGCCAGGGTGAGACGGTAGCGGCGGGCCCGACCCGCCTCCCTGCGGAGGCGCCCCGGCTTCCCGCCTCCCTGCTCCCGCTCCCGGCCGCTCCGCTCATCCCAGCACCTTGAAGGAGACGGTCGCCAGCACGATCCCCAGGAGTGAATCGGCGGCGTAGTGGCACCGAAGCACCACCGAGGCCACCGGGATGCTGGCGGGCACCCACAGGAAGACCCCCCCGGCGAGGGGGAGCACGGTCCAGAGGACGAGGGCGATGGCCAGCGAGCAGATCACGTGCCCGCTGGGAGAGGTGTTTCCGGGGATGCTTACGAGTAGCAGAGGAAGTAGGCTCCCTACAGGTAGGGGGTGAGGAATGGACTCCCGCCCCAGCCCCCAGGCTCGGGAGCGCCATGGCCACGAGGATTCCCGCCGCACCAAGCCCCATCCAGGCCATCCCTCCGGGGCCTACCGCTCCTTCCCGGCCCCCGCTATCCGCCGGCCCGCGCCAATCACCAGCGCCGACCCAAGCACGAACCCCAGGCTTAGGCCGGCGATGTTCAGGAGGACCCGAGGGTAACCGATCTGGCCCACATCCACGAACGGATACGGATAGAACCCGTC
>REED01000123.1 GCA_007695225.1 Gemmatimonadales bacterium
GCGCGACCCCGAGGGCGAACCCGGGCGCGACGCGGAGGCCGGACGCGAGCGGGACGTGGAGGCCGGGCCCAGACCCGCTCCCACCGGAGAGCCCCGCACTCCGGCGCCGGTGGAGCGGGAGCTGGATCAGACCCGGGAGGCCCTGGAGGAAACCCGCTCCGAGGTGGCCTCCCTCCGGGAGGAGATGGAGCGGATCCGTCGGGAGTCGGAGGAGGCCGTTGCGGTGCGGGACCGGGAGCTGGCCGAGCTCCGCACGGCCACGGAAGCCATGCGAGAGGAAGTCCGGACCATCGACTCCCTCCGGGTGGACATGGACCGGATCCTTCGTAGGGATCCGCCGCGGGAGTAGCCGGGAGCGTCACCCACACCCCGGGAGCGTCGTCCACACCACCGGAGCTTCGCCCGCACCCGACGGTCGTCGTAGCATAAGGGGAGGAGAGGGGTCCATGCCCAGGTCTTGCGTTTCCCGGCGCTGGAGGGGACTGTTCAGGGTTTGAGTTGTGCCGGCCCCGAAGCACATGCCGGCCCCCGGGGACCCCCCGGAGGCCGTGGGGCCGGTCACCATGGCCGTGGACAGGATCCCGATGATCACATCCTACCGAACCGCGGGGCGCTCTCCGGGACGCTCCCCGTTCCCTTACGGCCGAGTCCTTGGCCTGGTCACCCTCCTGGGCGGATGGGGGCTGGCTGGGTGCGCATCCGGATCCCCCGGCGGGGCGCCCCCTGCTGGACCAGGCCCCGCTCCCTCGGAGACGGTATCTCCGGTGGTGCAGCCCGGAGCCCCGGGACAGGCGGGACGCACCCTCTCACCGGCGGACGTCGCCGAGCTCCCCCGTCCCCCCCACACCGACGCCGATGTCCGCTTCATGCGGGACATGATCGGCCACCACGCCCAGGCGCTGGAAATGACGGTCCTGGTGCCGGACCGCTCCCAGCGGGAAGACATCCGCCTCCTGGCGCGACGCATCGAGATCTCCCAGGGGTCCGAGATCGCCCTCATGCGGCGCTGGCTGGAGGACCGATGGGAGGAGGCCCCGGATCCCCTCGGGATGGGGCATGGGGGCGGGCACGAGGCCGGGCACGGAGCCGATCCCCACGCGGGGCATCACGTGGACCCGTCCGCCCATGCCCACGCAGGACACGATGCCGGACATCCAGACGCTGGGCATCCCGAGGCCCATGAGGGGATGCCCGGGATGCTCACCCCGGACCAGCTCCATCGGCTGGCCTCCGCCACCGGGGACGCCTTCGACAGGCTCTTCCTGGAATACATGATCTACCACCACGAAGGGGCCCTCACCATGGTGGCGGAACTCTTCGCCTCCCCGGGAGCGGGGCAGGGGGGAGAGATCTTCGAGTTCGCCTCCCATGTGGACGCGGATCAACGGATCGAGATCTCCCGTATGACCCGAATGCTGAACGCCGTCCCCTGACGCGTCGGCCTGTGCTCTTCCATCTTGGACGGATCCAGAATGAGAATCGAGAAGATGAACCCGAAGTGGAGTAACATTGGAAGTGGAGCCCTCGCCGGACTTTCCCTTCTGGCGCTGGGAGGCCTCCTCGTGGCCGGCGAGGTGGCGGCCCAGCAGAGCGCTACGGGGGGCACGGATGCCCGGGTGGGGCTGGCGCCGGGGTGGTCGGATGCCGAAGAGGCCGCTCTCAACATGGAGCTCCTGGCCCACCGGAGCCGGCCCGAGGGGTTTTACAACCCCTCGACCCCCGGAGACGGAAACTTCTCCAACAGCGATCTGGCCTTCCGGGACGATCTGGCCTTCGTGGGCAACTACCACGGGTTCACCGTCTACGACATCTCCGATCCGGCGAATCCCACCCTCCGGGTTTCGGTGGTCTGCCCCGGGGGACAGGGTGACCTCTCCATCTTCGGGGACCTCCTCTTCATGTCGGTCCAGGAGACCCGGGCCCGGATCGACTGCGGCACCCAGGGCACCCGGGACGAGGTCGACCCCGAGCGGTTCCGGGGCGTGCGCATCTTCGACGTGAGCGACCTGGACAACCCGAGGCAGGTGGCGGCGGTCCAGACCTGCCGGGGCTCCCACACCCATACCCTCATCACCGACCCCAACGACCCCGAGACCCTCTACGTCTACAACTCCGGGACCAGCGGCGCCCGTCCCGGAGAGGAGCTGGCGGGGTGTGTGGACGTCCGCGACCCCAACGATCCCACCACGTCGTACTGGAGCATCGACGTGATACGGGTGCCCCTGGCGGCACCCCACGAGGCCCGGCTCATCGACTCGCCCCGGGTCTTCGCCGATGAGGAGACCGGGGCCATCGCCGGGCTCTGGCAGGGCGGCGACCACGGAGAGGGGACCCAGATGTCCCGTGAGACGAACCAGTGCCACGACATCACCGCCTATCCGGAGCTGGGGCTCGCGGCCGGAGCCTGCTCGGGGAACGGGATCCTCTTCGACATCTCCAATCCCGCGGTCCCGGTGCGCCTGGACGAGGTGGTGGACCCCAGCTTCGCCTACTGGCACTCCGCCACCTTCAGCAACGATGGTACGACGGTGATCTTCACCGACGAGTGGGGTGGAGGGAGCGCGCCCCGCTGCCTGGCCACCGATCCCCCGGAGTGGGGCGCCAACGCCATCTTCGAGGTCGTGGATGGGCGGATGCAGTTCCGGAGTTACTACAAGCTCCCCGCCCCCCAGACGGAGACGGAGAACTGTGTGGCCCACAACGGCTCCCTGGTCCCGGTGCCCGGGCGGGACATCAAGGTGCAGGCCTGGTACCAGGGTGGCGTCTCGGTCTTCGACTTCACCGATCCGTCCAACCCCTTCGAGATCGCCTACTTCGATCGGGGCCCCATGAGCGCCACCGACCTCATGACCGGTGGGTACTGGTCGACGTACTGGTACAACGGACACATCTACGGATCGGAGATCGGGCGGGGCTTCGACGTCCTGCGCCTGGTCCCCAGCGAGCACCTCACCCAGAATGAGCTCGAGGCCGCCCTCCTGGTGAACTTCTCCGAGTTCAACCCCCAGATGCAGCCCTCCAAGCGCTGGCCGCCGGCCTTCGTGGTGGCCCGGGCCTACCTGGACCAGTTGGAGCGGAACGCCGGCCTGGGCGCCGAGGCCCGGGCCCATGTGGCCAGGGAGCTGGATCGCCTCGAGGGGATGACCGCCGGACCCGATCGCAGGACTGAACTCACCGCCCTGGCCATTCGCCTCGAGCGGAGCGCTGTCGAGGCCGGGGATCCGGGTCGGGTCCGGGCCATGGCCGAAGCGCTTCGGGATCTGGCCAACGCCGAGCCCATCACGGCCCAGCGCTGATCCGGCAGGCGCCGGACGTCCCCGCCCCTCCGGTCCCTTTTGATGGGGCAGGAGGCCGGCTGAGGCGTCCGGCGCCTTTGCTTTCCCCCACTCCGGCAGACCGGACCCCGAACGGATCTCCATGACTCCTTCTTCAGACCCCAGCCCTACTTCCCCCGACCCCCTGCGGGTGGACACGGGTGGGGCCGGTGCCTCCTTCACAGCAGGGGACATCCTCCGGTTCCTCATCCCCACGCTCATCGGTGTGGGCATGTTCCTGGTACCCTTTCCCGTTGGGGAGACGGTCACCATCGGGGTGGGCTGGCTGGCCGACTGGCTCCAGGGCTTCCTGGGGGCAGCCCTTCTCCCCATGGGGGTCGGCGTTCTCTGTCTCTCGGTAGCGGTGACGGCCATCGCCCGGTGGATGAATCCGGCGTGGACCCGCGCTCACGGGTGGGAGGAGATCTTCCACGTGGGGTGGGCCTGGTTTGCCATGCGGATCGTCGGGGCCCTCTTCGCCGTCATGACCCTGATGCAGTTCGGCCCCGAGTTCATCCGGGGCGGGGCCACCGGGGGAGTGATCCTGAACGACCTCATCCCCGTCCTGCTCACCTTCTTCTTCTTCGCCCTGATCCTCCTCCCCTTCCTGGTGGAGTTCGGGTTCATGGAGTTCATCGGGACGGTGGTCCGGCGTCCCTTCCGTTGGATCTTCCGCCTTCCCGGGCGGAGTGCCATCGACGCCACGGCGTCCTGGATGGGGGCGGCGACGCTGGGGGTCATCATCACCTACCAGCAGTATGAACGGGGATACTACAGCCAGCGGGAGGCCGCGGTCATCGCCACCAATTTCTCGGTGGCCTCCATCGCCTTCACATTGCTCATCACCGGGTTCATCGGTCTGAACCACATGTTCATCCAGCTCTACTTCACGGTGGTGGTGGCGGGTCTGACGGCTGCGGTGATCATTCCCCGGATCCCGCCTCTGTCCTGGAAGAAGGATCTCTACCACGAACCGGTAGGCCGACAGATGGTGGAGCCTGAGCCCTCAAACAAGGGGCTCCTCCGGGCCAGCCTGGAGGAGGCAACACATCGGGCCCGCAATGCCCCGCCGACCCGGGCCCTCGTCCGGGGTACCCTGGTGAATATCGGCGATATCTTCTTCGGGCTTCTCCCCCTGGTCATGGCCATCGGGACTGCGGCGCTGGTGGTGGCGGAATTCACCCCGGTATTCACCTGGATCTCCCTGCCCATGGTGCCGGTGCTGGAACTCCTCCGCCTTCCCGAGGCGGCGGCGGCGGCCCCGGCCACCCTGGTGGGATTCGCCGACATGTTCCTTCCGGCCGTCCTCCTCACCGGAGTGGAGAGCGAACTCACCCGCTTCGTCATCGGGTGTCTCTCCCTCACGCAGCTCATCTACATGTCGGAGATCGGGGTCCTCATCCTCAAGTCCAAGATCCCCCTGAATTTTCTGGAGTTGGTGGCCATCTTCCTCATCCGGACCGCCATCACCCTCCCCATCATCGCCCTCATGGCCCACACCCTCTTCTTCTGACCTTCCTCTGATCACCTGAGTCGGCTTCCGATCCCCTCAGCCGGATCAGGTCGGGTTCCGAGGGATCACGCCATTCCCTGCACGACCGAGGCGATCCGCTGCAGCGCCGGGCGGATCCGAGCCTCCTCGTAGCCGACGGTGAGACGGAGGTGCCCCTCGGCGCCCAGAAAGGCTCCCGGGGCCACCAGGAGGTTCGCCTCCGTCCGGATCCGTTCCGCAACCTCCAGGGAGGGGGCGTCCAGGTGATAGCGGACGAACGCGATGGCGGTGGCCTCGCGCCGAGCCACGCTGAAGAGTTCCGGGTGCTCCTCGAGCCAGTGGGTGAGGAGGGCGTGCCCCTCTCGGCTCAGCCGGCGCTGACGTTCCAGGAGCATCGCCCGCTTCTCCGGTGCCAGGGCCAGATCGGCCATGACCATGCTGGGGCCGGCAGCGGCAATGACCTGGAACTCGTGCCGTCGCCAGAGTTCCTGTGTCATCTCCGGGGAGGCCACGACCCATCCGATGCGAAGCCCCGCCAGCCCGTATGCCTTGGAGAGGGAGTTGGTCACCACGACCCGATCATACATTCCCCGGAAGGACGTGGACTCCGATCCGTCCAGTTCGGTGCCCTGGTAGACCTCGTCGGCGTGGAGCCAGGCCCCGACCCGGCGGCAGGCCGCCACGATCCGCTCCATCTCGTCGGGCCGAAAGATGCGTCCGGTGGGGTTGTTGGGGTTCACCACCGCCACGAGGCGAACACCCTCGGTGACCTGGGCCTCGAAAGCCTCCCAATCCGGCATCCAGTCCCGGTCGGGGTCCATGGCCACCTCCCGGACCCGGCATCCCAGGTTGGCGGCCAGACCGGGAACCTGACGGTAGCCGGGGGTGAAGGCCACGATCTCGTCTCCGGGCTCCAGGAGGGTGGAGACCACCAGGAGGTTCGCCTGGGCCGTCCCCACCGTCACAAGGACCTCCTCGGAGGAGGTGTCGGGATAGAGCGCCGCGATCCGCTCCCGGAGTCGCTGGAGTCCATTCACCTGGGGGTAGAAGAGTCCTGACGCCAGGAGGGCCTCCTTCTCCTCCGGCTCCAGCCAGGACCCCACGTCCAGGCACTTCACCGAGCTGTCCGCCAGGTTGGCCTCCACGGTGTGTTCGAAGCGGGACTGGTAGTGCTCCAGGTCGAAGGGCTGGAAGCGAGGCATGGGGCGGATTCTCCGAAACGGGGGATGGGGGCGCGAAGGGCACGGAATGTGGGAGTCTGCGTGTACCACGGCACTCGGCAGGACTCCGGGGGTTGGACGGTCGGGAAGCACCGAGGCGTCCCGCAGGTCCGGCCGGAATGTTGCCGGAGGAGTCGGCCCGGGCAACCGGGGAATCACCGGTCCCGGAGGGATCCACAGAGGGAGGGCAACGTAATGATGGATCGAGGCGACGGAGTGGAGCGAGCCTTTCGGGGAGAGGAGGAGCCCTGGGAGATCCTCATCATCGGCGGGGGCGCCACCGGGGTGGGCGCCGCGGTGGACGCGGCGTCCCGGGGCTACCGGACCCTCCTGGTGGATCAGAGCGACTTCGGAAAGGGGACCTCATCCCGGTCCACCAAGCTCATCCACGGCGGCGTCCGGTACCTGCAGCAGGGGAACATTCCCCTGGTCATGGAGGCGCTGAAGGAGCGGGGAATCCTTCTGAAGAACGCCCCCCACCTGGTCCATGACCTGGCCTTCGTGGTCCCCAACTACGACTGGTGGGAGGCGCCGTTCTATGGGATCGGCATGAAGGTGTACGACATGCTTGCGGGTCAGTACGGGTTCAACCGATCTCGCCGCCTCTCCTCCCAGGACGTCCGTTCCCGGATCCCCACGGTGGAGGAGAAGGGGCTCCGGGGAGGGGTGCTCTACTATGACGGCCAGTTCGATGACGCCCGGCTCCTGCTGAACTTGGTGCAGACCGCCGCTCGGCAGGGGGCCACCATGCTCAACTACTGCCCCTGTGTCGGGCTCTCCCTGGACGAAGGGGGATTCGTGAATGGGGCGGTGATCCGGGACCTGGAGAGTGGAAGGGAGCGCACGGTCCGGGCTCGCTGCGTCATCAATGCCACCGGCGCCTTTACCGACGACGTGGTGCGGATGTCGGACCCCGAGGCCCCGAGGATGATCGCTCCCAGTCAGGGGGTCCACGTGGTCCTGGACCGGAGCTTCCTCCCGGGGGACACTGCCATCATGGTTCCCCGGACCAGCGATGGCCGGGTCCTCTTCGCCATTCCCTGGCACCACCACACCGTCCTGGGAACCACCGACACCCCCATCGAGGCCGCCACCCTGGAGCCTCGCGCCCTGAACCACGAGATCGACTTCATCCTGGATACGGCGGCGGAGTACCTCCACAAGGCCCCCACCCGTTCAGATGTCCTCAGCGTCTTCGCCGGTATCCGTCCGCTGGTCAGGGCCGACGAGGAGTCCAGTACCGCCTCCCTCTCCCGGGACCACACCATCCAGATCAACGCGGCGGGTCTCCTTTCCATCTTCGGGGGGAAGTGGACCACCTATCGGAAGATGGCCGAGGATTGCATCGATCACGCCATCACCCTGGGTCAGCTCGAGGAGCGGCCCTGCATTACCCGCACGCTGAACATCCATGGCTACCACCGGCAGACCACCGCCTTCGGTGACCTGGCCTACTACGGCTCCGACGCCCCGGCCCTGCGGAACCTGATGCGGGCCGAACCGGAGCTCGCGGAGAGCCTCCACGAGGACGTTCCCATCCAGGCGGGGCAGGTGGTGTGGGCGGTGCGAAACGAGATGGCCCGGACGGTGGACGACGTCCTCTCCCGCAGGACCCGGATCCTGCAACTGAACGCCCGAGCGGCCATGGAACTTGCTCCCCGAGTGGCACGGCTCATGGCCGGGGAGCTGGGACGGGACGAGACCTGGGAGCGGAGCCAGGTGGAGGAGTTCCAGGCCCTGGCTGCGGGGTATCTGCCCGACTGAGGGCTCAAGCAAGGGGCGAGGCGCCGCCCACAACCATCTCGACGGGAGCCGCGGGGCGAGCTATCCTCCCCCCGTTCGATCCTCGGTCCTTTCCGCCCTGGTCCCTCGCGTGGTCCCTACGTGTGGTCCCTTCGCCGTCCACCGTCGCCCACCCCCATCCACCCTCCAATCCGACCCGCCATGAGCCGAACCCCCATCACCAGCCCCGGCGCCTCCTCCGTGGGGCCCTACTCCCACGGCATCGACGCCGGTTCCTATGTCTTCTGCTCCGGCCAGACTCCCCGGGATCCCGCGACAGGCGAGCTCCGGAGCGGGGGCGTGGGGGACCAGGCCCACCAGTGTTTTGACAACCTCTTCTCCGTCCTGGAGGCGGCAGGGCTCACCCCGGACGACGTGGTGAAGGTGAACGTCTACCTCACCGACATGGACGATTTCAGCGCCATGAACGAGGCGTATGCCTCGAGGTTCGAGAAGCCCTTTCCGGCCCGGACCACCATCGGGGTGGCGAGCCTTCCCATGGGGGCCCGCATCGAGATCGAGCTCATCGCCCGTCGCCCGTGATCCGGAGGAACTCCCGGTCGTCGTGGAGTTCCTGGAAGCGCGGGTCGCGGGGAAGCTGACGCCGGTTCGCCGGGTTCGTCTCCACCGCCTGACCCAGGGCCTCCAGGGCGTCCCCGCGCCGGTCCATCTCCAGATACATCCCCGCCAGGGCGATCCAGACGTTGTCCTTTTCCGGGATCTGATCCCGGAGATCCAGGACCATGGCCAGCCCCCCTTCCCGGTCCCCCTCCTGGAAGAGGGCGTTGGCCTGTGCGATGACGCCTCCGGAGCGAAAGACGGTGAGGAGCCGGCGGAGCTCCACCAGGGGCTGGGGATGGTCGTTCACCCGTAGGTCCAGGGTGACGTCGGAGTATCCTCCCGCCCCTGCGGCCGCCTCCACGATGGTCATGGCGGAGGACTGCATCCCCCGGATGTCGCCACCGGCGGCCTCCGCCGCGTCCAGCGCGGCCAGCAGACGGTCGGGAAGGGGCTGTCCGGCCGTGGATTCAAAGGTCCGGGCCATGGCGTCCACCACCTCGGGACCCGCCAGGATGTTTCCCTGGGCGCAGAAGTCCACGCCGCACTCGTGCCCTTTCCAATCGTTGGTGTCGGCCCCGGTGAAGGCGGCGGTCCGCCCGTGGATGTCCAGGATGGCCACCTGGCGACGGCCGCTCTCCTCGTCGCTTCGCACCAACCGGTCCAGCACCTCCTGGGGATGGAGACCTGCCGCCAGCATCTCCATCCCAACCCGGCCGTAGTAGGGGTTGGATGCCGCCTGGTGGGCGAAGATGGCGAGCCCCCCCCGGGCGGTCCACGTCCGGTAGCCCACGGCGAAGGCACGGCTCTGCACCCCCATCCCCAGCTCCCCGGTCTCGGGATCCCGGGCGATGATGGAGTAGGTCCCCTCGTAGAGCGGGTGGGCCTCGGGAAGGGGGTCCGGCAGGGGGTCGGTGTGCTGGGCGTTCCCGATGGAGGGGAAGGCCAGGAGGCCGGCCAGCCCCAGGATCAGGGTGAAGCCGGGGGCGAGGCTGAAGCTCGGGGTCATGGCGGAGGTCCTGGTCCCGACTGAGCGGGGTGTGAGGGCGGGAGTGGGTAGGGCGGGTCCGGCTCCTTCATCTCATCGCCGGGCCGGCGCGGGGCCCCCCACCTTGACCCTCCGGAAGGGTCGGGGTCAACCTGCGGCCCCTCCTGCGCGCCCTCTCCGCCGTTCTCCGGCGCCGCTTCTACAGGATGGTCTTCCCCAGGGCGCTGGCGATGAGTTCCACGCCGAACTGGGCCGTTCGGTTCCCCTGGTCCAGGACCGGGTTCAGTTCCACCAGTTCAAAACTGAGGAGTTTCCCGGAGCGGGAGAGCTTCTCACAGATGAGGTGCGCCTCCCGGTAGGTGATCCCTCCGGCCACCGGCGTTCCCACCCCCGGGGCAACCATGGGGTCGGTGCTGTCCAGGTCAAAGGAGACGTGGAATCCTGCGGTGCCCCGGGTGGCCCGCTCCATGGCCTCGTCCAGGCAGGCCGGGAGCCCACGGTCATCCACCTCGGACATGGTAAAGACCCGGATGCCCGAAGCCCGCACCCACTCCTTCTCGGCCGGGTCGATCTCCCGCGCTCCGATGACCGAGACATGGGCCGGGTCGACGGCGGGAATGGCGTCGGCCAGCCCCGTCAGCGCGGGGGCGCCACGACCCGTGAGGACCGCCAGGCTCATCCCGTGGATGTTTCCGCTGGGGGTGGTTTCGGGCGCGTTCATGTCGGTGTGGGCATCGACCCAGATCACCCCGATCTTTTCCCCCCGAGCCCGGTGGTGATCCGCCACCGCAGCCACGGAGCCGATGGAGAGGGAGTGGTCGCCCCCCAGGATGAGCGGAAAGCAGCCATCTGCCATGGCCTCCATGAGGAGTCGCCGGGTGGTGCCGCAGACCTGGGCGATCTCGTCGAGGTAGCGGGCGTCCG
>REED01000097.1 GCA_007695225.1 Gemmatimonadales bacterium
TGGAGGACAAGGGCGGGGGGCAGTGGGTGGCGTGCCTCAAGGTGCCGGTGGGGAGTGGTGGGCAGGCCCGCCCCCCGGCCGTGGAGCTGGAGGGCACGGGGTCCTGAAGCGCTCGGGGCCCTGAAGCGCCACTGTGCAGGAGCCATCTCCTTTCCCTCGTCCGGGCACTCACCACACCCAAGGCTCAGGAGCCGGGAGCAGGCTGGCCGCCGGGTGACCCCCACATCGTTCCGATCCACGGGGCGACGCCTCCCCCCGTGAGGAAGTTCTTCATGCCGCAATGCAAGAGTTACGTGGATCGGAAGGACGCCTCATCGGGGCTCGCGCCCCGCGCTACCCCCTGAGCATCTTGGTATTCCTGGTCTTTAGCCTCATCGAAATCCCTCGAGCATGGAGCCGGCACGCACGTTGCCCCTGTCAAGGGACATCTGGGGAACCCAGGGTGGCGACCTGACATCGATCTGCGCCACGGCGCAACTGATGGCCACTGTGAGGGATGCGGACGGTGTGGAGATGCCTACAGCCGCTGTGACGTGGAGTTCTTCGAACACCGCAGTGGCGACGGTGGGCGAGGGCGGTACAGTGGAGGCTGTGGGCGAGGGTTCCACCACGATCACGGCCCAGAGCGGGGACGCGACCGGGAACGCCCAGGTTACGGTGGTGCTCCCTGCCCCGACCCCGGCGGAGGTGGTGGTCGAGCCTGACACCGCGACCCTCACGGAGGTCGGCGCCACGGTGCAGTTGAGCGCCACGGTGCTCGACGCAACCGGAGCGGAGATCGGGGCCACCGCCGAGCTGGCCGCCACCGTCCTGGACGCCGATGGCGTCGAGATCGAAGGGGCGGTGGTGGTCTGGACCACCTCCGACGCCGAGGTGGCGGTGGTGGATCAGGAGGGAGTGGTGACGGCGGTGGGTGAAGGTGTGGCCACCATCACTGCGGCGATCGGGGAGGTGTCCGGCACGGCCGAGGTGACGGTGGAACTGTAATCCGCCGGCGAAGCTGAGGACCCAGCACCCAGGCCGGGTGGTGGGCGGGGGAGGACACCCCGCTCGTCACCCGGCCGCTTTTTGAACCGCTCCGGATAGCCAGCGGAGCGCGCGCAGCCCGGGGAGGAAGAGATAGGCGCCACCCCGGTTGGTGACGAAGCGGGGGAGGGGGGCCGTCCGATCCTGGATCGGGCCCCGCGGGAAGGTCATGACTCCGGGTGCGTGACCCGTTTGGCCCGGAGCGGGGGGTGTGCCCGGGGGATCGGTGGGTCCGGGCATGCGGCCGATGAGGGGATCCGGGTTGTCGCGGAGCCCATTGAACCGGGGGTTGTTGCACCAGGCCTGCTGGACGAACTCGAACTGACTCGCGATCCCGGCCTCCACACTGAGGAAGTGGAGACCCCGGGGCTCTTCGTCGTCCTCGAGTTCCCGAAGGAGGCGGCCCACCTCATGGGAAGGGTCCAGAAGGCGTCCGGGATCGAAGAGGGGCCGACCATAGATCCGGCCTCTCCGGAGGAGGCGGTGGGCCCGGGACATCCGGAGGGAGGCCTCGGGACCGTAGGGATGGATCAGGTCCCGGGGGTGGGTCCGTCGAACATGTGCTCCGAGAGGACACCGAAGTCCTTCCGGATCCTCGGCATAGCCGAAGTCGTCGGCGTCTGCCAGCGAGGGATCGTCTGCGTGGGGAGCAAGCTCCAGCGGGGCCCCACCGGGCCACCGCCCCACACAGAGCGAGGCGATACGGAGGGCGGGGGACGGGCCCCTTCCCCCACCTCGACGGTCCGCCTCTCGGACCATGAAGCGCCAGAAACCAGCCACGTCCTGGGCCAGCTTCCGGTAGACGAGATAGCTGCCGTGCCGACCCAGGTCCCGGAAGTGCCGGGCCGGGTGGTGGGGGTTCTCCGAAGGGGGCAGGACCCTGTCGGGGTCCAGCCCATGGGGTACGAGGGGGCCTGGCGGGAGGATCCCGTAGTGGTTCGGGTATCCCAGGACGAACTCGCCCGTGGGAACCCCGTCCCCGTGGAAGCCCTCCACCCGGGGCTGGGCGATTCCGTCCCGGAATCCGAAGGGCTCTGCGTGTCCCGACCAGATCGTGCCCTCCTGTACCCCGTCCGGGACCAGGACGACTCCCTCGCCGTTCCGCTCCATGACCTCGAGTTGTCGCTGGACCAACGCTCCGACCCCGGCCTCGGTGGCGGCGTGGAGGATGAGGGCGCCGTGGATGGGGGGTGTTGCGGGCCCGCCCAGTTCCCAGCGGGAGGGATGGCTCTCCCCGTCGTCCCCCAGCTTCTCGGCCCGATCCGGATGGGCCATCCCTTCCTGGAACTCGGGGGAGAAGGTGCAGACCACCGATGCCGGTACCTCCAGCGCTCGCAGACCCGGTGCGGAGAGGGCAAGGTTCACTGCCTCCTGGGGCTTGATCCGGTTGCCCTCCGGATCCCGGGGCCAGGGGGCGGCGGTGGTCACCTCCCTCCGCCGTTCCCGGAGCCAGGCCCGGCCCAGTTCCGGGTCCTGGACCCGGAAGAAGAGATAGGCGGCCCAGGGGAGATGTCCGTAGCCCGAGGCCACGAGGCCCTGGATGTCGGACCGTTCTCCGGGGGAAAGGAGCGTGGATGGCGTCACCGTGCAGGTGTCCGTGCCAGGGGGGGGAGGGCTCCAGCCAACTCCCGATTCGAAAGGATGTTCAGCGTCGTCGTCCCTGGATAGGCGCTATAGAAGACACGGGCCGGTACCTGGTGGGTGCGAAGGAAGTCCTTGAAAGCTGGTAGGTCCCGGGCGCCATCGGGGGGCGCACCGGTGGCCCCTCCCCAGATGGCGTCCAATCCCGAGAGGATCATCTCGGCGAACTCGTCGATGTAGTTCTCCCAGGTGCCATCGTAGTCGCTCACCATGAGCAGCCGCTTGCCTTCGTCCACGATGACCCAGCGGACGAAATGGATCGTGGTGATCCCGGTGAGGGAGCCGGGGGGCGAGAGTCGCTTCGCCAGCGTGTCCACCGCAGCCAGGACTGCCCCGAGCCGCCGAAGCTGACCCGGCTCCACCCCAGTGAGAAGGGTGAGCTGGTTCTGGGCGACGGCGTCCTCCCGGTGGGACGGGGGAAGGTCTTCGGCTCCTGAGGGCTGGGCCGCTGATCCCTGGACATCTGACGGCCGGGCCCCTGGCGACCGGCTCCGGGCAGGGGAACGGCCCCGGGCAGGGTCCCGCACCGCTGGGCACCGGTCCGGCGCCAGGGAGGAGTGGTGCGAGCCCATGGGCGGAAGTCGGTTTCCCACCAGCCGGTTGAAGATCCGGACGGCGCGATAGCGGTTCAGGGTAGCCAGGATCGTGAGGCTGGCCCGCCAGACGGTGACGAGCCCGTAGCGGGCCGCCGCCCGGGGTACGTCCCAGAGGATGGGCAGGGCGCGGAGGAACCGACGTGCGAGGTTGGTCCCCCTGCCAAGGAAGGAGAGGAGGAGGCGAAGGGGCCTGCTGCGCCGCCGCCGCTCCCGTTCCAGCACCCGCTCCAAGCGACGGACTCCCCGGACCGGGTCAGTGTCGACGATCCGGTCGATCCGCCGCCGGAGTGCCAGGTCCTTGTGGACTGCCTCCACCGACCCATCCCGAAAGGCGATATAGAAAGCGTTGGGCTCGTGGCTGTGTGCGCGTACAAAGTCGGGGAAGCCGGCGACCCCGGTGTATCCCTCGCAGTGGCCCCAGAGCCGATCCGGGTCCGTGGTGAGTTCGGTGAGTTCTCGGAGATGCTCCTGCAGCCGGCCGTCGAAGGTGGAGGCGAGGAGGAGGCGAGTCCGACCCTCCTCCCCTTCGGGGCCTTCCACCAGGGCGAAGCGGGCGAAGTGGATCCGGTCGCTTCGGGAAAAGTGGATGTGGAAGGCATGGGGATCCTGGGCGAGGCGTCGGCCGCGGACATCGTCACCCACCTCCTGGAGGAGTTGCCCCAGGGAGGTCTCGAAGCCGGGGCGGACGGGGGCCAGCAGGATCAGGCTGCCAGGGACCATGGCTCAGGGGATGAGGGAAGTGGTTACCCATCAACGTATAGCGGCCCTCCGGGGGTAGCCAGGAGAATCCGTTGGAAGCCCCGCCTTCCGGTGGTCCGGTGGTCCGGTGGTCCGGTGGTCCGGAGGTCCGGGGTGGGAAGGAACTCAGAGACCCACGACTTCCACCAGGAACCTGGCGGTATCCGCCACGCTCCGGCGGGCATCCATCAACTCCATCCCGAGCCGTTCCCGGGCCCGCTCATTCGAGATGTCCCGGCGCTTCCCCAGGTGGGGGACGACCTGCTTGCGGAGCACGGGATCGAAGAGTCCGATCAGACGAATGAGCCCGTTGGGAGCGGTCCGGGTTACCACCTTCCGATCCGGATACGCCCCCTGGATCGCCTCGGCGATTTCCGACATCCAGAGGAACTCTCCCGCCACGAGAATGCGTTCACCGGCGGTTTCGGGCCGGCGGAGCGCCTCGACGTGCGCCTCGGCCACATCCCGGACATCCACGACGGAGAGCCCCCACCGGGGGAGCATGGGATCCTTCCGCCGGAGGATCCGCTCGACGATCTGGAGTGAGGTGCCGTAGCGAGAGTCCAGGGCCGGCCCCAGGACGAGCCCGGGATTGATGGAGGTCAGTGTCATCTCCGGGGCCGAGTCCCGGACGAAACCCCAGGCAGCCCGCTCCGCGAGCGTCTTGGAGCGGTCGTAGGAGGTGACATCCGAGCGGGTGACATCCGTCCAATCCTCCTCGTCGAAGTGCGACATTCCGGCCGGGAGGTCCGTCCCCTGCACGGCGGCAACCGACGAGGTGAGGACCACGCGGCGAACCCCAGCCGCCTCCGCCGCCTGAAGGGCCCGGAGCGTCCCCTGCACCGCCGGACGGATCAGCTCCTCCTCCCGTCGCGGCAATTTCATGGGGAAGGGGGAGGCGGTGTGCACCAGCGCGTCGATCCCCTCCAACGCATCGAACCATCCTTCGTCCCGCTCGAGGTCGAGCTCCACGAAGTGGAGGCGTTCGATGGCGGTCGGGTCGTCCAGGTGGGGGGCCACCGCGGCGCGCACCTCTTCGGCCCGTGCAGGAGCCCGAACCGATCCCGTTACCAGGAGGCCCGCGTCGAGGAGCCTCCGGACGATGTGCTTCCCGATGAATCCAGAAGCCCCTGTCACCAGTGCATGCCGCAGGTCGATCATTCCTTCCTCCCCGTTCTGCTCGGCAGGCACGCGCCAGTGTGGTGTCGCCGAAGTCCTGTGAGCACCAAGAGTGACGAAGCGCCGCTCCAGCTAGGCGCGACGACGAGGCATAGCACCGCTACGTCGAGGAGGAGCAACGACGCTGGAGTGGATGCAGCGGCGCTCGACTGCCACGGGACTTCGGCGACACTACACTAGATTGTACCCATGCCGAAAGAAGACGAAGCCCCACGATTTGCCGACGAGGGACCCGGGTCCCCCCTGGATTCCCCCTCCCTGGACGCCGGCTCGCCGGAAGCCACCTCCCCGGCCCCTGGCTCCCTGGAGGCGCAGATCCGGGCCGCCGCCGACCTCCTGGAGAAGATCGCCGCCGATCGTACCCTCCTCGCCCGAGCCGGGAAGGAGGATCAGCGGCGCCTGATCCACGCCGCCGGCGAGGTCTGGACGCCGGATCCTGCAAAGCGACGTGCCCTCACCAAGGCCCTGGCGAAGAAGCGAAAGGCGGAAAGCCGGCGGGCCGAGAACAAGGTATTGAATGAGAGGGGGATCCGCAGGCTTCGTCGGAAGCCCACCTTCACCACGCCCAACATCTTTCCGCCAGCCGAGGCGGGCGGGATCGGCCCCGCCCTGAACCCGGAGTCCCTGGACGATCCCCGCGCCGGCGAGGTGGGTCACGAAGCCGACGTGGCAGAACAGCACTGCTACGTCTGCAAGGAGCTCTTCACCGAGCTCCACCACTTCTACGACCAGCTCTGCCCTCCCTGCGCGCAGCTCAACTTCAGGAAGCGCGGCGAACTGGCGGATCTCTCGGGGCGGGTGGCGCTCCTCACGGGAGGTCGGGTCAAGATCGGCTACCAGGCGGGGATCAAGCTCCTACGTTCAGGAGCCGAGCTCATCGTGACGACGCGTTTCCCCCGGGATGCCGCAGCCCGATACGCCCGGGAGGAGGACTTCGCGGAGTGGGGGGACCGGCTTCAGATCTTCGGTCTCGATCTCCGGCACACGCCCAGCGTGGAGGCCTTCTGCGCCGAGATCCTGAGGACCCGACAGCGGCTGGATTTCATCATCAACAACGCATGCCAGACGGTCCGGCGCCCTCCGGGGTTCTATGCCCACATGATGGAGGGGGAGGAGGCGGCGCGGGAGGAGCTTCCCGCGGACGTCCGGAAGGTCCTCGGCGACTTCGAGGGACTCCGGGGCTACAGCCTTCTTCCCAGCGGCGCCATTCCGGATACCGGACCGCGAGTCCCCATGGGGACTCTCAGGGTGGGTGGCGCCGAGAATGGTGCCGAGGTTGGCGGGGAGGACGGCGAACAGGACCGCGGGAAGGCGCCGGGGATCGCCCATGCCGCTGCGCTGTCTCAGGTGCCCCTCCTACCCGAGGAGCGGGAGGCCCAGCGAGCGCTCTTTCCCGAGGGACGGCTGGACCAGGACCTGCAGCAGATCGACCTCAGGGAGACCAACTCGTGGCGGATGCTCATGGCGGAGGTCCCCACCGTGGAGCTCCTGGAGGTCCACCTCATCAATGCGGTCGCCCCCTTCGTCCTCAACGCCCGGCTCAAGCCCCTCATGCTCCGCACCGCGGACCCGGACAAGCACATCGTCAACGTGTCGGCAGTGGAGGGCCAGTTCTACCGAAACGCCAAGACCACCCGTCACCCCCACACAAACATGGCCAAGGCCGCACTGAACATGATGACGCGCACGTCGGCGACGGACTATCATAACGACGGGATCCACATGAACGCGGTGGACACGGGGTGGGTCACCGACGAGGATCCCGAGGCCATCGCGGCCCGAAAGACCGAGATCCATGGCTTCCACCCGCCCCTGGACATCGTGGATGGTGCGGCCCGGATCGTGGATCCCATCATCCACGGATTCAACACGGGAGAGCATGTGTGGGGCCAGTTCCTGAAGGACTACGCACCGACGGACTGGTAGGGGGGGGCGGGCCCCGGGTCGTCGCGCTCGTCTCCGCCCCGCCCAGCCGTTACCGTTGACGGGTCCCGGGAGCGCTCCAGCGCCGAACCGGAGGTCGGAGAGCCCTTTCCGGCCTCTCCGACACTTCCGTCATCCAACCTCGCCAGGCCCCCCGTGAACCCCCTCCTTCTTCCCAGCACACTCCCCTTCGGAGCCCCCCCCTTCCACCGCATCGAGGACGAGCACTTCGTTCCGGCCATCGAGCGGAGCCTGGCGCTGGCCGAGGCTGAGATCGCGGCGATTGCCCATGATCCGGATCCCCCCAACTTCCAGAACACCATCGTGACGCTGGAGCGCTCCGGGCAGGACCGGGACCGGATCCTCCGCATCTTCGGTGCCCTTGCGGCGACCCGGACCAACGAGGCCCTCCAGGCGATTCAGCGGGAGGTGGCACCGAAGCTGTCCGCCCACCGTGACGCCATCTTCCTGGACCGGCATCTCTTCGAACGGATCGAAGCGCTGCACGAGAACCGGGCCGCCCTGGAGCTGGATGCAGAGTCCCTTCGCCTTTTGGAGCGCTATCACACCGACTTCGTCCGGGCCGGGGCCACGCTCGGCGAGGATGGAAAGGAGCGGCTCCGGGAGATCAACACACGCCTGGCCGAGCTGGGAACCCTCTTCCAGCAGCACCTCCTGGCGGAGATGAATGCGTCGGCCGTGGTGGTGGAGGACCGAGGGGATCTGGCCGGCCTCCCCGAGACCCTCGTCCATGCGGCGGCGGCGGCGGCGACGGAGCGGGATCTGGAGGGGAAGTATGTTCTCACCCTCCAGAACACCACCGGCCAGCCCGCCCTTGCCCACCTCCGCAGCCGGGATCTCCGGGAGCGTCTGCACCGGGCCTCCATCGCCCGGGGGAGCCAGGGCAACGAATACGACACCACCGCGATCCTTTCCGAGACGCTGCGCCTTCGGTCGGAGCGTGCACAGATGCTGGGCTTCGACACCCACGCCGACTTCATCCTGGCCGAGCAGACCGCACGGCGCGTGGAGAAGGTGAACACCATGTTGAAGGAGGCCGCCCTAGCGGCAGTGGCCAACGCCCGTCGGGAAGGGGAGGAGATACAGCGACGGATCGACGGGTCGGAGGAGGAGCCCTTCGAGCTGGCCCCCTGGGACTGGGCCTATTATGCCGAGCAGGTGCGGCAAGACCGGCACGCCTTCGACGCCGGGGAGGTCCGTCCGTACTTCGAGCTGGAGGCGGTACTGGAAAAGGGTGTGTTTCATGCCGCCCAGGCGCTTTTCGGGATCACCTTCCAATCGCGTCCCGACCTGCCGGTCTACCACCCGGATGTACAGGTCTGGGAGGTGTTCGAGGAAAATGGCTCTCCCCTGGGCCTCATGTACGGGGACTTCTACGCACGATCCAGCAAGCGGGGCGGGGCCTGGATGAGCAGCTATTCCCTCCAGTCCCACCTCCTGGGCGGCCAGCCGGTCACCGGAAACCACCTGAACCTCACCCGGCCTCCCGAGGGCGAGCCCATGCTCCTGACCTGGGATGAGGTCACGACCCTCTTCCACGAGTTCGGCCATGTCCTCCATGGCCTTCTCTCCCGGGTCACCTATCCGCGTTTCTCCGGCACTTCGGTGCCCCGGGACTTCGTGGAATACCCGTCCCAGCTGTTCGAGATGTGGGCTTCATGGCCCGAGGTTCTCCGGAACTACGCGGTGCACCACCGGACCGGGGAGCCCATCCCCGGGGAACTGCTGGAGCGGGCCATGGCGGCGGAACAGCTCCACGAGGGTTTTCGCTCCACCGAGTACCTGGCCGCAGCCATCCTGGACCAGGCGCTTCATCAGGCGCCTGACGATGCGATCCCCTCGGCGGCGGAGCTCCTGGAGGTCGAGGCGCGGATCCTCATGGAAGCGGGTCTGGATTATGCACCGGTTCCGCCCCGGTACCGTCTTCCCTACTTCTCTCACGTCATGGGAGGGTATTCCGCTGGATACTACTCCTATTTCTGGAGCGAGGTGCTGGACGCCGACAGCGAGGAGTGGTTCCGGGAAAACGGCGGTCTCACCCGAGAGAACGGGGAGCGCTACCGGGAGTGCATCCTGGCCCCGGGAGGAAGCCGGGACCCCATGGAGATGTACCGGGACTTCGCGGGGCGTGACCCCGATCCCGGCCACCTGCTCCGCCGCCGGGGATTGATGGGGACCCAGGGAGCACGCGCGCCGTCCATGCGCTGAGCCTTCCATGGGCTGAGCCATCCATGGGCTGAGCCATCCATGCGCGGGTCGGGACGGCTCCCGGGGCGCTCTTCCTCCGCTCAGGGGACGGCTGGCGCCGTGGCTGGTTCCCCGTCTACCTTGCCACCGTGCCCGCCGCGCCCATGGCGCCGGCGGAAGAGCGCCTGCACTGACCCGACTGGACGGAGTGACGGATATGCGACCCATCCACAGGACCCTCCCCTTCGTGGCCCTTCTGGTCCTGGCCGCCTGCGCGGCTCCGGAGCCCGAGTATCCCAGAGAACTGGACATGACCACCTGGTCGGTGGTGGGGGTGGATCCCCTGACCGGGGATGTGGGGGTGGCAGTGGCCTCCTGCGTCACCAGCTACGGGGACGGGGTGGCCGCCCTGGTGCCGGGGAAGGGGGCGGCGGCCACCCAGGCCGGCTTCAACGTGGACAACCGGAACCGGGTGTTCGAGGCGATCCAGGAGGGGCTCACCGCCGAGGAGGTCATCCAGCGGGTGACGGATCCGGCATGGGACGATGAGCTGGATCGCCGGCAGTACGGGGTCGTCACCATGCACGATGGCTTCGTCCATGTGGCCGGATACACGACTCCCCTGCGGCAGGGGACCACCATGGGCGACGACGGGATCCCCCGCTACGCCGGTGTCATGGCCGACGCCAGCCGGGGCGTGAGTTCCCAGGGGAACACCCTGGTGAGCGCCGCGGTGGTCCAGGACCCTCTCGATGCCTTTCGCTGGGAGGACCCTGCGGGGTTCAACACCCTCTCCGACCGGCTGATGCGGGCGCTGGAGGCCGGCTCCATCGCCGGAGGCGACGTCCGCTGCAACCAGGGGAACGTGCGGCAGACCACCTCCATGGCGGCGATCCTGGTGGCCCGGGGCGGGGACCCGCCCTACGCCACCGAGAGCATCGGGATGACGGACGCCGGTACTCCCAACGCTCCCTGGCTCGCCCTCTCGGTGTTGACGGAGCGGTTGGCGGAGAACCCCCTGCTGGAGATGCGCCGTCAATACGACGAGTGGCGCCGGACCGAGGGCGCCGAGGTGGCGACCCCCTGACGCTTCTCTGCGCTCATCGAAGCCATCGAGACGGGGCACGGGCTCTCTCGGTCGGCCACCCATACCTAAGCCGCCCGCTGTGTACGGGCCGCGGTGCATCCACGGCTTCCACTCGTCCCGGAGGTTCCGTCACGTGACGCGTACCCTGGTCATCGGTGGCACCCTCTTCATAGGTCAGGCCCTGGTTCGTCGGCTCCTGGAGCGGGGCGACGAGGTCACCATCCTCCACCGGAGTCCGGGAACGCCCTTCGGCGACCGGGTCCGGGAGCTTCTCTGTGATCGGAACGACGCCCGGGCGGTCCAGGAGGCCCTGGCTGGAATGGCCTTCGACGTCGTCTTCGACAACGTGTACGACTGGGAGAGGGGAACCCCGGCGGGGCCCGTCGTGGCGGCGGCCCGGGCCGCCGCGGAGGGCGGTGGTCTCAAGCGCTACGTCTTCGTCTCCAGTGTGGCCGCATACGGGGGTGGCGTGGACCACGAGGACGACGATGCCCTGGCTCCCCCGGATCACCCCGAGTCCTACGCCAGGGAGAAGGCGGAGAGCGAGCGGGCCCTCTTCCAGCTCCATCGGGAGGAGGGGATCCCGGTAACCACCATCCGCCCGCCATTCATCTACGGGCCGGAGAACCCCTTCTACCGGGAGAGCTTCTTCTGGGACCGGATCCTGGCGGACCGGCCGGTGATCATCCCTGGGGAGGGCGAGCGCCACATGCAGTTCGTCCACGTCGAGGACGTGGGCCGTTCCCTGATCCTGGCCGCCCACCGGGACGAAGCAGCGGGAAAGGGCTACAGCCTCGGGAATTATCCGCCGGTGACGCAGGTGGAGTTCGTCGAGGCCCTGGCTCGGGCCGCAGGACGGCCGGTTCGCCTGGCCTTCATTCCCCGGGAGCGGATCGAGGCGGCGGGGGGGGGCGTTTTCGGCCCACCGCTCTACTTCGGGATCTACCTGGACCTGCCACCCATCACGGCGAAAGCGCGGCGGGTGAAAGAGGAGCTGGGACTTGAGCCGGTGCCGCTGAACCAGGGGCTCCAGGAGACCTTCGAGTGGTACCGGAGGCAGCCGCGACCCGAGCCAGACTTCTCATGGGAGGACGAGCTCCTCGGTCAGGTTGGGTAGGGTCAGGTTGGGTAGGGCGCCGGCCGCTGCATCCCCGACCCTGACCGCGGGATCTCCCGACTCCGCCGGCTTCCGGACTCTGCCATGACCCCCTCCGAAGCCCTCAAGGCCCTGTCCCGGGACCGGGAGGCATTCCTGGAGGAGGTGCGGGCCCTGGGGGAGGAGGGCACGAAACCTCCCCCGGGAGGCGGGTGGTCGGCGGTTCAGGTGGCCCAGCACCTCATGCTGGCGGAGGATGCCTTCCTATCGGCTCTGGCCTCCGGCGCACCCCTGGCCCGCCGTCCCATTCGGGACCGGCTGGGAGCGCTGGCGGTATGGGTGGTGTTCCGCCTGGGCCTCCGGGTGTCCATTCCCACCTCCCGGGTGGATCCCACCCCGCCTCTCCCCTTCAGCCAGGTGGAGGCCCGGTGGAGGGAGGTGGGAGAACGAGTGGACGCCGACTTGCGGGGACGGCTGGGGGGGGATCTTCGCCAGGCCGTGGTGCGCCATCCCGTGTCCGGTCCCCTGGACCTCATGGAGCTGGTGGAGTTCCTCCGTTCCCACATCCGTCACCACCGGCGGCAACTCCGACGCCTGGACGAAGGAAGGTGAGGACCACAGAGGGGGAGGGGCCGTGCCATCACGGCGGTTCGCACCAAGGATGAATGTTCTTCCGGGCCAGCGTGCAACCATCTCCTGCCACCCTGCGGATTTCTTTGGAGGAGGGCCTCCCCGGGGCTGGCGAACGTTGGCATCGGCCTTGCTGAGAGAGCGATGGCGGCCGGGCCCGAGACGGCCGACTCCACACCGGATCCAACTATCTCGGATCCAACTATCTCGAATCCCACTTTCTCCCGGAGATCCCATGATGCGTCGAATCGCCCATGCCCGTGGTTCGCGCCCCACGCCGAAGCTCCACCTGTCTCCCTCCGCTTCCACCGGACCCTCCGGGGCCCCGCCCAAGGGTCGGATGGCGCTGCTCCTGTCGGTCGCCCTGTGGCTTCTCCTCTCCCCCCCTGTGCTTGAGGCCCAGTCCCCGGCCCCCGTTTCCCAGGGCACCCGTTCCCTTTCGTTCGGGATCGACGGATCCGGGAGTAGTGAAGCCGGGATCTGGTATTTCATTTCCGATCGGTCGAATCTGGGACTCCTGGGAACGCTGGACTGGGTCTCGGAGGATCGGGGAGGGGCTCGATCCGATCGCAGTCAGTTCACCCTGGGGATCGGGCCCCGGATCAAGTGGTACGTCACGGGCAGCCCCAGGATCGCGCCCTTCTGGTACGGGGGCCTCGGATTCACCCACAGCCGCAGATCCGAGGAGGGAGAGGCGGATCGCACCAGCCGAGGGGTGGGGATCGATGGGGGATTCGGCGTCGACTGGTTTCCCGTGGACCAGATGTCCATCGGAGGATGGACCGGCCTGCGCTTCTCCAACGATCGGGCCGAGAATGACGACAGCACCTCCCGCCTCCGGACCGTGACCACGGGTCTCCGGGTCCATCTGTACTTCTGACCTGCCGGCGCGGGTCGGCGAGTCCAACGGATCGTTTCGGAACGCGCCGGACGAAGGGAGTGAGGGGACACTACTTCCGGGAGGACAGGGAACGGTCCAATGATCCTTGCCCTTCCGCCCTCGGCGCCACATGGTGGGGCAGGTGGAACATCTCATTTCACCTTGGTCGGGAGTTGCGATGCGGACCCTTCACTTGTTTCTCGAGCGGGGTTTCTCTGGTGAAGGCGTAACCGTGACAGTCGAGGGGGAGGAGATCTTCCGCTCGGAGGCGGTCTCGACGGACCTGATGATGGGGTTCGCCGCGCAGGTGGATGTACCTCTCACCACCGAGTCGGGGCGGATGGATGTGTGCATCTCGTCCGATGGGCTCGCCGAGGCGATGGTCCCACTTCCCGCGGGAACGGAGGATCTCTGGGTCAGGGTGTGGATGGAGGATGGCAGACTCCTGCATGCCCTCGGCACGGAGCCACTGGGTTTTCTTTGATTCGGCCCTCCATGGTGTTGCCACGGACTTCCATCCCGTCCGCCCACCCGCACATCCGTCCGAACCCTTCACCCTGTGACTGCCGGAGCCTGTCATGAGCCCCAAGTCTGACCCCGACCCCTCCTCTGACGTCCACGCCCACCTCGCGGACGATCTCGACCCCGATGGAGACCCGCTTCACCCGGGAACGGGGGCCGGCATCGACCCCCAAGGTCTGCCCCGGGTGCAGCTGGATCGCCAGACCCTGCTGAACCGTGAGCTCCTCAGGCAACTGGATCTTTCCAGATTCCTCCGGCTGGGCCCGGTGAGCGGCACCTACGAGGGACCTCGAATCGTGCCCTCCGGAGGTGAAGAACTCGTCCTCCGGGTGGATATCGATTCACGGGGACCCCATTCCCCGGTCCTGAATCGCCTCAGCGGGGATTTCTTCAAGCTCCACGAGATGCAGTGGGGTGCGCGGAAATTCTCCTGGAAATCCTACACCTCCTCCTGGGTGGTGCATAACCCGAACGTTTCCTGGGAATCCCAGGCGGTGGTGGTGACCGGGGTGGTGCGCTACTGGGAGGGGAGGAGTCCCTTCGAAACCGTAACCGTGCGGATTCCCTGGGAGGGGGGAAAGATGGCGGGCCCGGCGGAGGCCACCTTCCGTGCCCGACTCACCCGGGTTATCCGGACCTTCCGTTGTCCCCGAACATCGTCTGCCTTCCGGCAACTCAGGATGGAGGTGGATGTCTGCGCCTCGGTGAACGCAGAGCCGATCCTGCCCACCTACGACACCCATGCCCATGCGACCCGCCCCGGTGGCCTTGTACAGCGCGACATGACGGTTGCCTCGGCCTACCAGGAGGCGGGTGTGGAGGTCACGGTGGCGCCGGAACGCACCATCATCGATGACAGCGCCAGTCAGTTCAATACCTGGTCCAATGCGGAGCTCCATGATGCCATGGAGACCCATTTCAGCCGGTATGCCGCCGGCGGGGCCTGGCCCAAGTGGGACATGTGGGGCGTCCTCTGCGGCCGCCATGACAACAGTGGGCTGGCCGGGATCATGTTCGACTACAGCGCAACAGGAGAGCCGCCGGAGCGGCAGGGGTTCGCCCTGTTCCGAAATCACCACTGGTTCAACAATCTTCCGGCCGGCGCGCCCACGACCCAGGCCCAGGCTACCGCACTCCGAAACTACCTCTATACCTGGATCCACGAGGCGGGACACGGGTTCAACTTCGTCCACTCCTGGAACAAGGATCGGGCCGACGCCCTCTCCTGGATGAACTACCCGCACTACGTCACCAACTTCTGGAACAACTTCATGCTGGAGTTCGACGAGGAAGAGCTCCTTCACCTGCGGCACGGGAATCGGGCATCGGTGATCCCGGGGGGCGATGCGTGGGCTACGGGGTTGCACCTCCACAGTGGAGGAGAGAATCCGGCCATGCTCCCGGCGGAAGGTGAGATGCCCCTGGAGTTGCTGGTTCGATCGTCCGGTCACTTCGAGTTCCTGGAGCCGGTGGAGGTGGAGTTGCGTCTGAGGAACGCGGCCCCATTCCCCCTGGAGGTCCTGGCCGATCTACGCCCCGAGGGTGGAGCCGTCTCCATTCATGTCCGGAAGCCATCGGGGGCAGTGATCCACTACGAGCCTCTGACCTGTGAGATTGCACCCCTGGAGACCCGGACCCTGGAACCCCAGGGGTCCGAAGCTGGAACGGATCGTTACAGTCAGACCCTTCCCCTCGCCTTCGGAAAGGGCGGATTCGTCTTCTCCGAACCTGGGGAGTACCGGGTCCGAGCCGTCTACCACGACCCCAGCGGGGTCTCCATCCCGTCTCCCGCGCACCGGATTCGGATCGGACAGCCCGTGAGCCGGGAGCACGACCGACTGGCGTCGGACGTCTTCGAACGCTCGGTGGGGCTGGCGCTCTACCTGGAAGGATCGGAGGCCCCGGCGCTGAAGGGCGGGATGGACACCCTCCGGGAGATGGCGGACCGTTTCAAGGAGAGCATGGTGGGGGTACAGGCGGCATTGACCGTAGCCAAGTCCGAGGCCCGGAGCCACTTCCGCTTCGAAGACCCGGAGAAGCCGGTCCTGAAGGAGAGCCACAAGCCCGATCCCGAGGAGGTCCTCCGGGTCACCGATGCCGCAGCCAAGCTTCTCAAGGGCTCCAGCGACCGGGCCGCCAACCTGATCCATCATGAGCTGGTGCGGGACCGGGCGGTGGCGCTGGCGGCAGCCGGTCGGGCGGGGGAGGGGCGGAAGGAACTCCGGGCCATGAAGAAGGTCCTGGCCTCCCGGGGTGTGAACACCCCGGTCCTGGACATGGTGGAGCGGTTCGCGAAATCACTGAAGTGATCCCGGAGCCGGCCGGGGGTCAGGCTCCTTCGGAGTCCCTGCGCCCCCGGCCCTCCGGACTTTCTCTCTCTGCCGCCGCCCCTTCGAAGCGGCGGACGATGTCTCCTGCGGGCTCGATCGCCTGGACGCCGGCCACGCTCTTCCCCGCCTGCCAGTACTCCTTCGACCCGCTCTCGTCCAGTGAGGAGCGCTTGAGCTTCCAGAGGGACCGGAGGCCATACCAACTCCGCATCCAGTGCTTGGTGCGGGGGTGCCGGAGGAGGCGCCGCGCCAGCGGTCCCACCTTCTCCCCCATGGCCCGGGTGTAGGGCGTGGCGATGACGGCCACCGGCGTTCCGGTGATGCGCTCCGTCCAGAGGATGTCCTCCTCTCCCGCCTGGAGGATCGCCTCCTTGTAGGGAGTCGATGCCCGGCACTCCGGGGTGGCGATGAACCGGGTTCCCATCTGGACCCCGTCGTACCCCATCCGGAGGGCGGCGACGAACTCCTCCTCGGTTCCCACCCCCCCGGCACAGACCACGGGGAGCCCCAGATCGGCGAGCTCCTCCAGGAGCGCCTCCGGGGTGCGTTCTCCGGGGTGACCACCGGCTCTCCGATTCACGGCGATGAGACCGTGGACGCCGGCTTCCACCCCCTTCAGCGCCCACTTCCGCTCCGTCACATCGTGATAGACCCTTCCTCCCACTGGCTCCACGGCGCGGACCACCCAGTCGGGCTTCCCCAGGGAGGTGACGAAGAAGCGGATTCCCTCCTCGAGGGCCACATCGATCCACTCCTCCATCCGCTTCCGGTAGGTACGGGAGGAGGTCTCGATGAGGGCGTTCATCCCGATGGGCCGGGAGGTGAGGGATCGGATCTTCCGAATGCCCTCACGGAAGCCGTAGCCATGCACATAGGTGAGGGAAATGGGCTGGAGGATCCCCATTCCGCCGGCCTCGGATACCGCGGCCACCAGTTCAGGGTTTGAGCAGGGATACATGGCGCCGCACAGGAGAGGGACCCGGATTCCGGCGTCCCTGGAGAGGCGGGTCGCGGCGCTCACTCCTTCCGCCCCAGACGCCAGAGGGCGCGGACCCGGGCCACCTCGGACCCCTCCCCGTCCCGGATGACCGTCTCTGCCCAGTGGTCCAGGGAGCCGCCGGCTCCGGCGGGGAAGGGCACGTCTCCGGCGGGAGGGGTCCAGCGAGATTCGGCGGTGAGGAGTCCCCGCCCCTTCTTCAGGTACTCGGACTCAAGACGGAGCACGATCCCCCGGACGCCGGTGGGGAGGGCGGTGAGCACCGAGAGTCCGGTGGCCAGCTCACCCAGGTTCGTGAGGGCCACGGCGTGGGCCGAGCCCAGGTGGTTTCGTACACCCCGTCGGACCCGGAGCGTCACCACGGCGTGACCCGGCTCCAGGATGCGGACCCGGGCGCCCAGCGCCCCGGAGTAGGGCACCTTGAATCCCAGGAGTCGCGAGAAGAGGAGTGTGCCTCCCGGGAACCGGGAGAGGCGTCGCCACTGTTGGAGGAGGGTCGCACCTGGGGCCGCCGGGTCGGCGGGGTCGGGGCCAGCCGGGTTGGCGTCGGCCGGTCTCGGGTCGGCTGCGGGGGGTGGATGGTCCATGGGGACTCCTGGCGAGGGATCAGCTCCCGGGCGAGGGGAGGTCCGTCCCGGATCGGAGGTCCTTGGCGAAAATCACCCCGTCAGGGATGGAAAGCGGCGTCGCAACTGGCGCAGCCTCGGTGGGAAACCCGCCCCGGGGGAGCCTTGAGAACGGACCCTGACAATCCTCCTGAAAGCCATACACCGCCATCGGTGGGCCCGGTCCCCCACCCCACCCGACGGTCAGAACACCAGGAGCCGGGTCACTTTCAGCGTAACGAAACGTTCCAGTACCCCGGTGCTCCCCGGGCCCAGGGGGCGGCGCTCGGTGTAGAGCAGGAACACGTCGCTCAAAGGGGCATGGACGAAATTGGCCCGGAGGTTGGTGATCACCTCATCCATGTCGGCGTTGTACTGGACGAACCCCGTGAAGTTGAGGATGGTACTCACCGCGTACTGGGCCCGGGCGCTGTACAGATCGGCGGTGAATCGGCTTCCCTGTACATCCAGGGAGTTGTGGGTGGCGTCCAGCTCCAGGATGAGGCGGTAGTCGGGTTGCCACCGCATTCCCCCGGTCATCGTGAACCGGGTGCCATCGTAGAACTCCCCTCCCGAGATCCCCACACTCCCGGAGAGGGCCCTCCCCTGGCTCGATCCGTATCGCAGCGACCCTTCGTGGAAGTGGTAATCCCCCACCGGGATGAAGGTCCCGGGACGAATCTGGAAGGGGGTGAGGAGCCGTTCGAACTGCCGGTTCACCGAGAGATTGATGGAGGAGCGGTCGGGGAAGCTGAACCCGAGGGTGCCGCGCGCGGAGGTGGATTCGACGCTCCCCTCCATGTCGGTGATCCGGGTGGCCTCCACGTAGGGATTGATCTCGGTGATCCGTGCCGTGCCGGGACGATGGTGGATCCCCAGCGTGCCGTATCCCTGGCGGATCCCCCGCCTCCGGACGAAACCGATCCCCGGGTCGAAGTCTTCGCCGAGTTGCCGGTAGGAGACCGAGGTGTTCCAGAAGGGATCGCGCCATCCCAGGGAGAGGCGGGCCGCCTGGTCCCGGGCCTCTCCCTCGTCGGTAAGGGCCAGGTAGGAATTGATCCAGAGGTTGCCGAGAAACCGGAGATTCGCGTCCACGCCCATGGAGCGGTTTGCGGAGGGCGGGGACGTCTCGAACCGGTCCGGATCTCCGGTGGATTCCCGGTTGGTGAACATGAATCCCACATTGGAATTGGGACCCACGTCCCGCCGGAGCCGAACCACGCTGAAGTTCTCGGCCAGCCGACCGTCGAAGGCCTCGCTCTGGACGTTCAGGACGCCCAGCTCCACCCCGCCGGCCCGGCCCGTGACCCGTCCCCCACCCAGGAGGGGGACCGGGCTTCCGCCCCGGAGCCCGATCCGGCGCGAGTGAAAGAGGGTGAAGTCCCGGTTGCTGGTTCCCAGCCGCGGTCCCCCCGGTCCCCCGGCCAGGTCCCCGAAGGCGAAGGTTCCGGAATTCTCCAGGAAGAACTCCCGGAGTTCGGGGAAGAAGACGGGGAATCGGCTCAGGTTCACCTGCTGCTGGTCCACCTCCACCTGGGAGAAGTCGGTGCGCCAGGTCAGATCCAAGGTGAGGCTGGGGGTGATCCCATATTTCAGGTCGATCCCGCCGTCCAGGTCGTTTCCCCGAATCTCGTCCGCCACGGCGCTTCCCCCGGACCGGGACGCTACCGTGAAGGGTTTGACGCTCAGGTTCCGGGCGGCGGGAAGGTTCTGCATCCCGGTCATGGTCCCGGCCCGGGACATGAGGAAGATCCGGTTCCGGCGATCCAGGGGCGCCCAGTACGAGACCTCGTTGTGCCGACGGATGCGACGGGAGAGGTTGAGGCCCCACTCCGGGGTCGGATTGGAGGGATCGTACCGGAGGGTCCGCCACGGGATGGCCATCTCCACCGTCCACCCCTCGTCGTCGATGGTGGTCCGGGCCTCCACTACCCCATTCCATCCGTAGTCCCGGCTTCGACCGTCGTCCGAACCCTGGCCGTCCTTCACGCCTCCGGCAGGATTCACGAAGAAGATGAACGAGTTCCTCCGGTCCAGGAACGTGTCCAGCGTCACTCCGAAGGAGTCCATCTCCTCCATGAGGGTACCTGGAACATTCCGTTCCATCCCACCCCGAACGATCCCCCGGATGTCCGACTCCCACATCCGGGCCCCGATGTAGAGGTGGTCCTGGTCGTAGGTGATCCGGACCTCGGTTCGCTCGCTGGGGGGCAGACCGGCCTGGGGCTCGGCCTGGGTGAAATCGGTGATGACCTCCACATCCAGCCACGCCGCCTCATCCATCCGTCCATCGATGACGATGGGTCCCGTGGCCGGTTGGATCTGGAGGCTGGGCCGGGGAATCGCTTCCAGGTCCATCGGGGCCAGCGGCGCCCCCTCTGCCGCCGGGGGCGTCTGGGCGCCGAGGGCCAGGGGAAGGAGTCCAGAGAGGAGCGTCCACCAGAGGTAGGAGAAGCGGAGCATGGAGGCCGGGGTGTGGGGGAGGAAGCCTTTCCTTTTAGCGTCGACGCGTCCGCCGTGCAAGCACGGGCCGAGGGCAATTGCCACGGGCCGAGGGCAATTCCCCCGGCGCAGGAACCTCGTCAGGGGGATTCGGTCTCGTGGGTCGGCCTGGCTCTGTAGGTGGTGACTCCCGATCCGTCCACGGTCCAGCCGCGTCCCCCGGGGGGAAGGGTGGCGTCGGCGGGATGTTCCACCGAGAGGATCCGGGCGAAGGGTCGCTCCTGCCAGAGTTCCACGACCCGCCCCGCCAGGGAGGACGAATAGGGGGGATCCGCCAGCGCCAGGTCGTAGGCACCCTCGTCCAGGGCCGCCATGAAGACCAGGGCGTCCCGGGTGAAGATCCGGGACCGCTTCCGGGCCCCGAGGGCCGTGACATTTCCCTTCAGCGCGTGGAGGGCTGCAGCGCTCCATTCCACGAAGTCCACCCGGGCGGCACCCCGGGAGAGGGCCTCCAGCCCCAGGGCCCCCGTTCCAGCGAAGAGGTCCAGGACCCGCGCGCCCCTGAGCTCCGATTCCAGTTCCGTCAGCCACCGATCCCGGACCTGCTCAGCGGTGGGCCGGACCCGGCCCCCGGGGGAGAGGAGGTCGCGACCTCCCAGACGTCCTCGGACAATTCGCATCACCACCTCGGGTCACGGCATGGGGAGGGAAGGACAACTCCGGGCCGATACGGAGGAGCCGGAGGTGTCCCCTGGACCCACTCGCTACCCCGGGCAAGGGTGGTTGATGCGCCTCCGGCTTCGGGGCTCAAGGCCCAGGGGGTGCACCAGGGTTCGGGAGGGAGTGGCCTCGTCCTGAACCAACCCTCGGTCTCCACTTGGGCCCTGATGGGGATCGAGCTCGGCCTGGGGGCCCCGGGCGGGGGTCAGCCGGGCAGGTCGATGCGGCAGGTGGAGATGGAGGAGGATGCGCTCTACGGTCGAGGGCAGGGTGATGAACGAGATCATCCTCATCTCGCCGCCACAGGTGTGCGTTGGGAGCCAGGACCCGGTGGTAGTCGGCGCGGCGCTACCGAGGTGCCAAAGGCGGGATGCGTGCCGCGATGACGGCATTCACGAACCCCGGCGTGTCCTCGTTCATACCGTTTGTGGCACCCAGACGCACTATCATCAGGTCTTCAGAGGGAATAATGATGCATGCCCAGCGGGTCAAAGAGCCAGGCCCGCAGCGTGGCGATATCATCCAGAACGGTGACCCCCCGGATACGCCCCGAACGCGGACCCGGCGAGGATCGCATTGCCGCTTTGATAGTCCCAGTGCTCACTGGGCGCATGGATTGCGTTCCGGTTCGCCGCATAGAGGGCCATGTCGGACCGGGTGATCAGCATTTGCGAGTTCGGGTCGAACCCGTCATCGGTTTCAAAGCCGTCGAGCCCGGCCACCATACGCAGAAGGTCGTCAACCGTGATCGCCCCGCGGCCCGTGGTTCTGGATGAGTTCCGCTACGTGCTCGAAGCGGATCCCACCGCCGATTCGGTTCTCGCATCGTTGCTGGGGCCGGGCGGCCGCCAGGCGACGGGCTGCTGCAGCAGCACCTACCGCTCCCGTAGCCGCCTTCCGGGCCGGTCCCGGCATCGGGTGGGATGGACGGCTCCGGGCCGAGAATTCGGAGCCGGTGATGGGTTCGAATGGTTGCCGCTCGGGACCGGCGCCGGCAGCTTGGGCTGGATGATCCACTTTCCCGCCTCCTCGACGCACTCCCCCCGCCCTGTTTCCCGCCCTGTCCCCCTCCGTGTCCTCCTGGCTGGGGCGTGCCTCGGGGGCCTGCTCCTGGCACCCCCGGCCTCGGGGCTCCAGGCCCAAGGGGCGAACCAGGGTTCGGGAGGGAGTGGCCTCGCCCTCACCCAGCTCCCCGTCTCCACCCGGAGCCTGGCCCTCGCCGGGGCGCTCCATCTGGCAGATCGGGACCCGGATTTCATCTTCCGAAATCCCGCCCTGGCGGAAGGGATCCGGGGGCTGGGGATGTCAGCACATCGATACGAAGGGGAGGCGCGACTCATCTCCGTGGCGGGGGGTGCGCCCTGGTTCGGGGGAGGGGTCGGGTTGGGGATCCGGAGTGCCAGCTACCCAGTCCCCGCAGCGGTGGGGACGCTTCCTGCGACCCGCCCCGGGGAGCGGATGCGCTACAAAGCTCCCGAAGGAGAGGATTCTCTCCCCCTGGAGGAGATCGCCGTTACCGTCGGGTATGGACGGCTCTGGAAGGGGGTGCGATTCGGCGCTGCGCTCTCGGGGTTGGAGGTGCGGCGGGACGGACACTCCGACCTCACCGGCTTTCTGGACCTGGGCGTGGCGGTGGATGCGGGACCGGTGACCGCGGGGGTTTCCGGCGGCGGACTCGGGCCTTCGCTGGATCTCCCGCCGGGATTCCGGCGGGTCCCGAAGTGGGTCATGGCCGGGGCCGGGACCCGGGCGGCTCCAGTGGGTCCCCTGGACATCTCCGGCGCCTTCGCGGCAACCCTCCTCGAGGGGGGGCGAGTGGAGGCTGGAGGGGGTGTCGAGGTCGGGTGGTGGCCCGTCCAGGGGCGGACCCTGGTGGGGCGGGCGGGGCTCGGCGGATCCCGGATCGAGGGGGCTTCGGCGTTCACCCTGGGTGGGGCCTTCCTGGGGGATTCCTTCACCCTGGAATACGCCTGGCGCGGGGTCAATGGAGCTTCGGGGATCCACGGCGCGAGCCTGCGATTCCGCTGATGTGGTACTAGGAACCGCCCTCCTCGAGCGCCACCCGGGGCTGGAGGAAGGCCGCACCCGGGCGGGAGAGCCCCACCTCGCTCAGGACCACCTCACCCACGCGGCTTCCGTCGAAGACGAGGCGGATCTCCCGGAGTTCCCCCAGTTCCAGGGCCGGGTTCACACGGGTGAACTCATCCAGGGGAATGGAGAACCCGTGCCCCACCAACTCATGGAGTGTGGGGAAGCGGGACCGCTCCAGGTCCCGCCTGCGGAGGACCCGGATCTCCAGGGGTCGCCGGATGGGACCGAACCGGGAAAGGGGGAGTGCAGCCGATTCACCACCTGCGTCCAGGATCTGGATGGTGAGTTCGAGGGGTAGATCTCCCGCCTCATCGGCCTCCCCATCCCCTTCGGCCTTCCCCTCCCCTTCGGCTTTCCCCGCCGCTTCGGCGCCCCGCTCCTCTTCGGCCCTTGCTTCGAGGTCATTCCCGGCCCCCTGTTCGGAATCCTCGCCGGACTCAGGCGGCGCGGGTCTTCCCCGGGTCGGCGCCAGGAGGAAGTCCAGCGTGGTCTCCTCCCCCACATCCCAGCGCCGGGGGAGCGTCGGTGGGAGGGTGATGGCATAGTGGGGTGGCTCGTCCTCCCCGGTCCGGTGCCATCCCAGCCAGGCCCCGTAGTGCTGTTGGGAGACCTGACGCTGGGGCGTGACACGGGAACGGAGGACCAGTTCGCCCTCCCGCCAGGTGGAGAGCCCTTCCCCCCGGAGGGTCACCCCCGCCTCGGTCCCGGTGGTGAGGTCGATGTCCTCGCTGTAGTCGGCCAGGGGCCGGAAGGAGGCGTGCTGGAAGCGGGTCTGGTACATGGTGGGTGGGAGCCAGCCGCCGGCGGTACGATGGTCCCGGAAGAGGGGGAGCCAGCGTTCTTCTCCCTTGAGCGTCGCCTCGAGGAAGGCGGTGATGTAGAGCCGGCCGAACTCCAGCTGATCCTCTTCCGGCAGGAGCCCATCCAGAGCCAGGCTCCGGGGGCTCCGGGGTCCGCGGTCGAAGGCGCCCCACCCTTCGTTCCATTGCCCGTGGTTCGCCCGGTACACGTAGACCGCCGACTTGAAGGCGGGGACCTGGCCGGTGAAGCGGACCCGGGAATACTGCCGGAGCCCGGCGAAGCTGGTCACGTCCCCATCGTGGGAGCCGTGGAAGACCAGGTAGTTCACGTCCTCGAGGGGGACGGGGCGGTTCGCCGGCTCGTACTGGCCGTCCACCGGCGCGATGGCCACCAGGGAACGGATGTTGAACCCGAAGTCGAAGGTGAGGGAGGCGTCGTCGGGATAATGGGCGAGCCGGTTGAAGGCGGCGGCATGCCCCACGGCTTCGCCTCCCCGGGAGTGGCCCATGAGGGCGATGCGGTCCCAGTCCACCATCCCGTGGAAGGGGTTCCCCGGATCGGAGTGGAAGCCCTTCCATGCCTCCAGGTGCTTCAGGAGCATCCATCCCCGGGCGTCGTTCTCCTGACGGATGCTTCCATTCAGGAAGTTCATGTCCACCGAGACCAGGATGAATCCCCGGCTGGCCAGGAGTTCTCCCAGGTAGGCGTATCCCGGGTCCGAGAAGTCCCGGGGATCGTGGTTCCCATGGACGATGAGGACCAGGGGGAAGGGCCCTGCCCCCTCCTCCGGGTACCAGACCCGGCCGTTCAGCGGGAAGGCGTCGGCCTCGAAGCCCCAGTAGCGACGCCAGAACCTCGCCATTTCCGTTCGATTCACCATGACGGAGGCGTCCACGGTCCCGGTGGTGAATGCCGCTCCTTCAGCGTACTCCGGGCGCCTTCGGTCCGTCCCGCTCCCGTAGGTGAGGAAGCCAACGGAATGGGGTCCCGGAGTGGACGGGGAAGGCCCTTCCAGGACCTGATGGGCCAGGACGGTGGGGTGGTCGCTTTCCGCCAGCTGAAGGGACGCGCGGCACCCGGCCAGGGTGAGGGCTCCCAGCAACGCAACGGCGGACACGATCAGGGCAGGAGAGCGTCGGTTCAAGTCGTTCATTGCACGGCCTTCGCGGGGGACCAGGAGTGCCCATTGCCAGGATTCCCCTCCACCCTACCTCCCCCGGGGTCGACGGGCCACCTATCGGCGCCCGGTCCTTCCGAAACTCGAACCGAAGACCGCAGTTGCATATAATGGAGACTCGAGCGGCACCCACGCCTCCGGGGGGCTGGGATCCCTGGAGTGCCCAGCACAGCGGGGTCCGGTATGAGCCCGCAGCAACTCGAGATCCTCCTCCTCGGGCCGTTGGAGGTGCGGGGGAGCGGTGTCCGCCTGGAGCTGCCCCCCTCGAGGAAGGCCCGAGCTCTCCTGGCCTATCTGGTGGCCAGCGGGCGTCCCCATGCCCGCAGTTCCCTCTGCGCCCTTCTCTGGCAGGAGGTGAACGATCCCCGGGCGGGGCTGCGCTGGGCGCTCTCCAAGCTCCGATCGGTGGTGGAGCAAGGAGAGGCCTCCCGGATCGTTACGTCCGGGGACCGGGTCGGATTCCAGGCAGGGGACGGGGAGGTGGACCTCCATCGGATCCGCTCCGCCATCTCCGATCACCCCGCGACCGCCTCCCTCGAGGCGCTGGAGGAGGCGCAGCAGGCCTTTCGGGGCGAATTCCTGGAGGGACTCGATCTTCCCTCCTGCCATCGCTATCAGGCCTGGTGCCTGGGGATGCGAGAGCGGCTGCGGCTCCGCCATGTCTCCGTCCTCGCCGCCCTCACCCATCGCCTCCGCGACACCCCTGAAGAGGCGCTCCCCCATGCCCTGGCCCGACTCGCGCTGGACCCCTTCGCCGAAGAGGCCCATATCGCCGCCATGGATCTTCTGGGCGAACTGGGGCGTGTGGACCGGGCGTTGGAGGTCTATGAGGGGTGCCGTCGAATGCTGTCGGATCACCTGGAGGTTCCCCCTTCCGAGGAACTGGAGTCTGCCCGCCGGCGCCTGGGGACACCGACCCGGCTGAAGTCGGTGGCGGCGGATTCAGCGGAGGACGGGGAGGGAGGGGAAAGGGAAGCCTCCAGGATCCTGGCGAACCTCCCCGAGCCCGAGGGCCTCCCCGCCATCGGAGGGGAGGACCCGATCCTGGTGGGGCGGGAAGAGGAGATCGAGGCCCTCCAACGCCTGATCCGGGGGGCGGGCTCCGGGGCGGGTCCCGGGGCGGTCCCGGCCGTGGCCCTCCTGACCGGGGAGCCGGGGATCGGGAAGACCCGCCTCCTCCGGGAGATGGTCGGCGACGTCCGGTCGCTGGGAGGATGGACCCTCTCGGGACAGGTGTTCGAGACCGAGGAGGTCCGACCCTACGGCGCCTGGGCGGAGATGCTTCGCCAGCTCCCCCCGGGTCTGCTGGACACCCGAATGCGGAGGGCCCTCTCCGGACTCCTCACCGGGCCGGCGGAGCTCCGTTCCCCGGGACCCACGGAGCGGACCCAGCTCTTCGACGCGGTAAGGCTGCTCCTGGAACGACTGGCCAGGGCCCGGGGGCCGGGACTCCTGGTTCTGGATGACGTCCAGTGGCTCGATGCCTCCTCCGCGGCCCTGTTGCACTACGTCACGCGCACCCTGGGTTCCTCGCCCCTCGTCCTGGCCCTCTCCGCCCGGGAAGAGGAGATCCCCCCAGGGTCCAGCACGGCACGGGCGCTGAAGGCCCTGAACGACGCCGGGATCCTCCAGCGGATTCCCCTCCGACGGCTGGATGCCGACGAGACGGGAGCCCTCGTCCGCTCCGTGGACCGTTCCCTGGACCCGGAGCCGGTGTTCGCCACCAGTGAAGGGAACCCCTTCTTTGCCCTGGCAGTGGCCGCGTCGCTGCGGGATGGGGCCGCCAGCCCCCCGGCCACCATCCAGGAGGAACTCCAGGACCGGCTGGCGCGCCTCGACGGCCGCGCCCTGTCCCTCCTCCCATGGGCGGCGGCCCTGGGGAGAGCCTTCGATGTTCCCACTCTGGAGCGGGTCCTGGAACGGTCGACCCCGGAGATCGTGGAGGCCATCGATGGGCTGGAACGACGGGGCATCCTCAGGGCGCGAGGCGGGGATCGCTATGACTTCACCCACTCCCTCCTCCGGCAGGCCGCCTATCGCCGGCCCTCTGAGCCGGCCCGGAGGGCGATCCACCGGAGGATCGCCCAGGCCATGGATCGCATGGACCCGGGTGAGGGTCGGGAGCCTGGCGCCATGGCGTACCACGCCGAGCTGGGAGGTCTCCCCGGGCTCTCCGTCCAGGCGTGCATCGAGGCGGCCGAGCAGTCCCTCTGGATGTTCGCCCTGGACGAGGCGGCGGAGCTGGTGGAACGGGGGCTCGCCCAGGTGGATGGACTTTCCGACGAGGTCCGGGTCCCCCTCGAGATGGGGCTCCTCCGGATCTACTCGTTCCGGAGCATGCGGGAGCGGCGCCCCCCAGGGGTCGAGGAGCGAGTGGAACGGGTGACCGAAGAGGCCCGGGCTTCCGGTGCCCTCAGGATCGTGGCCACCGGTCACGCACTTCTCATGGATCTGCAGTACCAGCGGGGGGCGTTCCACGAGGCGGCCCGGAGTTCGGTACGCTCCGCCGATGCGGGTCGGGAGAGCGAGCCCGGCACGGCGATCCGAGCCCTGTCGGAGACGGCGGCCTGCCTCCTCCTGCTGGACCAGGCGCCGGACGATGCCCGTCGCCTGGCCGAGGAAGCCTTCGATCTGGCCGACGAGCACGGCATCGAGACGGACGTGGTCTGGCTGGCCCGTGCACTCCTCCGCCATCACGAGGGCGATCTCGATGGGGCCTCCTTCGCCTTCGGTGAGGTCATCCGCCTGGGACGACGGGCTCGGGACCGGTGGTGGGAGTGCCCTGCCCTCACCCGCATGGTCATGGTGGAGCTGGACCGGGGTGAGCCGGGGGGGGCTCTCGCCCTTGCTCGGGAGGCGGAGGAACAGGCCAGGCGGATGGATGATGATCCGCAGGCCGCCTTCGCAAGGGCCCTGGGAGCGCTGGCTGAGGCCGGGGACCCGGCGGACCCGGCCCTTGATGAAGCTCTTGATGAAGCGCTTGATGAAGCGCTGGAGGAGCTCCGCGGGCTCGACAGCCTCTGGAAGATCGGACATGTCCAGTCGTACGCGGCGGAACTTGAGCTCGAGCGGGGGCGGGCCGACGTGGCCCGGAGACGGGCCGAGGAGACACTGGCGGCCGCTCGGGTGCTGGATCGGCCCAGCCTGCTGGCCGTGGCCCACGCCCTCCTGGCGCGCTGCGCTGTCCTGGAGGGCCGCCTGGAAGAGGCAGCGCGATCCCTGGAGGCCCCGGAGATCACCCGGCCCCATCACCGGCTCTCCCATCGGGCCCGACAGGTGGTTCGAAGAACCCGGGAGGCGGTCGGGTCCTGAGGGAGATTACAACGCCCAATACATCGCCGGCTCCAACGATGGGCCCCCAAGCTTCCCCTTCAGCCCAGGAGGACGACCATGGCAGACGTGATTCTCGAGCGCAGTTTCGACCCACCCCTCACCGACGAGCTCCTGACGGAGCTCACCCATCGATTCTCGCCCTGCCTGGACAGGAACGGTGTCCGATGGATCCGGAGCCATCTTTCGAAGGACAGGCGCCGGCTCATCTGCCACTTCCAGGCACCGGACGCCGGCGCCCTTCGAAGCGCGCTCCGGCAGGCCAGGATCGAGCACGAGCGGGTGTGGTCCAGCCGGATCCTGGAGCCGTGATCGTTCTCCCCGGGGTCGCCGGCGCCGACGAGGTGCCATGACCCGCTAGCCATGCGAACCGACGAGGGAGAGGGAGATGCTTGAACCCAATGTGATCGAGCCGCTGCAGGAGACGCTTCGTGGGGGAGTCATCCGCCCCGGTGATCCGGAGTTCGACGACGCACGCACCATCTACAACGGAATGATCGATCGGCGCCCTGCCATGGTGGTGCGCTGCGCCAACGTGGGCGATGTGGTCCGGACGGTGAAGTTCGGCAGGGACCAGGGGGTGGAGACGGCCATCCGGAGCGGAGGCCACAATGGACCCGGCCTGGCGCTGGTGGACGACGGACTGGTGATCGACCTCTCCCCCATGAAGGGGATCCGCGTGGATCCCGAAGCCCGCACCGCCCGGGTCGACGCGGGGTGCACCTGGGGCGATGTGGACCACGCCACCCACGCCTTCGGCCTGGCCACGGTGAGCGGGGTCATCTCCACCACCGGCGTGGGCGGCCTCACCCTGGGCGGCGGCCACGGCTACCTCAGCCGGAAGTACGGCCTCACCATCGACAACCTGCTCTCCGCCGACGTGGTGCTGGCCGATGGGCGCTTCGTGCACGCCAGCGAAACGGAGAACCCGGACCTCTTCTGGGCGTTGCGGGGAGGCGGGGGGAATTTCGGTGTGGTCACCTCCTTCGAATACCGATTGCATCCGGTGTCCACGGTGACCGCAGGCCCCATGTTCTGGCGCCTCGATGACCTGGAGACCACCCTGCGCTGGTACCGGGAGTGGCTCCCCCAGGCGGACGAGGACACCTACGCCTTCTATCTCACGGCAAGGGTCCCCGCCGGCGACCCCTTCCCGGAAGACATCCACGGCGAACAGGTCTGCGGGCTCCTCTGGTGCCACACCGGGACCGAGAAAGAGGCCGAGGCCGCGCTCCAGGAAGCCAGGGCGGTGGCGGAGCCGTTCTTCGAGGGGGTGGGCCCCATGCCCTATCCGGTGCTCCAGAGCGCCTTCGACGGACTCTATCCTCCCGGGGATCAGTGGTACTGGAAGGGGGACTTCGTCCGGGAGCTCAGTGACGAGGCGGTGGCCCAGCATGTGCGCTTCCGAGAGGTCCCCACCCCCCAGTCCACCATGCACCTCTATCCCATCGACGGGGCGGTGCATCGAGTGGGCCAGGAAGAGACCGCCTGGAACTACCGGGATGCCAACTGGTCCATGGTGATTGCCGGCGTGGACCGGGACCCGAAGAACCGGGACCTCATCACCCGGTGGGCCCGGGAGTACTGGCAGGCGCTCCACCCCCACTCCGCCGGGGGATCCTACATCAACTTCATGATGGAGGAGGGCCCCGACCGGATCCGCGCCACCTATGGGTCGAACTACGAGCAGCTGCGCCGGATCAAGGCGAAGTACGATCCCGAGAACTTCTTCCACGTGAACCAGAACATCGAGCCGGCCACGTGAAGCGCCGATCATCAACTCACCTGAACCCGAGGCTTCGGAAGCCATGAGTTCACACTCCAACCCCATCCGAGCCGCCGTGGAACGGGTCCGGAGGGCCCTGACCCGTTCCGAAACCGTGGGGCGTGGGACGGCCCGCACCCGGGCCCGCATCCGGGACGGCCTCACCTGCGAGGTGGAGGACGGTTCCTGGCGTCTCACCGTCGACATGCCGGAAAAGGTCGGGGGCGGGGGTGAGGGGCCGGACCCCGGCGTGCTGGGTCGTGGGGCGCTGGCGAGCTGTCTTGCCGTGGGATATGCCCTGTGGGCCGCCCACGAAGGGGTGCCCCTGGACGCATTGGAGGTGGAGGTGGAGGCCGATTACGATGCCCGACCGGAGTACGGCATCGGGTCGGGAGCCCCGGGGTACGACGCCCTCCGGTGGGAGGTCCGGGTGGAGAGCGCAGCTCCCGAGGAGCGGGTACTCCAGCTCCTGGCCACCGCCGAGGACCGGAGCCCTTGGCTGGCGGTCTTCCGGAACTCGCAGGAGCTCCAGCGCACCGTCCGGTTCACTTCGCGAGTGGAGGGCTGACGCCATGGATGCCAGGCTACAACTCCGCGTGCAGCGCTACGGGTGGGACCGGGCCGCCGCAGTCTACGACGCGGCCTGGCGGGGTCCCCTGACCCCGGCCCAGGACCTCCTGCTGGAGATGGCCGCCCTCGATCCGGGGGAGGAGGTGCTGGAGACGGCCTGCGGCTCGGGGCTCGTGACCCATCGTATGGCCCGGGCCGTGGGCCCGAGCGGGCGGGTCGTGGGAACCGATCTCTCCCAGGGGATGCTGGACGAAGCCGAAGCGGCCGCGGCAGAGGCGGAGCTGGAGCACGTCACCTTCCAGCGGATGAACGCCGAATCCCTGAACCTTCCAGACGCCTCGTTCGACGTGGTCCTCTGCTCCCTGGGGCTCATGTATGTGCCCGATCCCGAGGCGGCCATCCGGGAGATGGGACGGGTCCTCCGGCCCGGTGGCCGGGCGGTGGCGGCGGTCTGGGGTGAACGGAGCCGGTGCGGATGGGCTGAGGTGTTCCCCATCGTGGACGCTCGGGTCAACACCGAGGTGTGCCCCCTCTTCTTCCAGCTCGGTACCGGGGACACGCTCAAGAACCAGCTGGAGGAAGCCGGCTTCCATGGCGTAGAGGTGCGGCGGATCCAGGTCACCCTCCCCTTCGCCTCCCAGGAGGAGGCCCTGGAGGCCGCCTTCGCCGGGGGGCCCGTGGCCATGGCGTACAGCCGCTTCGACCTTGGCACCCGCGACGAGATCCACGAGGCATATCTGGACTCCATCGCCGCCTTCCGTACTCCCGAGGGCTACCGGATCCCAGGGGAGTTCGTGGTGGCCCGGGGGGTGTGGCCCCGGTGAGGCCAGCCCGGCCCCTCCCCCCCGGAACCCCTTTCCTTCGTCAACGGCTACCTCTTCAACGGCCGCTCAGGGATCCCAGCTCCGCCGGGGCTCCCGGCATGGGATCCATTCCCGGGGCTCCCCGGTGCGGGGGTCGATGGGGAGAATGGATCGATCCCGGGGCACCCGCTCCGGATCCTCCGACGCCAGATAGGCCAGCATGGCCGCCAGCGTCGCGTTGTTCATGAGGTCGTCGAAGATGATCTTGTCGAAGGTGTCCCGGTTCGTGTGCCAGGTGTACTGCCGGTAATCCGGGTAGTGGGACTGGAGGCGCCACCCCGGGGCCCCGTAGCAGAGAAAGGCCACATGGTCGCTCCCCCCCAGCTCCTGGGGCCCCGGGAAGTCCAGCTCGATGTGGCCGGCGATCTCGTCGGGGAGCTGGGCCACCCAACGCCCCAGGTTCGCCGAGGCGCCCAGGAGTCCCTGGGTCTGGATGTAGTCGACGCGCCAGGTGCCGTTGTCCTGGTTGAAGACCGCCTGGAGGTTCTCCACCACCTCCGGGTTGTCCTCGGCGTAGGCCCGGGACCCGATGAGCCCCTGTTCCTCGCCGCCCCAGTGCCCCACCAGGATGGTGCGCCGGGGGTTGGGATAGGCGGCCTTCAGGATCCGCATGGCCTCCAGCATGGTGATGGTGCCGGTCCCGTTGTCGGTGGCGCCGGTGGCGGCGTGCCAGGAGTCCAGGTGGGCGGAGAGGAGAACGTATTCCCTGGGGAGCTCAGTCCCGGGGAGTTCGGCCATGACGTTGTAGACGGGCACGGTACCCAACTCCTCGGTCTCGGCGTTGATCCGAAGGCGGGGGCCCTGCTCGTTCTCCGTCAGCCGGTACACCAGGCCGTAGTCTTCGCAGGAGAGGTCGATGGAGACCGCCTCCCGGGTGTCGGCGTCAAAGATCTTGTTCACCCCCCATCCCTCGGACCACCGGGAGGTCACCACCCCCACGGCCCCGGCCTCCTCGAGGCGGCGGTGGGGGTTCGGGCCCAGCATCCGGAGCCGGTGCGCCCACGCCCCCATCCGGTTCCCCCGCTCCTCCCGGAGGCTGGCGAAGGTCTCGGGTCTGGCGAGCCGCTGCAGCGCCTGGGGCTCCCTGCAGGTGGGCTCGGCGTGGGAGGCCAGCACGATCCGTCCCGCCACCGACGGAAGCCAGGCTTCCGCGTCGGCCTCGGTGGCCAGGTGGGGGATCATCACCACCTCCGCCTCCAGGGGGCCCGCCGTCCCGGGGCTCCAGGCCAGGAGCTTGGCCTCCAGCGTCTGGACCCGTGGGGAGGTGAGGTCCACGTGGAGGACGCCCTGCTGCCACCCCCTCCACGTCCCGTACTCCTCTCTCCGGACCTCGATGCCCCAGGACTCGTAGAGGTCGACGAGCCAGTCCGCAGAGGCGTCGTATCCCGGGGACCCGGAGAGCCGGGGTCCGATGGAGTCCATGAGGACCTGGGCCAGGGGCTCGGTCTGGGAGCGCTCCATTCCCTCGGTCCACATCTGCCGGAGGATCGGGTCGTCGGTCCGGAAGGTCTGGGCCTCTGCGGCTCCCGGGAGGACGGTCAGCAGGAAGACGGGGAGGAAGAGAGCGAGGAAGGAAGGGTGGCGCATGGGCAGGCTTCCACTGGAAAAGGCGGGTGGCGGGGTCCCGGAGCCCTGATGATCCAGGCTCCGGAAGGGGCGCGTCGGGTCGGCCAGCGCAGGGAGACGGGCTCCAGCGATGGTAGGCGAGGAAGTGGATGGAATCAAGAAGGGGCCGGCCCCGAAGGACCAGCCCCCCTTGTCAGCAGCGAACGTGCGAGGTCGGGTTCGGAAGGTACCGGACTCCTACTGCACCCTGACCGCCGCTGCGCTCTAGAAGGTGCTCCGGGCCACGGCCCCGCTCTCCAGGGCGCCCTCACCGAGCCAGAGGTGGGAGTTCAGGTCCAGGATCAGTCGAGTGGTTCCCTCCGCCTCCACCGTCACCGGCTCGCTGTGCTCCACGATCACCTCGCCGCCACCGGCGATGGAGAGCGTCACGGACACCCCGATGGGCCCCACGCCGATGTTGGTGTCACCGTCCAGATGGGATCGGGCGTCGGTCAGGATGACCCGGGCCCGGTCGTAGGTCCGGGCTTCCACTGTGGCGCTCCCCACGGTCTCCTCGCCCCCCTGGAGCTCATCCCGAACATCCACGCAGGGTTCTCTGGCGGATGTGCGCCCTGGGGGATATCCCTTGGATCATGCCGGGTGGTGGGAGCTTCCTTCCCGGCGAGCCGACCCTTTCCACTCCCAACCGGCGGAGAACCTGATGCACCGAGAGACCTCGTTCCTGGGCGCCCTCTTCGACTTCTCCTTCCGTTCCTTTGTGACCTTGCGGATCGTCCGATTCCTCTACGCCGTGGCGGTGGTTCTCTTGGCGGTAGGGGTGATCGCGGCGCTGGTGGGCGGAATGGCTACGGGACGAAACGCCCTGGAGATGGCGGGGTTCCTCCTCTTCGCCCCCATTGGAGCGTTTCTCTACCTCCTGATCATCCGGGTCTCCCTGGAACTCATGGTGGTGATCTTCCGGATTGGCGAAACACAGGGACAGATCCTGGAAGCCCTCCGGGGGAGAGGGATCCCCCCCGGATCATCCCCTCCGGGATAAGCAGTTCGGATGGGCGCGAAGCCCTGGGCCTGGCGAGGGCCAGGCCCAGGACCGGGCCCAGGACGGGGCCCAGGACCGGACGAGAGCCCATGGGATCCTCCGCCCGCCCCCCGCCACCGGTTGCCTCGCCAGGCGGAGGGTGCCCAACTTTTGAAGCATGAGGATGAACTCCACGATTCCAAACTTCGCAATTCTGGCCGCCCTTCTCCTGTCGCTGCTCCTGTCGCTGCCCCTGGCGGTGGGGGGGCAGGAACCAGATCGGTGGGTCAGCCTGATGGGTGGGGCCTCCTGGTACGATCTCGACGCTCGGGGCTCCGGTGCCATGGCCGGCGTCCGGGTTGATCTTCCCGTCACCCCGGCCCTCCGGTTGGAGCCGGGCTTGGGCTATCTGGGGTATCGGGAGGAATCGGGGGAGCGGGTGCACCAACTCCTTCCCGAATTCCAGCTCCAACTCCAGCTCGTGAGGGAGCGGTTCCGGCCCTACGTGGGAGGAGGGCTGGGGGCCTCCTGGGAGAGGGGTCCCGATGGGGCTCTCTCCGAACTCACCGTCGCCGGAGGAGCCGGGCTCCGGGTCCTCCTGACGCCGGATTGGCGGCTGAGCGGGGAGGCTCGTTTCCGGGGGGTGGGTCCCTGGGGGGGCTCCATGACCGATGTCGTCATCGGGGTCGGGCGACGCCGGTGACCTCCCTGCTCCGGGGTCCCGTGCTTGCCCTCCTCCTCGCCCTGGTGGGTCTTTCGACGACCTTGGCTTCGGGGTGCGCCCAGTCCGGCGGATGGGGGGGCGGATGGGGTGCGGTGGCGTTCGACACGGCACAGGTCTGGATCCTGGCCGGGCCCGATTCCGTGTCCCTTCAGGTGGAGATCGCCGAGACAGACCGGCAGCGGGAGGTGGGGCTCCGGGACCGGCCCTCGTTGGATCCCGATGCCGGGATGCTCTTCCTCCTGGAAGCTCCCCGTTCCGGGGACGAGGGGTTCTGGATGTGGAGGACCCGGATGCCCCTGGACATCGCATTCCTGGACGGAATGGGCGAGATCGTGGCCATCCTGGGGATGGATCCCTGCCCTGGCACCGACCCCGAGGATTGCCCGGAGCACGCCCCGGGGGTGGACTACGTGGCGGCGCTGGAGGTGAATCGGGGGTGGTTCGAAGCAAGGGGGGTGACGGAGGGCCACCGGGTCCGGGTGGAGCGCTGACCTCACCTCCCCGGCGGAAGGCGTGGAGGCGGTTTGCCTCAGGTCCGGCTCAGACCGCGGCCCCGCTCCAGCCTCAGGTGACCGCCCCCCCACAGCTGGACCCGGCACCGGCGGTGCACCCGTAGCAGTGGGGCCCGATGGCGATCTCCCGCTCCTCCAGGAGCGCCTGATCGAAATCCATGATGGTCCGGGGGGTGGAGCCTTCCAGGGGAAGCTCCAGCATCTGGTTGAAGTCGCAGTCGTAGAGGGTTCCGTCCCACCCCACGGAGAGGGTATCCCGGCACATGACGTGGGCCGCCGCCGCGGGGTTGTAAGCATTCACCAGCCGCGTCATGTACGCCTCCAGGTTGCCGCTTTCCTGCAAGTATTCCAGGAACCGGCTGATGGGGAGGTTGGTGATGGTGAAGAGGTGGTTGAACTCGATGCCGAAGCGCAGACGAAGCTCCCTCCGCCACCGGATCTCCGACGCTTCCTGGTTCGCAGGGAGGAAGGCCCCCACCGGGTTCGTCACCAGGTTCAGGGTGAGCCCGCTCCCTGGCTGCCCGTACCCCTGGGCGTTCAGCCGTCGCAGCGCCTCGATGGACTGCTGAAAGACCCCGTCTCCCCGCTGGGCGTCGGTCTGTCCTTCCTTGAAGTAGGGGAGGGAGGCCACCACCTCCACCTGGTGCTCCGCCAGGAACTCCGGAAGGTAGCTGTAATTGGGGAGGAGGGTGATGGTGAGGTTGCAGCGATCGATGACCTTCCGCCCCATCTCCCGGGCTCGGATCACCATCTCGTCGAAACGCTCGTGGATCTCGGGGGCTCCCCCGGTGATGTCCAGGACGGGGATGTCGGTGCGCCCCAGGACATCCAGGAAGGCGTCCACCACCGCGTCGGGCATCATCTCGGTCCGGTCCGGACCCGCATCCACATGGCAGTGGTGACAGGTCTGGTTGCACTTCTTCCCCACGTTCACCTGGAGGGTGCCGATCCCGGTGGCCCGGAGAGGATGGAGCCCCGAGGCGAAGAGGGATTCCCGGAACGAGCGCTCCAGGGGGACCCGGGACAGGATCTCCTGCTGGGCCCGCCCCGAGGCGAGGGAGGCGCGGCGCTTCTGGAGGGTGGGTAGTACCTTTCCCATCGTTACATTCCCAGCTTCTCGAGGTGATTCCGCATCTGGACGCCGTGGACCAGCGAGGCGCCTCCGCGGATGGCGGCGGCCACATGAATGGCCTCGGTCATTTCTTCCGCATCCGACCCCTTCTCCAGGCACCCGTCGGTCCAGGCCTCGATGCAGTACGGGCACTGAACCGCGTGGGAAACCGCGAGGGCGATGAGGGCCTTCTCCCTTGCCGTCAGAGCTCCTTCTTCGAAGACCTTCCCGTACCATGCGAAGAAGGCGTCCGCCAGTTCCGGGGCCTCCTTGCCGATTTCGCTGAATCGCTTGAGGTCCGGGGAGTTGTAGTAGTGGTCGGCCATGGGGTCATCTCCGGGGGGATGGCTGGAGCGAGCCGAAGAACCGGCCGCCGGTCCGCTCGTGTGTCGCGTGGTGTGTCCCGGGCTTTCATGCCGGGGGATGGATGGAATCTACACTCCCCTGGGAACTCCGTCTCCCGGGACCGGCTCCATCGACACGCGGGCCTTCCTCGGATGCGGACAGATCCCGTTTCGCCCCGGTGGCACCCGGGAGGAGGTGTTCCCCCTCTTCCTCCACCTCTCCCCGCCACAGGGAACGCACTGAACCCCGGAGAGGTTCCATGGCCCTACTCCGTGGGCGGTGGGCGGTGGGTCGACGGACGGGTTCAGAGGCCTTCCAGGACTCGATGGATCGCCTCGCTGGCCGACCCGATGACCTCGGCCTCGTCGCAGATCTCCACACGGCCGTCGTGCATGAGGACGCGGCCGGCGCAGATGGTGGTGTGGACGTGGGAGGCGTTGGCGGCGTAGACCAGCGTGGACACCGGGTCGTGGAGGGGCTGGGTGGAGGGTCCGGAGAAGTCCATGAGGACCAGGTCGGCGGGGGCGCCGGCCTCCAAGCCGCCCCTCCCCAGTCCGAAGGCCTCCGACGCCGTGGTGGTGGCCATGGCCAGGGCCTCCCGGGCCGGGAGGACGGTGGCGTCCTTCTCCCGGTGCTTCTGCACCAGCGCCGCGATCTTCATCTCTTCCAGGAGGTCCAGGTTGTTGTTGGAGGCGGCTCCGTCCGTTCCCAGGCAGACGCGAACCCCCGCCTCCCGTGCGGCCCGATACGGAAAGATGCCGCCGGTGGCCAGCTTCAGGTTCGCTGTGGGGTTGGTCACCAGCGTGGCCTTCGCCTCTCCCAGCAAGGCCAGCTCCGCTTCGTCCAGGAACTGTCCGTGCACGGCCAGCAGACGGGAATTCACGAGCCCCAGGCGATCCAGGAGGACGGTGGGGCGGCAGCCGTGGGCCTCGAGGCAGCGGTCTACCTCCTCCTGGGTTTCGGAGAGGTGGATGTGGACGGGGAGGTGGTGTCTCCCGGCCAGCTCACCGACCCATCGCAGGACATCCGGGGGGACGGTGTAGATGGAGTGGGGAGCGAGGGCCAGCCCCACCCGGTCCGGATCGCCGATGGGAATCCGACCCTCCGCCAGATCCAACATCTCCCGTTGCTGGGACTCCAGCATCTTCGGGTCGCCCAGATCGATGAGGGTGCACCCCACCAGCGCCCGGACCCCCATCTCCTCCACGGCCCGGACGATGGCCGGCCGGTGCCAGTACATCTCGTTGAAGAAGGTGGTGCCGCCCCGGATCATCTCCAGAATGCCCAGCCGGGCCCCCAGGTAGACGTCCTCCTCGGTGAGACGCCCCTCTGCGGGCCAGATTCGGGTCTGGAGCCACTCCATGAGGGGCATGTCATCGCCATAACCCCGGAAGAGGACCATGGCGACGTGGGTGTGTCCATTCTTGAAGGAGGGGAACGCGTGCAGCCCTGCGCCGTCGATGACCCGGGCCACACCCGCGCCGGCCTCGGCTTCCCCTCCCTCTCCATCCTCTGGTCCAGGGAGCGGCGCGTCAGAGGGAAGGAGGGCCGCGATCTTTCCCTCCCGGATGAGGATGGAGCGTGGGGTGCCCTCTATGAAGGCGCCCCGGATGAAGAGGCTCATGTGGATTCCACCTTCCGGTTCCAGAGTCGTATCAAGGCCTGGAGGATCCGCCCCGCAAGGGCGGAGTTCGCCCTCTGTCGCTCCTGGAACGCCTCCAGGGAGAGGGGCTCCCCGCCCAGCCCATGAGCCCAGTTGTCCACGATGCAGAGACAGGCGTAGCCCAGGCCCTTTTCCTGGAAGAGGGTGGCTTCCGACGCCGCGGTCATCCCCACCACCGAGGCGTCCCGGGCCAGGGCCCGGACCTCGGCCCGGGTCTCGAAGCGGGGGCCCCGGGTCTCGGCATAGACGCCCCCGTCGATCACCCTTCCTCTTTCCGGACCCATCGCCTCGTGGGCGGCCCGGAGGAGAAGCTGCCGGATGTGGGGATCCAGTTCGGGGACGATGTGGAGGTACTCGTCTCCCGCGAAGGTGGGAGGGGCGTGCCGTGAGAGGTAATCCTCAGGCACCACCACGTCTCCCGGCCGGATCTCCGGGTCCAGGGACCCGGTGGAGGCGAGCCCCGCCACCTGCTTCACCCCCGCGTACTGCATGGCCAGGACGTGGGCATGGTGGGGAATCCGGTGGGGAGGACGGTACCCGTTCTCTCCGTGCCGGCGCAGGAAGAGGACCCCGTCCAGCAGGCGCATGGACACCCGTCCCCGAGAGGTCGTGAACGCCCGGGGTGAGGACGCGAGGGCCGGCGAGATCTCGTCCTCCGACTCCGATTCCCATCGATCCAGAAAGGCGCTCCCTCCGACGATGCCCAGGGGTGGGTCTGGGGGCGGATCTGGGTGCGAAGTCGGGGGCGGAACCGGGCGCGAACCCGGCCCCGGATCCGGGGCCGGGTCGGGACCCGGCTCCGACACTGGGCCGGGGGATGCGTCCCGGGATGAACCGGGAGGCGCATCTCCCAGCGATCTGTCATGGGAGGAAGGGGCCATGGCCTGGTGGCTGGTGGAGGGTGTGGGGGTGGTTGGCAGAATCTCACGGGCCTTCGGGGCGCGAACGGGTCAGGGGGTGCGGCCTTCTCAGGGGGTGCGACCTGGAGGGGCGTCCCCCGGCGGGGCATCCTCCGGTTCCAGGCGAAGGAGTTCCCCATCCCCCGCGTCCACCAGCAGGTAGAGAAAGCCGTCCGGGCCGGTGCGCACATCCCGGATGCGTTGACCCCGGTCCTCCAGGAGTCGTTCCCAGCCCACCGGGGTGAGCCCCTCGAACCGGATCCGCTGCAGATGTCGCCCGGCCAGTGCGCCCACGAAGAGGTCGCCCCTCCACTGGGGGAAGGCGTCGCCGGTGTAGAAGGTCATTCCCGAGGGCGCGATGGATGGGGTCCAGTGGAGGAGAGGGAGCTCGCTCTCTCCACGGGGGTCGGGATCGGGAATCCGCAGCAGGTTGTAGTGATTCCCGAAGCTGGAATCGGGCCATCCGTAGTTCCCTCCTGGACGAAGGAGGTGGAGTTCGTCCCCACCCCGGGGACCGTGCTCGTGCTGCCAGATCGCGCCGGTCTCGGGGTGGATGTCCATCCCCTGGGCGTTCCGGTGGCCGTAGGAGAAGACCTGGGGTTGGATGTCCGATTCCCCCAGGAAGGGATTGTCCCTGGGAATCCCTCCGTCTTCCAGGAGCCGAAGGGTGGTGCCCGCGTGGTCCGAGGGATCGCCCGCCCGGTCGCCCTCCCCCCGGTCCCCTATGGAAAGGTAGAGGTGGCCTTCCCCATC
>REED01000204.1 GCA_007695225.1 Gemmatimonadales bacterium
GATCTTCGTTGGGCCGCTTCACCGATGCTACCGCATCGCTTTCAGCGACCCGCCTTGCCCAGGACCGCAAGACCCCTTCTCGGTGGTCCCTGTACTTCTTCAACGACCTTGTAGAAGGCCGTTGAAGAAGTACAGGGGCCCCAACCCCTTTCACCCTGCAGGTTGGGACGGCAGGGTTTTGACACCCCGGGCGGAGGAGTGGTACCTTTAGGTTCGAACGAGCGTTCGAACGAGTCACCGGGGCAGAGGAATCGAGGAACCCGCTGGGGCAGCCCCGTTGGGGCGGCAGGGTACGGCTGGTCACGTGCCGCCTTCGCCAACACACTCCTGCGGTCATAGAATGTCCAGGGGACCCCCAGATCTTTCAGCATCGTTTCAACGCACAGGGAGAGTCGAGATGGCCTTCACCGAAGACGAGATCAAGGCAAAAGTCCAGGACGGCTATATCATCGAATCGGTGGAGGAGATGACCGAGGGGTACCGAAAATCCCTCATCGTCCAACTCACCGTCCAGGCCGATACCGAGCTCATCTCGGCGCCGGCCTACTGGATGGCGGCCCGCCATGCACCCTCCACCAATACCCAGGTCTCGGCTCACGCCATCATTCAGGACGAGTTGGCCCACGCCAATATCGCCTACCGCCTCCTGGAGGACCTGGGGGTCTCCCGAGAGAAGCTGGTCTACGATCGGGCACCCCACGAGTTCAAGCACCCCTACGGCTTCGACCAGCCGCTGGACAACTGGGCAGAACTGGTGGTAGCCAACGGCTTCTACGACCGGGCCGGGATTACCCTCCTCTCCGACGTCTACCGGAACACCTCCTACGGACCGCTGAAGCGGGCCCTGGTGAAGATCGACATGGAAGAAACCTTCCACCTCCGCCACGGCGAGGTGTGGATGCGCCGCCTCTCCAAGGCCGGAGGAGAGGCGAAGGAGATGCTTCAGCGAGCGGTGGATTGGATGTTCCCAATGACCATCGAGTGGTTCGGGCTCCCCGACGAGCTGAAGCGGCACTCCGGGCAGCTGGACTATCGCCTGAAGGGTATGACCAACGACCAGCTCCGTCAGACCTGGATGGCCTCCACGGTCCCACTGTGCGAGTCCATCGGGATCTCGGTGCCGGCCCACTTCGACGAGGCCAACCAGCGATACGAACTGGATTATCCCTTCCCCTGCCGCTACGACGCCGCAGCCAAGCACTGGCTCTTCGACGAGGGAGAGATCTCCTGGGATGAGGTGTTCGAGCGCTGGAAGGGCAGGGGGCCCATGAACGAGGAGTTCGTGGAATCCATCCGTCGGTCCCGCAGCCAGGTGGCCACATGGCTGAACTGACGGCTTCCCGACGTCGGCTACCGGTGGTTCAGCCGAAGCGGGGGGGAGGCCCCGAAAACGGGACCGCTGCTCCCCGGGAGGCGACCCGCCTCCCCACGGCTCCCCGCCCTGAAGATGCTCTTCCTCGCCATGTGACCTCGCACGCCTCCGGGGGTCGGGATCAGTGGTCATCCCCGCTGGCACATGCGCCGGAGGACCCGGAGGCCGCCACTTGGGAGCTCCTGACAGAGGTCCTGGACCCTGAGCTTCCCATCTCCCTGGTGGACCTGGGGCTCATCTACGGCGTCCGGGTGACAGAGGGTCGGGCCGAGGTGGACCTCACCTTTACCGCCACCGCCTGCCCGTGCATGGAATTCATTCGGGAGGACATCGACGATCGGCTGATGCAGGAGACTTGGATCCACGAGGTCAAGATCCTGGAGGTGTGGGATCCACCGTGGACCCGGAGCCGGATCAGTGAACAGGGCCGTCGCCAGTTACGAGCACTCGGGGTAGGAGCCTGATCATGGAAGAGAAGATCTACGATGTTTTCGCCCGGAAGAGTCGCGGGGATGCGCTCTCCCACATCGGGTACCTGGAGGCCCCGGATGACGCCCTGGCCCGGGTCTACGCCTGGAAGACATACGACGAGGAGAACTGGTTCGAAATGTGTATCGTCCCCCGCGCCGCCATCCTTCCCGTGAATCGAGATGACGGACCCTTCAGCCTGAGCGGGCGGTCCAAGGCCCAGATGGGAGGTCGTCGATGAGCGGCTTCCAGGCAGGACTTCCCGGCGCCTCCGAAGAGCTGATCGCCGCCTTCCGCCGGCTCCTCGTCTCCCTGGCCGACTCCAAGCGCGTCCTTGGAATTCGTTACTCGGACTGGCTCCTGGGCGCCCCCTCTCTCGAGGCAGGGATCGCGGCCTCTTCGATGGCCCAGGATGAGTGGGGGCATGCTCGTCTCCTCTATGCCACGCTGAAGGACTTCGGCGTGGATCCGACGACGTTGGAGCACGATCGCTCCGCTGCCGAATACGCTTCGGTAGAGGCCCTGGATGCCCCCTTTGAGGACTGGGCGGCCTTCATCGCAGGCGTCGTCGTGGTGGATGGTGCCCTCACCGTTGCGCTGGAAGGCCTGCTGGAAGGGGGCTACGAGTCAGTGGACGGTCGGATCGGGAAGATGTTGGGGGAAGAGGAGTTCCACCAATCCCTGGGAGATGCCTGGTTCCGCCGGCTGGCAGGGGGAAGCCCCGAGGCCCAGGAGCGCCTCCGGACGGCAGTGGGGGCCATGGCCCCATCGGCGATCCGGGCGGTGGCCTCGGGCGACGAGTCGCATCGGACCCTCTCCGATTCCGGACTCACCCTGCCGGCGGAGCAGCTTCGGAAGCGCATCCGGGACCGAATCGAGCCCCTGTGCCGGCTCCTGGAGATGGAGGTTCCCGAGGCATCCGCGGCAGCGGGGGATTGGGATAGCGTCCGGGGGCGGGGTGCGGGCCAACTCGCGGAGGACGTTGTGGAGCGGGCGAGAGGGGATCGCAATCGCGCTCTCTTCGTGGAGTAGGACGACATGGGCGAGCCGTTCAAGCCATCCGACCCGTCCTCGCTGCCCGGTGACCTTCCGGAGCAGCCCCGGTGTCCCTTCTGCGAGGGCGACGAGACGGAGCTTCACTCCCTGTTCGGGAGTCACGCCTCCGTCACGACCTACTGGTGCCGATCCTGCCGGAGTCCCTTCGAGCAGATGAAATGGGGCCGGGAGATCAGCTCTCCACGAACTCCACGTCCCTGAGAAAGTCCCGAAGGGGATTTGTCAGTTCGATGGCCCGCTCGGTGAGGGCCAGGGCCATGGTTCCCTGTTCTCTCGAGGTCTCGATGCGGGGGGCCAGGTGCGCCAGCACCGCTTGCCCCACCCGGGCGTCGGAGTCCTCGGCGGCGGCGTAGTACTCGGAGTACCTGGAGCTTACCCGCTGTTCGAAGACCGGCAGGTGCGCCTCCGGGGTCCCATTCTCCACCATGTCCTGGAAGAAGGCCTGGTGGAGTGCGTCCAGCGTCTCCCTGAGCCGTGCCTCGGCAGGGGTCCCCACGAAGGCCAACTGAACGGCTCGCGTGTGGGACCAGAGGTGGAAGATGAGAAGCTCCCCGGCCACTCGCTCGTCCGGGAGCCCCTCCTCCTGCGCCAAACCCATGTCGGACATGAGTTCCCGGGGTTCCTCGTCTGTGAGGAAATCGGAAAAGCTCTCCCATACCAGGTGGGCCAGGTGTTCGCCCAGGGCCTTGGGAGTCATGGAGAGGGAGGGCGCGGGAATCCCGGCAGCGGCGGGGGGAGGAATGCGCGCGTATCGATTCATCCGAGAACCTCTGCGGCTCACCCGGGGGTATCCTTGGGCGGCGAGACTCCCCATCGTGGGGAACCCTCCGAAGGGTTGAAGCACCTAATACTCCATAAGAGAGCCGTACGGGCAAGGGGATCGTGGCCTCGACCCGAACGGCGGGGCGGCGGGTTCTCCACCACGGCCAGGAAGCGGACAGACCAATGATGAGAAGCGGTGTGGTGGCGGCCCGCGGGTCGGGATGGATTGCGGCGCTCGTTCTGGCCACCCTGATGGCGGGATGTGGGGGCGGAGCGGTGACCCTCCAGCCCCGGTCGGTGGTGAATTTCACCGGGGAACGGATCCAGGCGGACCCGGAAGCCATGGCGGAGGTGGAGGCCTGGTTGCGGCCGCAACTCGAGGACATCGAGCGGAACCCCTCCTTCCTGATCCGGCTCCTCCGCGAGCCGGAGCCCATGTACCCCTGGTCTCGTCTCCGAATTGCCGGGGATACCGCCCAGCTGGCGCTCCAGGTGGCGGCCCAGGACGCGGAGACCCCCTTCCTGATCTACGGCCATCTCCGCCTCATGGAGGTGAGGGAGGAGCTGGAGCGCTGGCTTCCGGAGTCGGAGGAACTGGAGGGGCTCCAGCTGGAGGTGGCCATGCTGGAAAGGGTCTCGGATCTTTGGCTCCTGGGGCGCTCGGTCTTCGACACCCAGGCCCACGGGCCCCTGGACGAGATCATGTACGCCAAGGAGAGCGGCTTCCTGGAGGAGTTCGTGCTCCTGAGCCAGCCGCAACGATTCGCTGAGGAACGGGCGGCGCACTTCCAGGAAAAGCCGGAGCGAGAGGAGGCCTTCCGGGACTGGTTCCTGCGGGTGTTTGAGTCGGAGGGCCCGCGTTTCGTCGATTCCGTCGACGAGGGGGACCCGACCCCGGAGGTCGGGGACGGTGAGGGAGGGACGGGCTGAAGGACCCCTCAACCCCGGGAGAGGCCCACCGTCCAGCTCAGATCGACTGCGTCCAGATCCCCGTTGGACCCCTCGACCAGCACATCTACCCGGCCCGTGTCCCGGATCCGGGAGTCGGAGACCTTCCCCCCGGAGACTGGGAACCCTGCGACCCGTGCCGTCCTCTCTTCGCCCCGGGGACCTGTCAGCGTGAGGGATCGACCCCTCAGATCCCGGACACCCGGGGCGTCACCCGCGTCAAGACGGAGCCGGAGGATGCGTCCCCCATGGGGATGATCAAAGGCGTCGATGACCTGGAACCGAGTCTGTCCCTTGCCTGCCATATTGGGTACCCTGATGCGTCCCTGGGGAAGTTGAGATCGGCCGGGGACCGGCCAAGCCTGATCACCTTAGAGAAAGCCGGAGACGCCGTCAACGGATGTCCGCCCCGTACCGCATGACGCCTCCTTTATGACGCCTCCCTTCCCGCCGGAACCGAACACGTCCGAATCAGGCGACCTTCCCTCGCATCCGCCTGGCCTGGACCTGGACCCCGAAGCCATGCGCGCCCTTGGGTACCAGGCGGTGGACGCGCTGGTGGAAAGGTGGGCCGGGCTCCGGGACGATGTGCCCTGGCGCGGAGCCCCATATCAGGATCTCCGGGACCGGTTCGGGGGAGAGGGCCCAGCGCCCGAGGAGGGCGAGGGAGCCGCGGCCGTTCTGGAAGAGGCGATCCGGGACGTGCTCCCGCTGGCGGCCCGGGTGGACCATCCCCGGTTTCTGGCCTTCATCCCCTCCGCGCCGACATGGCCCTCCGTCCTTGGGGATTTCCTCGCTTCGGGGTTCAACGTCTTCCAGGGAACATGGCTGGGTTCGGCGGGCCCGAGCCGGGTGGAGCTCATGGTGCTGGAGTGGTTCCGGCAGTGGCTCGGCATGCCGTCGGGTGCCGGAGGCCTTCTCACAAGCGGAGGCTCCGCCGCGAATCTTGTGGCGGTGGCGGTGGCACGAGAGGCGGCGGGAAATCCCTCCCGCCCCGTGGTCTACCTCTCCGACCAGGGCCATTCCTCCCTTCTTCGGGCCTGTCGCATCGCAGGGATCCCCCGGGAGGGGATCCGGATCCTACCCACGGGACCAGACCTTCGCCTGGATCCGAGCAGGGTGCGGACGGCCGTGGAGCGTGATCGGGCCGAGGGTGCCGTTCCGATCCTGGTCTGCGCCAATGGAGGGACCACCAACACCGGGTCGGTGGATCCTCTGGCCGCACTGGCCTCCCTGACTCGGGAATTGGGTCTCCGCCTGCATGTGGACGGCGCCTTCGGTGGATTCGGCGTCCTGTGCGAAAAGGGGGCCCGGGCCCTGGACGGGATCGGTCAGGCGGATTCGGTGACCCTGGATCCCCACAAGTGGCTCTTTCAGACCTTCGAATGCGGGTGCCTCCTGGTTCGTGACCCAGGAGAGCTGGATCGGGCCTTCCGGGTCACCCCGGAATACCTCCAGGACACACAGCTCGGAGCGGAGCAGGTGAATTTTGGTGATCGGGGTGTCCAGCTCTCCCGTAGTTTCCGTGCGCTCAAGATCTGGATGTCGGTCCGGTCCTTCGGGCTGAACGCCTTCCGGACCGCGGTGGCCCATGGGATCGACCGGGCCGAGGAGGTAGAGGCACGGGTACGGGCAAGCCGGGAGTTGGAGCTCCTTTCTCCTGCATCCCTGGGGATCGTCACCTATCGGTTCCGCCCCCGGGGGTGGGAGGACGAAGGCCCACTGGAGGCCCTGAACCGGGGGATCCAGGGCAGGCTGAGAGAGGAGGGAACAGCCATGACCTCCTCCACCCGCCTCAACAACCGATTCGCTCTCCGAGTCTGCGTCCTGAACCCCCACACCACTCGAAAGGACCTGGATGATCTCCTGGATCGCGTGGAGAGGCTGGGTCGGGATTTGGCCGAAGCCTACCGGACCCCTGGGGAGCGTCCACGGTGATGGAAGGCGATCCCGGTCCTCCTCGGCTCACGGCGGAGGAGGCCGCCACCATCGGTCGTCGCGTCCGATGGGGGCTGGGACTCACCGTGGCGGGGATCGTGGGGGTGGGTGTTGGGTTGGAGCTGGGTCTTCTGGATACCCTGGCCCTTCCCACCTTCCTGATCCTCCTCCCCGCCCTGGCCCTGGCCCAGGTGCCCCTCCTCGGGAAGGAGGAGCTGGAGCGGATGGCGGTGTACCTGGGGTCGGGGATCACGATCCTCATCCTGGGCGCCCTGGCCCTCCTTTTCGGGAACTGGGGGGTGGGGCTCTCGGCGCTGGGATTGGTGATGCCGGGGGTGGGACCCTTCCTCCTCTGGACCATGGGGTTGGTTGTGGGGGGACTGGCCCTTGCGTTGGCCTTTCGGCCCCTTGAGCGTTGGCTCTCCGGGGGTCCGCCTCCCTTCATGGCCGACCTCCTTCCCCGGACCTCCGAGGAGCGAGCCACCTTTGCCGGGCTTTCCCTGGCGGCGGGGTGGGGCGAGGAGATGGTTTACCGCGGATACGTGCCCGCCGTGCTGGTGGCGGTCGGGATGGATCTGTGGGTGGCATTGGGGGTCTCGTCCGTGAGCTTCGGGGTCCTCCACGCCTATCAGGGTCCGGCAGGGGTCCTCCGGACCACGGCGATGGGGATCCTTCTGGCTCTCCCCGTGGCCTTCACCGGAAGTTTGTATCCCGCCATGGCTGCCCATGCCCTCTATGACCTGGTGGCAGGGCTGGTCCTGGGGCCCGTCCTCCTTGGGCGGGAGGGAGAGGACCCGGGAGACATCGACCCCGATCACGACGAATGAGAGGAAGTAAAATGGAATTGGACTTCGCATTCCTCGCCGATGCAGCCGTGGTGGACGCCACGGGAAAGCTCAGCGTGCTGGGTGTCTTCGACCGGATCCGGGCCCCGGAGTTCCCGGCCCGCCACGGTCGCATCGCGCTGGTGATGCGCCTGGCGGCTCGGTCCGAGGACGAAGGAGAACACAAGGTGGAAATCCGTCTCCGGGGCGCCGATGGACAGGACGTCCTTCGCCTGGACGGCGAGGTCCGTGTGGGGCCCGGCCCCAGCACTGGGGAGCACACCCGCATCGCCCAGGTTCTCAATCTGGATGGGGTGGTCTTTCCTCGCCCCGGAGCCTACCGCTTCGAGATCCGAATCAATGACGATCTGGCTGCTCCGGTGCCCCTCCTCCTGGAGGGGGTAGAGGGCCGGAGCGCCGGGCGCGGGGGGCCCCTGGGGAGCACCGGTCCCGAAGGCGTTCCCATCGTCTTCGCGCCCGGGGGGCCCGCCGAGGCCTGAGGGTGCCGGACGAACGGAAGCCGGAGGAGGAGGAGTCGATGCACATCGCGGCCCTCCACCTCTATCCTCTAAAGGGAGCCGCCGGGATTTCGGTCCGGGAGTGGCGGATCGGCGCCCTGGGGCTGGAGGCGGACCGGCGGTGGATGCTGGTAGGACGCGAAGGGCGCTTTCTCTCACAGCGGCAGTTCCCAGGGATGGCTCTCCTTCAGCCTGGGATACAGGACGGTCTCCTGCAGATGGATGCGCCTGGACGGGCCACGCTCCATCTCCCCCTGCACCCGGAGGGCGGAGAAGCGGCGGAGGTGGAGATCTGGGAGGACCGGGTGGGGGCCATCGCCCCGGATCCCGAGGCGGACCGCTGGTTCTCCGACGTCCTGGAGACCCCCTGTCGAGCGGTCTTCCTTCCCGATCAGGCCCGTCGCCCGGTGGATCCGGAGTATGCCGCCGGGCACCTGGTCTCCTTTGCCGATGGATTCCCGGTCCTGGTGGCCACCACCGCCTCGCTCGAGGAGTTGAACCGACGGCTGCCGCCGTCCCTGACCCCCATCCCCATGACCCGTTTCCGCCCCAATCTGGTGGTGGGGGGCGTGCCTGGTGCACATGCAGAGGATGGGTGGCGCAGGCTCCGGTCCGGAGATGTGGAGATCCGCCTGGTAAAGCCCTGTGCCCGGTGCGCAGTGACCACCGTGGATCCGGCCACCGGGCGCTTCGCCGGACCGGAGCCGCTGCGGGCCTTGGCGGACTACCGCCAGCGCGAGGGCAAGGTGTTCTTCGGAGAGAACGGGGTGGTGGAACGGGGTGGCACCCTTCGCGTCGGTGCTCCGGTCAGGGCAGAGAGTTGGTGACGACCCACACTCCCCCATGTGAATGGGCCGATATTCCGCCGGCTCCCCCGGGGACATGGTTTCACCGCAGCACTTGCAGAAACCTTTCCGGCACGGAATAGGTACATATACACGGACGGACGAGAAGGGTCTCTGGCCCGGGACCGGCGGGATTCCCCCGTCGGGGTCGGAGGCACCCCTCGGGCAACGTCCAAGGAGGGTCCCATGATCCTGGCTTGCAACTACGAAGAAGTTACCGCGCTCTCCCACGGGGCGCGTGCGCTTCTCGGCGAGAGTTTCACTGAATCCTATTCCGCGGTGGCAGCACCCACCGAGGCCAGGGAAGCGGTGGAGGCTATCCTCCCCCTCCTCACCGGAGACCTCTCCTTCACCACGTTGGCGGAGCAACAGGTGGCCGAACTGGCGGTGGATTCCATCGTGGAGCACCTCCGTGAGACCATGGAGGTGAATGTGGCGGCCACCCACCCGGCAGCGGAGGAGGCGGTGGCGGCCTACTTCGAGTTCGCCCACGCCCTCTGCGTCCTCTCTCGCCTCCAGGAACTTGGAGCCGAAATGAGGGCCTTGGTGGAAGTAATGACGGGGCGCCCGGTGGATGTAGAGAGTGCTGAGACCTTTCACTTTCCCGATTGATGGATCTGAGTCGATTGATGGATCTGAGCGGATTGACGGGCTGGGTCGGCGACCTGGGGCGGGCCGGATGAGTGCCTCTCGGGTGGACGCCCTCCGGATCCTTCTGGAGAAGCGCCCCGGGGATCCCCGACTCCTCTTCGGGCTGGCCGTCGAGCAGCTCAATTCCGGCCAGTTGGAGGACGGCGTGGAGAGCCTCCGGCAGTACTTGGCCACCACCGATGACGAGGGGAACGCCTGGGGCCGCCTGGCCGACGCCCTGCTGGAACTGGATCGGGAGGAGGAGGCCCGGGAGGCCCTTCAGACCGGGATCGCAGCCTCCCTTCGCCATGGGCACCCCACCATGGCCGAGGAATTCCAGGAAACCCTTGATGCCCTGGGATGAGGGCCGACCCCTCCTCCCAGCGCCCCCGTCCCCCCCGCCCCACCTTCTTCGCCCCCCCTGCCTTCCCCCGTTTCCCCGGCCGACCCATCTTCCTTCGGGCGCCGGTCCGGGTTCCTGTGCCCCTAAGAAGGCCGTTGAAGAAGTAGAGGGGCCGCCGGGAAGGGGTCTTGCGCGACCCACGCGCTTTGCGCGTGGGTGCCCGGGTCGAGGCGGGTCGCTGAAAGCGATGCGGTAGCATCGGTGAAGCGGCCCAACGA
>REED01000154.1 GCA_007695225.1 Gemmatimonadales bacterium
TGGAGGAAGTGGAGTGGGTGGGGGAGCGGGTTCCGTTAGAAGGAGGGCCCTTCCGTGACTGGCCTGGAGAAGCACAGCATCCCACCATCCCCTCGCCCTCGGTTGCTACTGGTGGCTGAGCGGGGGCCGCTCAAACGGGATCTGAATGGGGCTCTGAGACAGAGGTTCGATTTGCTGTCCGAAGTCCCCCCACGTAGGGGGGTCGCAGGGGCGGTCCTTGGTTTCCCGAGCATTGGGGCGCCGGAAACCCGGTGGCGCATCCGGGTCGTGAGGGAAGCGATCCGCCCTGCCCCTTGCCTCCTTGTGACCTCGAACCAGACCCCGAACCTCCTTTCGCTCTCGGAAGTCCTGGTCGAGCGGGTCCATCCGGTGGAAGGGGGGATGGAGTCCCTTCCGAGAGTCGTTGCGGCCATGCTCGATGTGGATCCGTTGGAGACTTTGGCTCGGAGGGTCGAGGCTTGTGAGGCCATCGATCCGGTGGTCCGGCTGGCCATGGTTCTTGTCCTCCGTTCCCGGCCACCCATCGGGAGTGTGAAGCGGCTGTACCGCGAACTGGGGATCGGAAGAGCGACGCTCCATGACCATTGGCCCCGAGGTGCGGGCCATGTCCCGTGCGGACCGGCGGATGTACTTCGTCGGGTGGTCCTCTACCGAGCGGGCACACTCATCAACGTTGGGTGCTCCGCGGAGGAGGCAGCTGCCCGGGTGGGATGGAGTCGGCGTCGGCTGGAGACGAACGCTCGGTCTCTCCTTGGGACGCACCCTACCAACCTCGCCCGCGACCTCCCTCGCCTTGTTGCGGGGCTGGAGGAGTTCGCGGACCGATCGGGTCGCGGCTGAGGGCGCCCGGACGGATCCGACCTTCTCCCGGACACTTTCGTGCTTGTGGTTCATCAGTAACAGGGATTAAGGTGGTGGGTAGGCGCCATTCCTCGGTGTTATTGAATTCCGTTGTGGAAATTAAAGGGCGTTGCGATGCTCCGGCGAAGAATGAGGATGGGTGTATACGGGTCGCTGGCCATCTTGGCTTAGGGGTGTGCTGAACCGCACCCCGATGAAATCCTATCCATGGAGTTGATGGACGGAACACGGATTGAGGATTTCGCACCGACGACGGGTACGGTTTCCGTCATTGTGTTCGACCCTGCGAACTGGCTCGAATGCTTTTCGGGAATGGACGCTTGGTTGAATTGGAAGCGCACGCAGGAAGGGCGCACAATCTTCGTGATGACGCACGAACCGACGGGCGTTGAACTGCGCGGGTTGGCCATCGCCGGAATTCTGCCCGACAAGATCCTGAGGAAGCGATGGACTTCAGAACTGCTGCCTCTACAGATCCTCATGCGCGCCGGTGAGCACCCCGTTATCGACGTCCGAATGAATCGTGACGTGGCCTACCGCCGCATCGCAGAGCTCAAGGGGCACGACGTGCCTTCGGTTGGGGTGACCGCAGGGGATTCCTGAACAGACAGGAGAACTGGCATGAAAATGACTGAGAGAATTCGCTACCTTGTCTACGCGGTCGTCTTGGCAGGGATCGCGGCCTCGGGCCTGGCATTGTCGGCAACGAAGGCAAGCGCGGGAAGCCAGATATGGTACTGGGAAGAGGGTAATCCCACATGTATGTGGCCCTGCAGTTCGGGTACGCAACCCGGCTGTTCCTGCATAATCTGGGAATGATCGACACACCGGATCCCTGGACAACCCGCTCCTCATGACCCCCCTCCGTGCGGTTCCCCTCGTCATCTTGACGATGGTCTTCTCCTCCTGCGGCGAGCCGGATGGCAGGGGGAACCGCATGGCCGGGGGGGTGGTTGAGGCGGACGGATCCTTCCCGGTGGCGTACGACTCCCTTCGGCTTGCCGAGGATGAACAAGTGTTCATCGCCCTCCCGCGGAGCCTGCTTGTGGAGTCGGACGAGTCCGAAGGCGACGGTTACCGGGTGTGGGTGGTTGACTTCACAGCCAACACCGTCCTCCGCTTCGGTTCTTCCGGGGAGTACCAGGGCCGGATCGGAACTCCCGGACCGGGGCCGCACGAGTTCGAGGGTGCGGGCCACGTGTTCCGTGGCTTGTCGCGGATCGCCCCGGAGGTGGATCTCATCGGCATCACCGATGCGAGAACGTTCGATGTGAAGTGGTTCGATGTCGACGATGGTTCGCTCGTGCACAGGACCCGCCACACCATGGGGATGGTGGGCCACTCGAAACCCCTCGAACTCGGGAGTTGGGTGGGAGGGGACCTGTTGTTTCCGCTCATGTCGATGGAGCATCAGTCACCGCTCGCGGCGTTCGACCTCGACTCGGACACCTGGACGCACGTGGGCCGGCTTCCAGAGCCCTATCGCAGGTCCTTGGAGTCCGGGTACGGGGGCTTCGCCGTCTTCTTCTCGCGGATCTATTTGGCCGCGCTGGACAGCACCACCGCCATTCTGGGCTTCACGGGCATGCCGGAGCTTGAGATCGTCGATCTGCGGTCCGGCGAACAACGGCGCTGGGGTCGGGTTCCAGAACGATTCCGAAAGGGTCAACCAGCCGATCTATGGCGACGGTTCGACGTACCGGACGAGTTCGGCGAGGGGTTTCCGTTTGACTGGGCCTCGGCGAACGTGGGAATGTGGCGTCTCACGGATGGACGGATCGTGATGGTCCACATTGACTCCGAATACGAGGGGGCGCCTCCCCGCATCGAGCTCAACTCCACTGCCTTCCTGACCGTGCTCTTCCCCGATCGGGACACGGCATGCGTGGATCTCGGCCTACCCATCGGTGCGGAATTCCGTCCTGTCTTTGACCTTTATGAGGATGCCCTTTTCGGCCTCGATCGGAGATTGGCGGAGGGTTTGGAGTCGAATATCTGGCTCTATCGATTCCCGATCCCGACCTGGGACGACTGCCCGTCGGTGCATCGAATGGAGGGATGGTTGGAGGTCCGGGCTCGTGAGTGACATGGGACGAAGGGGAGGAAGCCCGCCGGGGGGGCCTGCCATGGTGTTCAGACTTCCCCCTCACGCACGGGCGAAGTCAGAGCTCATAGCGGGGACAAGCGGGACCTGAGGTCAGAACCAGGCTCCGGATAATCCGAGGGAAAGGTGGTGTCCGCTTCCCCTGGGACCGCTCTCGTGGAGGAGGGCGGCGGAGAGGGCCATGGAGCGGAAGACCAGGCCCGCCCCGCCTCCCACCCGCACGCCATCGGAGACATAGGCGACCCCCACCCGCAGGGGCACGGCGGACCATCGCCCCCACTCGGCCCCGACGCCGGCCTGGGTCCTGGGCCCGGGGCGGATCCCTCCCGCCCCCTTCCGCCTGAGCTGGGCCGAGACCCGGAGATCCCCAGTTCCGGAGTATCCAGCTCCCACCACGAGGGCAGGGCGGAAGGAGAGATCCTCCACCTCGGACAGCAGGGCATCCGGGGCCTCTTCCAGGGGGCGCGGCTCGAAGTCCGAGCTCCCCCTCCCCTCCTCGAACGCCGCCGTCCCGGGGCGGAACTCCATCTGCGCCAGGTCCCATCCGAAGGTGTTCACCGCGTCCTGGACCGTCAGGAACCCCGTCCAGGGACCGGCGCTCCACGCGCTCCCGAGGTCGAGTCCCACCCCGCGACCGCGGTCCCACCCCATGGACCGCCCGGCGGGGGTCACCAGGGGGAAGTTGAGCTCTACGGCGACGGGATCGGCCCCCACCAGACTCCCCAGGTCCCGAGCCATCACCAGCCCGTGGGCGACCAGAAACCGGAGCCCCACACCCAGGGCCAGGCCCCGGGAGCCTTCCCCTTCGGAGACGAGGGGAAGGGCCGCGGCCACCGAGAAGGTGGAGAAGGCGCCCAGGTCGAGTCGTGACCCCTCCAGCGCGAAGTCACCGGGTTCCCCCGTACGCCCGGCATTCCCGAAGAGGAGGAGCTCGGCGGCGGCGGGGTTGAGTCGGGCATCGGCCCAGGCAGTAGTGACATGTTGAAAGCCCACCGTTCCCCAGCTCCCGGACAGCCCCGCCACCTGGGCGGATCCGCTCCCTTCCTGCCCTCCCGCCGAATCGATGTGGCGGATCCAGGCCTCCCGCTCCGCCCGGGGGATCGGGGTCCCCTGGAAGGCCGTCACATCCCTGAACCCAACGGGACGCAGGGTCTGTCGGAGGGCGAAGGTGGGGATGGCCACCGAGCCCCGGGGGCGATGGGGGAGGCCGAGCGCAGCGGGGTTCACGCCCACCGCTTCCCATCCCCGGGCGAAGGCCCCGGAGGTGAAGGCCGTCCCCATCTGGCCTGGGTCCACGGGCCCGAACTGGGCGAAGAGCTGGGAGGGGGCGAGTCCCATGGCCAGGGTGACCAAGGCCAGCAATGACGGGTGGTCTGCCGGACGCCCGCTCATGATCCACCTCCCCCGGTGCGGAGGGTCAGATCGAGGAGAGGTCGGAGCTCGACCCTCTGCCCGGGTCGGAGCAGGGCGGTGGGAGAGTCGTCATCCACGACGGCACTCCCCGAGATCACGATCCCGGATCGACCGATGAAGGCCCTGAACTGGTTTCCAGTGAGTGGGATGGAGACCCGCGTCTCGGGGTCGGGGGTGATCTGGAACGATCCCTCCACGACCTCCGACGACGCTCCCTCCACCCGGAGGGTTCCGGAGAGGCTGACCCCGAAGGGATTTGTGACCTCCAGTTCAATGGCGCCTTGCTCGATCCGCTCGGTAACCCGTGGGTCCACGTCGGCCACATCCAGATTCACCTCCTCCAGCACCACCTCCCGCCCGGAGACCCGGAGCTCCGCCTCGTCGACCAGGAGGGGTCCCACCTCCGCCTCCACCGTCAATCCCTGGGCCATCCGAAGGCGGACAGGGGTGCCGGCGGGGGAGTCCAGCCGGAAAGCCACCTCGAGCTCTGGACCCACCGGGCCCGGCTCCAGGTCGACTTCGAGGTCCAGCGCCCCTGCCGACCCGGGCCCGAAGGCCCGATCCGCCCCGCTCACCGATTCCGCACCCAGCACGCGTCCCGTTGCGCCGTCCCGAAGCTGGACGCGCAGGGAGCCGGTCGCGCCTCCCCCGGGGCGCAGGGGATCGAACTCGAAGGAATGGACCACCCGGACCCGGGCCGTGCCCGAGCGCAGCTCCAGGGCCACGATCTCCTCGGGAAGGGAGAGGGCGGCGGATCCTTGCCCCGAGAACGCGGGTTTCGGCGCCACGATCCCATCGAGGGGCGCACAGGACGGGCACAGTCCATCCAGGGTCCGGTGGATCCCAGTTCCCCGGGGGGCTACGCGGAAGCTCTCCCCGCCCTCGGTCACGTCGATCCCGTCCGGGAGGAACTCGTCCACGGCGATGCTCGTTCGCTCGGCCGGGACGACCCAGCGCGTATCCCAGACCGGGGCCTCGGTGGGGAGGTCGCATCCCGGAATCCCGGTGAGACCGAGGGCCGCGGCCAGGGAAAGTGCGTGGAGTCGGAGGGAGGGGAGCGGGATGTCCCGCACGGGATGGGAACGATGGGATGCCGCAGTCGGGTCGGAGCTGTCGCTCAAGGGTGGCCTCCTGGCTCGGGGTCGCGGCGACCCCTTGTGCACGCACGTGTCTCAAGCTCGGTGCATCCACGTTTCCCGGTGCAGGTTCGGGGCCGTCCACCCCTCGTTTGCTAGCAGGGACCGTGCCGGGGTGGGGCGGCCCGCAAATGGCATTCCCTTAGCGTGGCTTACATGATGCGGGGCCCTACCTTGCGCGGAACAATCGTTCTGTAGGCGGGAATCCATTACCCTCCGGGTGGGAATCCCTTCCCGGTGACCCCCGCCCTGCTCTCCCGGGATGGGTGATGAAGGAGATGATCCGCAGTTCAATCCCTTTGGACTACCGTGTTGGAGTAGCGAATAGGCCGAGGGATTGAGGATAGCTCCGAAAGTGACTATTTTGGTCATGTTTGACTGACCTCACAGGATACAAACATGCCCACCGTGCAAGCACCCATCGGCCAGCTCAAGGCCCGCCTCAGCGAATTCCTCTCCCGGGTTCGGGCGGGAGAGGAGGTGGTGATCACGGATCGGGGAACTCCAGTGGCCCGGATGGTGCCCCTGGAGGGACCCCGGGCGGTGGAGGGCCGCCGGGCCGAGCTGGCCCGTGCTGGGCTCATCCGGGAGCCTTCTCGCACCCTGGACCCCGCCTTCCACCAGGCGGAACGTCCTCGTGACCCCGGAGCCCGGAGCCTGGAGGCGGTCCTGGAAGAGCGGGCCGAAGGCTGGTGAGGTTCTGGGATACCTCCGCTCTGGTCCCCCTCCTCTTCGAGCAGGAGTCCACAGCCCGGATCCGGGAGGTTCTGGACCAGGACCCGGAGATGGTGGCCTGGTGGGGTACCCCGGTGGAGTGTGCCTCGGCGGCGGCCAGACTCCGGAGGGAGGGGGTCATCACGGTGGATGAGGAGGACGCGGTCCTCCGGCTCCTCGGCGATCTCCGGGAGTCGTGGATCGAGATCCTTCCCTCCGGGGAGGTTCGGAGCGAAGCCATGCGCCTCCTTCGCGTCCACTCCCTGAAGGCGGCCGACGCCCTTCAGCTCGGGGCAGCCATCCTCTGGGCGGGCCCCGACCGTGGGTCGTGGTTCCTCACCCTGGACGAGCGCCTCGGCCTGGCCGCTCGCCTGGAGGGCTTCCGGGTCCTGCCCTGAGCACCCCTCCCGGCCTCGTGACTCGCGGGTCCCCAGAAACCGTCGGCCTACCCGGGAGCGGTACCATCGGGCTCGGTTGCTTCCTCTTGGTCCTCTCTTCCACTCCTCTTGTGTTCATCGCAGCCCCAGGCGGGGCTGGCGAGTACAGATAGTGACGGATTCCGAAGGGGGGGTAGAATGGAACTGGAGGTGACGGGGGAAGGGTGGGGAGAGCGACCCCGTGCAAGGAGGTAAGTCCCGTGAAGGGCTTGGAGGATCGGCGGGTTTCACCGTCCCATCGTCCCCGGTTGCTCGTGGCCGCAGGGGAAGGGACACTCAGGCAGGACCTGCGAGGGGCCCTGACGGGCAAGTTCGATCTGCTGGACGAGTTGCCCAGAGGTGAGGGGGTCGCAGGGGCGGTCCTCGGATTTACCTGTATTCGGGAGCCGGAGACCCGCCAGCGAATCCGGGCCGTTCGGGAAGCGATCCGCCCCGCTCCCAGCGTTCTCGTCACCTCGAACCGGACCGAGAACCTTCTTTCGCTCTCGGCACTCGTCGTCGAACGAGTCCACCCGTTGGAGGAAGGGTTGGAGTCCCTTCCGGACGTCGTGGGGACCATGCTCGACGTGGATCGGTTGGCGACACTGGCTCGGAGGGTCGAGGTTTGCGAAGCGATGGATCCCGCGGTCCGGCGTTCCATGGTTCTGATCCTTCGCTCTCGGCCGCCGATGGGGAGCGTGAAGCGCCTGTGCCGGGAGCTCGGTATGGGAAGGTCGACCCTCCACGACCACTGGTCCGTAAATACGGACCATGCCCCGTCCAGCGTGACGGATGTGCTTCGTCTGGTGGCCCTCTATCGCGCCGGCACATTGATGGACGCTGGATACTCCGTGCTGGAGGCGGCCGACCGAGTGGGATGGAGCCGGCGTCGGCTGGAGACGAGTGCCCGGTCGCTCCTTTGTGCGGACCTTGCCGACCTCGGCCTCGAACTCCCTCGCCTTCTGGGGGAGCTGGAGGACATCGCTCGCCGACTAGGACCTCGCTCAGGGGGTCCGGACAATTCAGGCCTCCCGCCGGACACTTCTGTGCTTGTGGTCCCGAAGTAGCCAGGCGCAGTTTTGAGTGTGAGTTCGAAGCCGTTCCCCAGTCTTAGGTGACGGATGACCAGGTCTTGAAGGTGAGGTAGGTAGTGCTATTGATCCACTGGGCAGACGGGGTGTGCGATGATTCCCAGAATCCCTACCGCAAGGGCGAAGGCGAAGGCGCCGGCCTTCTTCGGAATCATTCTACTGCTGGGCCAATATGGTCCCCATCCTTCCCGTCCGAGCCGCGATGAATTGGGTGGCGATAAGATGATCGGACGGGCGGGCACGGGACGATCGAGGGGAATACGCGGCCTCAGACCAGGCTTGAGGCGGTCCCGTGGGTAGGCTGAGCCTCCTTTCGGTTGTTGTTGGGGTCATGATTTCCATCCCTTCGTGCGGTGATTCCCGAACCCACCTGGGACCAGGGTCCGTGTTCCTCGGGTCGGAGGCGAGCCCCTTGACCGAGGTGGCGGAGCCGATCGTCCGCTACCGCCTCGGTGAGCCGGAGGGACCAGGGATGATCTTCCAGGGGGATGTCATGGCCATGGCGCCTGCACCCCCGGACGGAATCCTGGTCTTCACGGCCTACACCTCCGATGGCCCAGTACAGCTCTTCCGAAATGGGCGGCTGGACCGGGAGTTCGGACGTCGGGGTTCGGGACCGGGCGAATACCAGTTCCCCAGTGGACTGGTGGTGGACCCCTCCCAGGGAAAGGTCTGGGTGGGCGACGGCCTCCGGATGGTCTCGTTCCTGCCAGACGGGAGCTCGGGTCCGACGCTCGATGCATCTCATGCGGGTTCCTCGGTCTGGGATCGGCTCTTCCTTCCCGACGGTTCTCTCCTGATGGTGGGTCCGGGCGGAACCGCCGACAACTTCGGGTACCTGCTACACCGGTATGACTTCACCACTCGGACGTGGAGCTCGCACTTACCTGTCGCACGTGACACAGCGTTTGTTCCCCTTGGGCAACCCAGGGTCTGGCAACGAAAGCTGGCCCTCTCACCGGATGGGAAGGTTCTCCTGACCTCCCATGACTATGAGATCTTGGTCCTGGATCCGCGGCAGGGCTTCGAGATCGAACGAACCATCGTCCGGAGGCCTCCGGGATGGCCTGAGGACCCGGCGTTCGACCACGCCCAGGGAAGGCACGAGCATCCCCTGTATCCGGGTTTCGCACTCGTGGACACCTGGTCGGACCCGCAGGGTCGCATGTGGGTGATCACCGCTCAGCCGAAGGCCAACTGGAAAGACGACCTCATCGAGGCACCGGAGGGGGGCCAGCACGGCGGGTTCATGCGGGCAGGTCCCGACTACGGTACAGATTCGTTGGTCGAGGTCCTGGATTCAGAGACCTGGGAGGTCTTGGGTTCCTGGAGTTTCGCCGGAGCGTTGAGGTACATCATCGGCCCCGGCTTGGTCGCCAGATATGGAGGAGACTTGCCCTTTCCTCGTATCGAGGTTCTTGAGGTCCCCTTTCAGGAGGAGTGAGATGTGGCGAAGAGCAGCCATGACTGTCATGCCGGTGTTGTTGACGTCCGCGCTTCCGGGGTCACTGGCGGCACAGCCGACCTGTAACCACTGCGGCCAACCCCCGGAATGCTATCTTTTCAGGCACTGGGACAACTGCGGATTCGCCGGACCCGGTTTGGCTTGGGAAGGCTTCTGTGCGTCGGGGGCATGCCACGATCTGGACTGCTCGGTCCATTGGGGGAGCCCTTGTGGCGGCGATCCGATGTACCACCCCACGAATCTGGCCTTGATAAGCGGTGATCTGGGAGTCAGTGCGGCTGTTCCGAGGTGGGCCCTTCGCGCGGCCGCGGAGGTTCTTAAGATCAGCATTTCCGATGACGTGGCGCTCCCGCATCGGGTGCGCTGGAAACCTGACGAGGGGGTTGTGTTCTGGCTCGATTGCGACGGTTCGACGCTCCTGGCCCGCGTCCCGCTTGGACGAGATCCAAGACCTTTGGGTCTTGTGGCGATGGTACTGGCCTTGATCCCGCGACGAGCAGCAGCATGACCTCTCAATGTGCATGGGTGCGCAGTGCCAGACCCCAAGGCATCCCTCGCTGGTCCGTGGGGTCGAGCCGAACGGGGCAAAACCCCTGAGACTCGGGCCTGGCCGAGGAAGGGGACTGCGAGCCCTGATCATCGTGGGGACGCTTGCTCGAGGATCTCGTATTGCTTTCAGTCGAACGCCACCTTCACCCGGGAGGCGTACATCGGGGTCATCATGATGGGGGGGATCG
>REED01000141.1 GCA_007695225.1 Gemmatimonadales bacterium
CCGCCGCCACCAAGGTGCCAAACCCGGCCTCGATGGCCACGTCCACCAGGTCCGGATCGGGCTCGGGGGTCTCCGGCACCAGAACCGCGTCGATGACGTGGACCACGCCGTTGGAAGCCTCCAGGTCCGCCTCCGTGACCACGGCCCCTCCGATCCTGACCGTCCCGCCCTGAATGGAAACGGTCAAGCTTCCACCGGCCAGGGTGTTCAGGACCTGCCCGTCAGAGAGCGACCCCGAGAGCGCCGTTCCGGCGATGACGTGGTTCAGAAGGACAGCCTCGGCCAGCTCCTCATCTGCGAGGACGGCATTCAGGACTTCGGAGGGAAGAGCCTGGAAGGCGGAATTGGCGGGGGCCAGGATCGTGAACGGCCCCCCGGACTCCAGAACGGGAAGGAGGCCGGCATCATCCAACAGTCCCGCCAGAGTCGAGAGATTGGGTTTGTCCGCCACCACCTCCGAGAGGTTCGGATCCTCCGGGGTGGATGGGGAATCATTGCTATCGCAGGCGGTGGCCATCACGGCCAGCAGGGCCAGGGGCGCGAGCCCCCAGGGGCTTCGGAATCGGATCACGGTCTTCTCTCCACGTTGGGATGGCACTCAGCGAAAAACCTGGACACCGGCTATGCACCCCAAGTCGGGGGATGGCATCGTGTCCTACGCAGAGAGAACACCTGAGGAGAGAAACATGACTACCTGCTTGTTGACCGGATCTCCATGCGGCCAACTATTCCTGGGCAAAACCTGCACATGCAGGCATGTGCCCGGGAGGACTGAACCCCTTGCGCCCAACGTCTGGGCCCGGATCGCAAATGGGTCGCGCCCATGACGCCGGCCAACGTCAGAAGACCGCCCGAATGGAAATCGCTGGAGTGAACCCGGTAAGGAAGCGGGGAAGGAGATCGTAGCCGGCCTGATCCTCGCTGCGACGGCGAAGCCCATAGTCCAGCACGTTCCGCCGGTTGAGGACGTTCAGGAGATCGGCGGAGAGTTCGACCCCGGTTTCCCCGCGGCGTAGACTCCACGAGGCCCCGAGATCCAACTCCAGGAGAGGGGGAAGGGTTTGGTCCCCCGGACGTCCCACCCCCAGTTCGGGACGGGGTTCGTGAACCGTGAGAAGGTCGTAGTAGGCCCGTCGGAATGCCCAGCTCCGTCCCCATACACCGGTTCCCCGCGCCCGCAGGAGGAGGTCCGGGCGAGGCGCAGCCTCGACCCGTATGAGGCCTCGGTGCGGCGCATCCCCCGGGTCCGGCACCGCCTCCCCTCCGAATCGGGAAGGGAAGATGCGCCGGGAACGGGTGGCATCATAGCCGGCCTGAATCCGCACCTGGTCGCCGGAGCGACGGAACCGAACCCCCATTCCCACCGTCGACCCTCGAGTGGACTCTACCAGGAACGAGGGATCTACCCTCTCCTCCGACCATCCCCCCAGGAGGAGAGTCGCGTAGTCAATCTCCGGGAGATCCCGGGTTCGTTTCCCGTAGACCTCACCGCGAACCTCCCACTCTTGGGTCGGTGCCAGGGTGGCCTCGAGGGCCAGGTGCGCGGCTCGGGGCGGGGCCACCCCCTCCTCCACGGGAAGCCAGAAGCGAACCGATGGCACCAGGGCGCTGGGCCCCGGATTCGCCAACTCCAACTGATTCACGTACTGGCGAAAGACTCCCCCGGCGAACCTCACCCCATAGGCTCCCAGAGACCGATTCTCCCCCTGAAGCTCCACCGACCCCCGAGGCTCGGCCCAGAGGCCGTCGGTCCCGGGAAGCCAGGTGGTTCGCAGGCCCCCCTCCAGCGTCCAGCCGCCGCGACTCCATCGGTCCTCTGTGGCCAGGGCGACCCGGGTGTGGGCGGCCCGGGTGTGAAGATCCGGGAAGAGCCCCTCCTGAAGGGACACCGTCGCTTCGGACCGGACGCCCTCCAGGGTGAGGTGCAGCTGGTGGCCCGGGCCCAGCACCCGCTCCAGGGTGAGTTCCCCTGCCACCTCGGTCATCCCGGTACGATCCGAGAACGCAGGCCGTGTGCCAAGACGCCCAAGGAGGGTTGCCTCTGCCCCCGGAAGTCCCTGCGTTCCCGGGCCCATCAGGTCAGCGCCATCGGTGACCATCTGGAAACCGCTCCGGAAGACGTGTCGACTCCCCCGGAGTTGGATCCCACCGGCGGATCGTGACCCCAGGAGGGCGTCATGTCGGATCTGGCCGGCCAGATTCGTCCAGTCGTAGGCGTCCTGAGCCACCATGATCCGATCCGCGTCCGGCGCCCCCTCATGGTGGCCCGCTGCCAGCGTCCGGGTCGAAACTTCGTTGCTCCCCCCGTAGATCGACGCCCGAAGGGAACGACCGGGTCCGGTAGGGATCCGGGCAGCCACATGGAGATCCGACGACTGGAGTTCGGAGCCGTGCCCATGGTCCTGATAGACCACGGCCTCGCTCACCGGGGGCTCCGCACCGTCGGGGGCCTGGTGCCGCAGGGCGGCGGTGAGGAGGGGATCCACCTGATTCCACTCCCGGAGAGCCCGTTCCAGGGAGGTGGTGGGTGCCAGCCCCCAGAGGGTCCTTCGGCCGGCGATCATGAGCCCTCCCTGGGGATCCTGCTCCCTGGTGAGGGGAATGGTAATGCGACCGTTCAGGTTGAAGGGGTCGATCTGCACCTCGCTGCCGAACCCCTCCCGGGCCCCATTGGCATGCTCGAAGTCCAGGATCCCCGATATGGCACTCCCGTGGCGAGCGGGAAATCCCGCCTTCCGCACCGTGACGCGCTCCAGGGCCAGGGGACTGAAAGTGCCCAGAAGCCCTTCCACGGCCAGTGGATTGTAGACTGGAGCGCCATCCAAGCGAAGCTGCTGCTCGCCTGCCCCGCCACCCTGGATCAGGACGTCGGACAAGAGCGGCCGGGGGACGACCCCCGGCATTCGAAGGAGTGCTCGGGAGAACCCTCCCGCCCCTTCGCCGGAATCCAGGAGCGCCTGCCGATCCAGGGTGGAACCGCCCCTTCCCACCAGGCTTCCCCTCCCTGCCGAGATTCCATCCACCACCAGGGGGCGGGCCCGAAAGGGCTGGGCCTCCAGGGCGAAGGTCACCCGGGCCTCCCCCCGAGGGGGAACGTCCACCGCCATCACCTGGGAGCGATAGCCCGGGGCGGAGATCATCACCTGGTGACGACCGGGGAGGAGAGCGGGTACCGCGAAGAGCCCCGCCGGGTTCGACCGGGTGGGACGCCGAACGTCCGCGAACTCCACCTGGGCGTTGGGAAGGGGCTGACCGGACCAACCATCGGTGACCACTCCCACCAGGGTCCCATATGCGGGGGCATCCTCGGGCCGGGCGATGACCACGTAGGTTCCCGAGGAGAGGCGATAGAAGTCCAACCCGGCTCCCCGAACCACGCATTCCAGGATCGCCTCAGCGGTCGCCCCCTCCAGGCGGCAGAAGATCTCCTCGTCCCCCGAAGCCTCAGCCACCTCACTCCCGAAGAGGAGATCCATCCCCGTGACCGAGGCCACATGGGCCAGGGCCTCGGTAACGGGGACGCCCCGGAGGATCACCGTGTGGCGGTCGGGCGTCTGGGCAGCGATGCCCGGGGGAAGGGCCCACCCCGCAGCCACCGTCAGGATGAGGAGGAGGGAGGGACCCCATCCCATCCGCTTCCTTTCCCCCATGATCGACGGAGATGACATCAGAAGACCTCGAACCCCCGACTCGTTTCCCGGAACCGAAGCCCCCGTGCGGTGGCAATGTCTGCCAGGATGGTACGGATCTCCCTGGGGTCGGTGTAGTGGAGGGTGAGCGTGTCCCCGAGTTCCACTCCGGGGGCCACCTGGATCTCCACGGCGAACCTCCGCTCCAGTTCCCGGAGAATGGCGTCCAGGGGTCGGTCCGTCACGGCGAATCCCCGTGCCCGCCAGGCCGTCGCCCGTTCCACCGTGACCAGGGTGGGAGGTCCGGGGGCTACCGCGCCCAGGGGAATCCCCGCCCCCTGCCCCGGCTCCAGTTCCACGGCGGCTCGTCCTTCGGGGTCCCGGACGAGGGCCGTTGACCGCGCCTCCAGACGAACCCGACCCGTCTCCAGCGCCACGTCCGTCCCGCCGCCCATCTCGTCCCGGGCCCGAACATTGAACCGGGTCCCCAGCACCACCACCCGGGCATTGAAGGTCTCCACCGTGAAGGGCCGGGGAGCCGCTACGATATCGAAGTAGGCCTCCCCGGTGAGACGGACGGTTCGGGCCCCTCCGCCCCACGGCAGAGCCCACCGGGAATGGGTCAGGGTGGAGCCACTGTTGAGTTCCGCCGAGGAGCCATCGGGGAGGCTCACCTGCGTCAGGGCCCCAGGTCCGGCCTCCACCGTAACGGAAGAGAAGGCGGTCACACCCAGGGCCAGCGCCGCCACCGAAGCGGCGGCCAGGAGGAGGCCAGGCCAGGAATTCCGCCTGATCGAGCCCCGCCCGGGCCGCCCTTCCCTTCGATCCACATGGGGGCTCACGGGCTGGGGTTTCACAGGCTGGGGGCTCACAGGCTGGGGGCTCACAGGCTGGAGGCTCACGGACGGGTGCTCCGTCGCGATATCGTCTCCCTCCATGGCCGCCTCGAGACGCTGCCATGCCCGGTCCAGAGCCAGACCCTCACCCTCACCCTTACCTTGGGAAATGGGCTCGATGGATCCCAGCAAAGCCCATGTCCGCTCCAGATCGGCGGCATCGGGCTCTCCTTGGAGTTCCGGCGGCATGGGATGGGAATTCGGGAAGCGTGCCATTGTGGTCAACCCTCGAGGTGGGCTGTGAATCCATGGGCCGAAGCCCGCTCGCGCAGGGCCCGCAGAGCGCGGACCAGGTGGTTGTTCACTGTACGGGGCGCCACCTCCATCACCCGGCCGATCTCCTCATGACTGAGCCCTTCGAACCGGCTCAACAGGAGTGCCTCCCGCTGCCGGTCCGGGAGTTCCGCGATCCATTTCCGAAGCCGTTCCCCCAGCACCCGGGCATCCAGGGCCTCGTCAGGAGAGGGGGCCCGGGCTCCGGGAGGGTCCGCCCGTTCCTCGAGGAGGCGCTCCCTCCGCTCTCCGTCCCTTACCACGTTCAATGCGAGGTTCCGGACCGTTCGGTAGAGGAGCGCCTTCACCGATCCGGTCGGGTCCTGCTCCTCCCTGCGCTGCCAGAGTCGGAGATACGCATCCTGAACCACGTCTCCCGCCGCGCCTTCGTCCTGGAGGATGGAGACAGCGAAGCGAATCAGGCCGTCATGGGTGGCCCGAAAGAGGGATTCGAAGGCATCCCGGTCGGACGCTACCACCCGCCGAAACCAGGCGGAGAGGAGGTCCGCTTCGACGGACGGGAGCGCCTCGCCGTCTACCACCGGGGATGAGCCGGCCGGGAGTCGATCCCGGCGTTTCAGAGGGGAAGTCGTAGCAGGCGGCATGGGGTCGGGGCGCGGAAGCTCGTCGCTTGTCATCTCCGAAACACCCCAGGTGTTGGAAATGACCAGTCACGAGGATGGCCCCCGGCAGGCCGGGACGAAGGATCGAACATCGCCCCTGGACCCCGGGCTCGGCCGGGGGTTCCCCGCCAGGAACCCCTCCCTTGCCCAGAGGTCCAGGCCACTGCACCCTCCCTATTCTCCTCAAGGATGAGTGGATTCGTCTCCCGGCACACACAGACCTGACCGACCATGATCTCCAAGTGGAAGTGGGTTCTCCTCCAGTTCACCCATCGGCTCTGGATCCGGGGTGCCTTCTCCCTGGCCGACGAACGTTCTTTCGTCCAGGACCCCCGCTTCGGGATCTCGGTGCTGGCGGAGATCGCCTCCCGGGCCCTTTCTCCTGCGGTGAACGACCCCGGCACGGCCATCGATGTCCTGGGTCGGGCCGTCCGGATGCTTCGTCCCTGGGGAGACGCCCTGAACCGGGACTCGGAGCCGGAGCTACGGTGGCCCCGGGTATGGGTACCTCCCATCACCTCCGGGGAGCTCTTCGCTGACCTCTTCGCCCCCATCGCCCGGGACGGTGCATCCATCATGGAGGTCCAGATCCGACTGCAGAAGGCCCTTCTGGCCTTGGCACACACCGGAGATGATGACTTCCGGGAAGCCGTGCGCCGGCATTCGACCCTGGCGCTTCAGAGGGCGCATGCCGCCCCCCTCCTCGACGTCGAAATGCAGGTCCTGAGAACCGTGGCGGAGGAGGTTGAGCAAACGTGCAGGGGGAAAGCCATCAGCGCACCGGGATCCGGGACGTAGCGGCGCTCGAGAAGAGCCCGCAACGAAACAAGGGGGGACCCGTACCCGGGGTCCCCCCTCGCTCCGTCTCTCCCCTGAAAGGCGCTACGCGCCGGCCAACTCCTCCACCGCCTCCACCAGGAGGCTTACCCGCCGGCTGTCGGAGGAGCTTCCCGCCTCGCCGCGAAGCTCGGATGCCAGCCCGTTCAGCGCCTCGGCCCGGGCTGCGCCACTGGCGCCCTCTGCGTTCGCCAATACCTGTCGGATGGCGGCGATGCGGGCGTCGGACATCCCCCCTGACCGCTGGAGCTGGTCCACCAGGGCCCGGGCCCGGGGGAAGGAGGGGGGCCACACGATCCGGGGCTGACCCTGGGGATTGAACTCCTCCCACTGAACCGTGAGAGCGGCGTCGATCTCGTTCCGGGTCAGGTGGTAGCTGGGCTCCAGCTCGAAGACGTCCAGCCCACGGGCGATCTCGGAGCTCACGATGAGTCCGTTGTACCAGTAGACCGACCAGCTCCCCCCCATCTCCATGCGGTCGGGGTTCACCGGCCCTCGATCATGGAACGCGATCTCGTAGGGGTTTTCCGGATCGGTGAAGTCGAAGATGGAGATGCCCCCCTGGTACCAGGCCTGGACCTTGATGTCCCGTCCCGGCACGGGAACCAGGGAGCCGTTGTGGGCCACGCAGTTCTCCTCCTCGGTCTGGGCGACGGGAAGCTTGTAGTAGCTCCGGAAGCGCATCGTCCCATTCTCGATGGAGAAGATGGCGTTGGCGCCCCACTCGTAGGGATCGGTGTCGCGGCACTTCGGCGCCCCACCCCCGCCCCACTCGTCGGTGAAGAGGACCGTGGTGCCGTCGTTGTTGAAGGTGGCCGAGTGCCAGTAGGCGAAGTTGGAGTCGGCCACCGCGTCCATCCGCCGGGGGTTGATGGGATCGGTGATGTCCAGGAGGAGCCCGTACCCCTCACAGGCCCCGCCGGCGATCCCCAGGGCGGGGTAGACGGTGATGTCGTGGCACTGGGTGGGGCCGGCCTCCGGGTCGAATCCCGACTCCGCCATCGACTGCTCCAGCATGAGGGGTAGCATCTCACGGAGCGCCGTGCTATCCGCCACCGTGGGTGGGCCGCTCCCACCCCGCTGAGCGACGATCTGGGAAAGGAATCGATCGGCGCCCTCCTGCGGAAGGACGTAGACCTCACCGGTCCCTGGGATCTGCACAGCAAACACGCCTCGCTCCCGCGCCTCCTCCAAGATCTCCAGATCCGCCGGGGCGGGCCCATGGGTCGGAGGCGCCACCAGGTCCTCGAAGATCCGGGGCGAGTTCACGATGGCCGCCGCCTCGGGGTTGGCCAGGGGTACCTGGATCACCTCGATGCGGAAGAGGGCCGACTCCGGGTCCACCTCCGGCGGCGCGTCAATGCATCCCTCCAGCTCCTCCTCGGGACGGACGGGGGCGGAGCCGGAGACGTAGATGTAGACGTTCTCCAGGTCCCCTGGGTGCTCCAGCACCGTGTGGGTATGGGAGCCCCGGCAGGTCTGGACGTTGGCGATGTACTCGGGATTCGAGATGTCCGAGATGTCGAAGATCCGGATCCCCCGGAGCCGGTCCGGGCTCACCGCCGTGGACACGCCATCGGTTCCGCAGTCCAGACGCCCCTCGAGCCCCTCGCCGGAGACGAAGAGGAGGTTTCCGTAGACGGAGACGTCACTCTGGGAGGCGGGGCAGAGGATGGAGGTCGCCAACGCGGGGGCGACGGGATCGGTGAGGTCCCAGATCATGAACCCGTTGTAGTTCCCCTGGACCGCATACGGCCCGGTGAAGGCCAGATCGGAGTTGGTGACCCCGATGAAGTCGGCGGGCGGCGGCGTCGACGAGAGCTTCCGGAGGTTCCAGATGGCCTCCTCGGCATCCAGGAGCCCGGCTCCCAGACCGATTCGGGGATCCGGCGAGGGGGGTGTGGCCCCGCCACCGGCCAGGGAAGCCGATGCACCCGGCGAGGAGGCCGGGGATGCGGTGGACGAAGCGCACGCCGTCGCCGCCAAAAGGGCGGCGAGGACCAGGGCCAGGATTCCGGCCCGCGCGGGGATCCGCGACGGGACGTGGGAAGCGGCGCCCGACGGACGGGAGATCGGGAAGGTCATGGGGTTCCTGAAAAGTCTTGGGAAAGGAGATCCCTCACGGAGCGTCGGCTCCGGAGGGGAGGGCGGAGAGCATCTGCTCCATCCGGGCGACCTCGGTCGCCTGGTCTACCTGGACATCGGAAGCGAACCGGAAGACCTCTTCGTCCTGGGCGGCCCCATCGGTGGCGAAGAGGTCGTGGACCATGTGCACGGCACCCCGGTGGTGCTCGATCATGAGAGTCAGGAAGAGACGGTCGAAGTCGAGGCCCTGGGCCCCGGCGAGCTCCCGGATCTGCGCGTCGGTGAGCATCCCCGGCATGTGGTGCATGTGTTCGTGGCCGGGCCCGTGCACCATCACCCCGGCCTCGGTCTCGTGGAGCTCCGGGACGGGTTGACCCCGGTCACCCAGCCACCGCTGCATGATGCGGATCTCGTCGCGCTGGGCATTGATGATTCGGGCCGCCAACGTCTGGATGGTGGAGGACGCTCCATTCTCCGGGGCCATGCGCGAGATCTCCAGCGCCTGGGCGTGATGGTGGATCATCCCCGTCATGAAGTGGACGTCCGCCTCGGTGAAGCGGGTCCGGGCGGCCTCGATCCGGGATCGATAGATGGCCTCCACCTCGGCAGCGGTGAGGGCCTCCGACCCCGGCGCGGAGATGGAGCCCCCGGCCGGGTCCTGGCTCGGCGCGGGGCCCGGCGACGCCGGAGCACCGGAGCCGGCCCCGCACCCCGAAAGCAGGACGAAGGTCACCGAGGCCATCATCATCCAGGCCCCGGGAATCCTGGGGCGTGGAAGCGGAGGAGGGAGGCGCGGGAGCATGGGGCCTTCGAAAAAGGTCAAGGTCGTGGGAAAGAGCCGTGGACATCGGTCGTGGAGAGGGGTCCGACGATCCCTGAGACGTATACTCCCCCCCATGAACGTCAACACGAGACGGTACTCCCTAGTACGTCGCGGAGCGAAGTGGGTTTCACCGCGACCCGAATTCCCTGCCTTGCCCTGGCTGCAAAAGGGCACCCCGTCGTTGACACGAGGGGCGCCCTCCCCCTCCTCTACTGGCACCGGATGCTAAGGGCACGAGCCTGAGGGATCGCCGGGATGAGAGCCCACGTCCGTTCAGATTGGCCCATGGTTTGATTATCCTGTATCATCCCGAGGCTTTCCCACGAACTGGCAGGAATGAACGCATGACCCCGAAGTGCGCGGCCCGTCACCTGCTCTCCCAACAGACCGGAGCCTCCCCGGCCTCCCGCCTGGCCTCACGCCTGGCATTCCGCCTGACCTCCCGCCGGATCGTCCTCCCATGGACGCTCCGAGCGCTGGCCGGACTCGCGGTATTCCTCCCGCTCCTCACCCCTTCCCCTGTGGAGGCCCAGGAGAGCCAGCGCCTCCACCAGGTGGAAGCCGTGCGGGTGCAGGTGGGGCCCACCGTGGACGGTCGGCTGGATGACGCCGTCTGGAGTGAGGCTCGGGTCATCGACGCCTTCGTCCAGCAGGAACCGATGGAAGGGGCCGCGGCCACGGAACGGACCGAGGTCCGGATCCTCTATGACGACGAGCGGATCTACTTCGGGATCCATGCCTTCGACT
>REED01000175.1 GCA_007695225.1 Gemmatimonadales bacterium
ACCGCATCGCTTTCAGCGACCCGCCTTGACCAGGACGCGCAAGACCCCTTCCCGGTGGTCCCCCTACTTCTTCAACGGCCTTCTAAGCGACCCCTGCTTACTCACATGTCCAGCGTCCGTTCCACCGCCCGCACCACATCCTCCGGAGCGAAGGGTTTTTCCAGGAAAGTGCTCCCCGGGGGAATGGTGCCCTGGTCCTGCACGAGGTTCCGGGGGTGGCCGGACATGAAGATCCACCGGAGGGCGGAATGGTGTCGTCGCGCCTCCTCGGCCAGGCGACGTCCGCTGATGCCAGGAAGGACAACCTCCGTGAGGAGGACGTCCACCGGTGGATTCGCATTCCTCAGGAGCGCCTCCGCCTCGGTGGCGGTCTTCGCCTCCAGCACCCTCATCCCCCGGGCCTCGAGGGCCTCCCGCGCCCTTCGTCGTACCGACGCCTCTGCGTCTGCCACCAGGATGATGGGGGGAGGGGAAGGGGCGCGGGTGGAACCCACACCCTGGCCGCTCTCCGTCACCCCGACCGAATCCAGCTCCTCGGCGGTTCCCGATGCTCGGCCCGGGAACGCAGGCAGGAGGACCTGGAAGAGGGTACCCCTGCCAGGGGATGATGTCACCCGCATCTCCCCCTGGCTCTGCTTCACCACCCCATACACGGTCGCCAGGCCCAGGCCGGTTCCCTCCCCCTCGGCCTTGGTGGTGAAGAAGGGCTCGAAGATCTGCTTCCGGACCTCGGGGGTCATCCCGACTCCATCGTCCTCCACCTCCATGGCTACCCATTCCGCCGTCTCCATCCCCTCTCCTCCGACCTTTCCCGTCCCCCGCACGACACGCGTGCGCAGGATCAGGATTCCCCCCTTCGGCATGGCGTCCCGGGCGTTCAGGATCAGGTTCATGAGGACCTGCTCCATCTGCCCGGGATCCGCCAGAACCGGGGGTAGCCCCGGAGTCAGCTCCAGCGTCAGCTGGATGTGGTCACCGATGAGGGGATCCAGGAGTTGAGCCATGTCCTTCACGATCGCTCCCAGGTCCAGCGAGCTGGGGAGCATGACCTGCCGTCGGGAGAAGGCCAGGAGCTGCTGGGTAAGGCGCCCTCCCTTGTCGGCGGCCTGGCAGATCTCCTGGAGTTCTTCCACCGGACTTCCTCCCTCCTCCAGGGTCGTCCGGGCCAGCTCCGCGTTCCCGCCGATCACCGTGAGGAGATTATTGAAGTCGTGGGCCACGCCGCCCGCCAACCGACCCACGGTATCCAGCTTCTCCATCTGCCGGAAGCGCTCTTCCATGCGCTTCTCCTCGGTCAGGTCCCGGACCACAAGAGCCAGGAGATCCCGGGCGTCGACCCGGATATGGGAGACGGATACCTGGGCGGGGAAGGGTGGACCGGCGTCCCCCCGGCGCCCCTCCACCTCCAGCCATTCGCCCCCAATGGGATCGGCCAGAAGTGCCTCGAGAAGGCCGGGGAAGACCGTCTCCGGAGAGGCCACCCCCCCGCCGGAGGCGGGACCCAGGATCCGCTCCGCCGCGGGATTCCACTCCACTGGCTCGCCTTCCAGGGTGATGATGACGAATCCGTCCCGGGACGCGGTCACCGCCGCCGCCACCCGGGCATCCCTGGCCTCCAGTTCCCTGGCTCCCTCCTCTCGCTGCACTGCAGCTCCAAGCAGCGCCGCAGCGGAGCGCAGCACCTCCAACTCGCCCTCCGCCCAGGTCCTCTCCCTGTCGCACTGGTCGAAGCCCATGGCGCCCCACCACTGATCCCCCAACCAGACCGGTAGGATGAGAATGGACCTCACGTCCTGGGCTTCCAACTGTGCCCGCACCGCCGGCTCCGCTTCCCGGGCCGTGACATTCACGGGGCGCCCCCCTTCGAAGGAGCGGCGCCAGCCACCGAGTCCGGCGGAGTCCAGATCCAGGCCGGTGAGGAGGGGGTTGTCCAACTGGGATCCGATGCCTGGAGCGCACCACTCGGTGAGCTGGTCCAGGAGGAGTCGCTCCCGGGGTCCGGGGCGGCCGCGAAAGAGATAGGCACGACTTACCTCGGCATGGCTTCCCAGGAGCATGACCACCTCGTCCATCACCTCCAGCCACGAATGGCTGAGGAGACGTTCACTCGCCGCAGCCACCCCCAGCAGGAGCTTCTCCTTGCGAAGGGCCTCCCGCCGGGCAATCTCCCGATCGGTGATGTCCATGATCCGCATGCCCAGGATCTGGTCGCTGAGGAGCCTTCCCCGGAAGAGGAAGATCCGGGGCTCTGATCCCGACTCCAATTCCAGCACGCGCTCCGTGGTCCCGGTGCCTTCTTCGACGCGGGTCAGGAAGTCCACCAGGTCCTCGCCCAGGGGAGGCCAGGCGCTTCCCCCTGCACTCCTTCCCAGAAGCTCCTCCCGGGCCGCGCCCAGGACGCTCTCCGCTGCGCGGTTCACCAGGATCCTTCGGAAATCCAGCTCGTCCCCCTCTCCCTCCCTCTGGAAGAGGACGATTCCGTAGGGGGATTCTTCCACCAGGGCCAGCAGGGCCCTGTGGAGGGGATCTCCGGTGCCCGCCGGGCTCACGGCACCCCTCGGCGGAGAGGGGGCGGCGCCGCGGCCCCTCCTCCGAGGGTCTCCAGGGCACGACGGACCTGCACCGTGACCATGGCCTTGCGCCACTCCGGGTCCACGATGTGGTTCTCAAGGGGCGTGCACTGCCGATGAGCCCGGTCGGCCAGGGCCTCCACCACCTCCCGGGAGAGGGGCTCCCCCTCGCCGATGTCCCCCCATCCGGTCAGCTCCCTAGGGCGGGACCCCAGGCCGGTGACCACCCCCCGGATCTCCTCCATTCGGCCGTCGGGACGAAACCACGCCGCCACGGCCACCGTGAGGAGGGGAAAATCCACCGCTTGCCGCTGCCGAAGCTTCCGATACGCGGTTCGGCGCTCCAGGCCGGAGCCCCACCCCCCTTGCATGGCTTCCCGTCGAGAAGCGCCCCCTGCGGCGTCCCGGGGGGGTTCACCTTGGGCGGCGGCGCCGCCGTCCCCCGGAGGGAGGAGGGGGATGCGAATCCGGGTGACGATCTCCCCCGGCTCCCGGCGACTGTTCCAGATCCCGTCGGCCACGAAGAATTCCCGGATGGGAAGCCTGCGCCTTCCCTCCGCACCCTGGAGCTCCACCTGGGCGTCCACCGTCATGAGGACGGGGGGAGTGTCTGCGGAGTGGGCCGCCACGCATCGCGATCCCACCCGGGTGACGTGACAGACGGTCCCGTCCTTTTTCAAGCAGTACCCCAGGGCCCCTCGCCAGAACTCCGTCTGGTTGTAGTAGGTGCACCGGGTGTCGAGGCAGAGGTTCCCACCCAGCGTGCCCCGGTTCCGAAGCTGGGGTCCGGCCACATGTGCGGCAGCCTCCGCCAGGGCGGGAAGGTGCTCCCGGACCAGGGGATGGGACGCGATCCGGGATAGGCTCTCTCCGGCTCCAAGCACCAGTTCACCATCGCGTACCTCGACACCCCGCAGTTCGCCCAGCTGCCCGAGGGCCACCAGGTGGGCCGGGGTGAAGAGGCCGTGCTTCATATTGGGGACCAGGTCCGTCCCCCCCGCCACCGGCATGGCCTCACCGGTGAAGCGGGCCAGGAGGTCGACGGCCTCCTGCAGCTCACGGGGGCGATGGTACTGGAAGGGAGGGAGTCGGAGCATGGGATCGGGTGGCTGGGCTCAGGGGGCCACGGGACGAACCACGCGGATCCCCTTCTGGCCCCGGATCCCCTTCATCCGTTCCGCCAGGGGGAGGGGGGAGATCTCCACCGTATCCCCCACGAGGGGCGCATGGAGGAGGTGGAGGCGGCCATCATGCCAGAGGGCCAGGCCGGTGTGGGCGATATCCAGGCCGTCCACGGTGGACACCGCGGCGATGATGTCCCCATTCCGGATCCCCATCTCCACTCCGGCGATCTCGTCCTCGGGAATGAAGAGGCGGACCCGTCGGGAAAGCGCCTCCTCCTTCGCCTGGAAGAAGGGAAGGAGGTCGGGCTCCTCCCGGAGTTGCCGGTAGGCCTCGGGGTGAGAGGTCATGAAGTGGATGGGCCTGGGATCGGGGATCCCTCCCAGCTCATCGGTGACCTCCGTCAGGTCACCGCGCTCGATGCCCCGATCCAGCCACTCGGTGAAGTAGTGGAGGCGGCTGGCGTAGCCATCCACCTCGCCGTCCCGATACCGCAGAGTGGCCAGTTCCCGTCGATACCGCCCTCGGAAGGCCATCACATCCGCCTCCCCCGAATCGCTGGCGATCCGGAGTTCCGGATCCACCACCAGCCGGGCCAGGACCAGCATGTGCTCCACAAAGGTCACGCAATCGAAGACCGAGAGATTCACCACCAACCCCTCGGGTCCCGCCAGTTCCAATGTCCCTGGCTCGTAGGGGCTTCCCACGAAGGTGCTCCCCAGGATGGCCGCCACCTCTCCCACGGGAAGAAGCCCGAGCCCCTGATCCCGGGCCCACGCTACGCTGGCCGCGGCGATGGCCCAGTCCTCTTCGGTTTCGTGCAAGGCGGCGGAGAGGGGGTCCCGCTTGGGGAGATCCAGGACAGGACCGGCATAGGAGAAGGACGCGGAGGTCGGAAAGGAGGGGATCGGGGCGAATCCCGGTGAGGCCTGAGCGCCACTGGCCCCGGCCTCCTCTCCCGGCTGGCAGGACGAGATGAGTAGAACGCTCGAACAGAGGATCCCCATGAGGACCAGTCGGATCACGGGAGCACCTCCGTCGCCACGGCCCCTACCCCACCCGGAGGGGCCGGCTTCCCCAGGCGTCCCTCCTCCTCCGCCTCCCGGAGGGCCTTCCACACCCTGGGTGGCGAGAAGGGGAGGGAGTCCATCCGCACCCCCACCGCGTCATGGATGGCGTTGGCGATGGCGGGAATGGAGGGATGAAGCGGACCTTCCCCGGCCTCCTTCGCGCCATAGGGTCCTTCGGGATCCAGGGACTCCACGATGAGTGCCTCCAGCTCCGGTGTATCCAGGGAGGTGGGAATCCGGTAGTCCAGGAGGGAAGGGGCATTGTGGAGCCCCGCTCGCCCGTGGTCCGCATCCTTGAAGATGTGCTCTTCCATCAGGGCCTCGGCAAATCCCATGTAGGCGCTTCCCTCCATCTGACCCTCCACCAGCACGGGGTTCAGGGCCCGGCCGCAGTCATGGGCGACCCAGATCTTCCGGACGTCCACGACACCGGTCTCGGCATCCACGTCCACCTCCGCCACATGGGCGGTGAAGGAATATGCAGGGGAAGCCCCGATGGTCCCTCCCCGGTAGTCGCCGTGGATGTCCTTGGGTGTGTTGTACCATCCCACCTCCCCAAGGGTGCCGAACTTCGTCTCCGCCAGGACGAAGGCCTCCCGGATGGGGATCTGCCGCGCCGTATCCCGGGCGAAGAGGGCTCGCCCGCCGGCCAGAAGGACCTCCTTGGGGCTGCACCCCCAGGCCTCGGCCACCGCCTCCTGCACCTTCCGCCGGAGCTTGCGGGCGGCGTCCAGGCAGGCATTTCCCAGCATGAAGGTCACCCGGGAGGAGTAGGCCCCCAGGTCCACCGGCGTGAAGTCGGTGTCCCCGGCATACACCCGGACGTACTCCAGGGGGACTCCCAACTCCTCAGCGGCCACATAGGCCACCATGGAATCCACCCCCTGCCCGATCTCCGATGCGCCGGAGAAGACCGCCACCCTCCCAGATCGATCGATCTGGATCTGGATGGCGGACTGGGGCATCTCGTTGGGGTAGACCGGGTAGTTCGTGCCCGAGATATAGCACGATCCCGCCACCCCGAGCCCCTGTCCGAAGGGGAGACGGCGGAAGCGCTCCTTCCAGCCGCTGGCCCGCTCCACCGCCTCCAGGCACTCCAGGAATCCATTGGAGGTGACCCGGAGCTCGTTCACGGTACGGGTATTGGACCCCATGAAGTTCACCCGGCGGAGCTCCATGGGGTCCATTCCGATGCGCTCCGCCACCTTGTCGAGCTGCACCTCGAAGGCGAACCGGGGCTGTACCGATCCGTGGCCCCGCTTCGGCCCGCACGCCGGCTTGTTCGTGTAGACGCGGGTGGAGTGGAAGCGATACGCCGGCATGACGTAGGGGGCGGTGAGGAGCTGCCCCGAGTAGTACGTGGTCACCAGCCCGAAGGAGGCGTAGGCCCCTCCGTCCAGGAGGGTCCGGGCGTCCACCGCCGTGAGCTTCCCGTCCCGGTTGGCCCCCACCCGGTACTCCATGTGGAAGGGATGGCGACCCCGATGGGAATAGAAGACCTCTTCCCGGGTGTAGAGGATCTTCACCGGCCGACCCGCCTTCATGGCCAGCTTCGCCACGCAGAACTCCAGGTCGAAGGGCTCGGACTTTCCACCGAAGGCCCCACCCACCGGCGGCTGCACCACCCTCACCCGCGCCGGGTCGAGCCCCAGCACCCGGGAGAGTTCCCGGTGCAGGTAGTGGGGTACCTGGGTAGAGGACCATACGGTGAGCTTCCCGGCGGGGACCGGGGCCCGCACGGGGCCGTCCCCTTCGCCGGCCCCGTCCTCGGGAGGAGGCCAGCCCGGGTCGCCGGGACTCCGTCCCTCCGTCTCGGAGAAGGCCACCCCTTCCCAGGGGTCCTCGCCATCCGGCTCCCAGAGGCCGATGGCGCAGTGCGGTTCGATGGGCGCATGGGTGGATCCCTCGAAGAAATACTTCCCCTCCACCACCACCTCCGCGTTCTCGAGCCCCTCCTCCACATCCCCGAAGGCCAGCTTCACCACCTTGGTGATGTTCCCGTTCCTGCCCTTCTTTTTCGGTTCATGGATGAAGGGCGCCTCCGGTTCCGATCCGTTCTCCTCCGGGTCAAAGCGGTGCTCCAGGGCCTTGAAGGGGTCCAGGAAGGCCGGAAGGGGCTCGTACTCCACATGGATGAGCTTGAGCGCCCGGTTCGCCGTGTCCTCGTCCACCGCAGCCACGGCCGCCACTCCGTCCCCGATGTACCGCACCCGATCCACGCACAGGGGATACTCATCGGGGGTCCAGGGGATGACCCCGTAGGTCACCGCCATTTCGCTGCCCGTGACCACCGCCCGCACACCTTCCAAAGCCTCGGCCTCCGACGTGTCGATGGAGAGGATCCGGGCGTGGGGGTGGGGGCTCCGGAGGATCTTCCCGTGGAGCATCCCTGGAAAGGAGAGGTCATCGGTGTACCGGGCCCTTCCCGAGGCCTTGGCCTGCCCATCCACCTTCCTCTGGTTGCGCCCCACGATGGTGAAGTCGGACATGGGGTCATCCCTCCCGTTCTTGCAGGGCCCTACCGGCGGCCAGGACGGCGTCCAGGATCTTGGTATAGCCGGTGCAGCGACAGAGGTTTCCGGAGAGAGCCTCCCGCACCTCGTCGCGACTGGCCTCCGGGTTCCGCTGGAGAAGGGCAGCGGCGGAGCAGAGGATTCCCGGCGTGCAGAAGCCGCACTGGGCTGCACCGAAGCGGTCGAAGGCATCCTGGAGCGGATGGGGGGCGTTCGGGGCGGCCAGCCCCTCCACGGTGGTTACTTCGCCTCCTTCCGCTTCCCACACCGGAGTGATACAGGCCAGCACCGGTTGGCCGTCCAGAAGCACGGTGCACGCTCCGCAGTCCCCCTTGTCGCACCCCTGCTTCGAGCCGGTGAGCCCCAGGGCATAGCGGAGGGTCTCCAAAAGGGTGTGGTGGGACGGCACCGCCGCCACGCGTACGTCCCCGTTCACATGGAGACGGACCACCTTCGGCTCGGGTACCAGGGGCATCGACGGCTCTCCGACACTGGGTGCAGGATCCGAACCTTCTGGCCCGGGATCCGGGCTCGTGCCTGCCTCGCGGACAGAGGGTGCGGCACGGGGTGCACGGTCCGGGATCGGGCCCTTCGGGAACACCGCCCGGAAGGACAAGGTGCGGGAGCGAATAGCCTTGGTGCAAGGCAGAAAGGTGCAGGCGAGCCTCGGAGACGGAAAGGGGCCTCCTTCCATCGCGCTTCCCGCTGCATCGCCCGCCGCACTTCCGGAACCCTGCGGGGTACGGGGGTTGAAACCGAGGTCGACAACTCGACCCATAACCCTACGATGATCCAGGAGAACCTCCATGCCTTATCCCGATCTCCTCGTGGCCCCCATGCGCGCGGACCTCGTTCGCCTTGGATTCCAGGAGCTTCGTACCTCCGATGAAGTGGACGCGATCCTGGGCAGCACCCGGGATCCCGTCCTGGTGGTGGTCAATTCGGTCTGCGGCTGCGCCGCCGGCGCGATGCGTCCAGGGGTGGCCCTTTCCCTTCGGGACGCCGAGACGGCCCCGCCGGTCCTGGCCACCGTATTCGCCGGGCAGGACCTGGAGGCCACGAACAAGGTCCGGACCTACCTCACCGGGTACCCCCCCTCCTCTCCCTCCATCGCCCTGGTACAGGATGGTGAGCCGGTGTGGATGATGGAGCGCCATCAGATCGAGGGCCGGGGGCCGGAGGCCATCGCCCAGGATCTGAAGGCCGCCTACCAGGCCCACTGCGCCTCCACCGAAAAATGAAGAGAGCGACCCTTCTCGGCCTGACCCTCTTCCTGGCCTCAGGCTGCATTCCCTTCACCCGGGGACCGAGCACGCCGGAGGACCGGATGGTCTGCGACCGTCTGGCGGCCCAGGCCATCGCCGCAGTGGATCTGGGGGAGGCCCGTCGACTGGCGGAACAGGCGTCCGACTGCTACGACCGACTCCGGGGGTGACGCACGCGGCCCCCGTGAAATCCCTTCCCATCCTCCGTACACCGGGAGAGCCCCATGGATGAAGAGAAGAAGAAGGCCTATCAGGACCGCTTCCAGGCCCGCATCGATGAATGGGAGGCGAAACTGGAGCAGCTTGGTGCACGGGCCCGAAAGGCCGAGGCCGACCTTCGACTCCAGCTCCAGGACGAGGAATCGGAGCTGAGGAAGAAGCTGGACGAAGCCCGGAAGCGCCTCCGGGAACTACGGGCGGCCTCGGGCGAGGGATGGGAGGAGATCCGGGCGGGAGCCGACCGGCTCTGGACCGACCTGAGGGCGGCATGGGACCGCACGGGGAAGCAGGAGGGGGACGACGGGGCGGGCGGACCTCGCCCAGGGGACAGTTCAGGACAGGCCGACGGGGACGACGGGCGGTGAGTCCATTCGGACGGAGGGCCGGACCCACCTCGTTCGAGCAGACCTCCTCTCCCAGCCGGAGTGCGTCCCGGGGATTCTGGCGGGGCGCCGCAACCCTTGCCTTCTTGGCAACCCTACTCCCGCTCCCGGGCTGCTACTCGTACACGGTTTCCGACCCCGGGCTCGCCCCCGTGGGTGAACACGTCCGGGTGGCGGTGACCCGGGCCGGCGGTGCCGAGATCGCCCAGGTCACGGGGCGGGACGACGCCATCCCACTCATCGAGGGACAGTTGGTTGGGCGGGATGCTCAGACCCTCACGGTCCGGGTTCCCGTGGGGAGCCCCCTGGACATCGGGACGGTAAGCAACCTGGGCCAAGTCGTGCGGGTCCCGGTGGGTGAGATCCTTTCCATCGAGGAACGGGAATTCAGCCGGGGGAAGACCGCGCTTCTCATCGGAGGAAGCACGGCGGCCGCCACCCTCTTCGTCATCGCCATGATGGAGACCTTCGGCGGAGGCACACCCATCGATCCCGGAGACGCAGACGTCTCCATCCGCTCCCCACGCTCCATCTTCTTCTCCATCCCCTTCGGGGCTCGCCCCTGACCCGATTCGCCTGACACCCGACCCTGCTTCGGGTGTCAGGCGAACAGGCCGCAAATAGAAGCGGGCGTGGGGGGGGGACGCAACCCCCCCCCCCCC
>REED01000062.1 GCA_007695225.1 Gemmatimonadales bacterium
CTGCGGGTCGCCGCCTACGATTAGGGCTCCCTGGCGCTCCCAACGGTGGCGCCCTGTACTTCTTCAACAGCCTTCTAGGGCGCTCGTCCAGGACCGGTCAGCGGCGGCCCGGGCGCGCCGCCCTGAGGCGGTAGACGAGGGCGTACTCACTCTCCCGGACGAGCTCCAGGGTTCCCTCCACCACGAGGGGGTCCTGGGTCGAGGGCACCGGGGTCCGGGGATCCGTCTCCACAAGGATCAGGGTGGTGGGGCCTCCGGGGGGGTGGAAGAAGCAGTTCGGGGGGCTCGCGCTCAGCAGGAATTCGGTCTGCCGGGGATCCGGGGTCATGGGCATCATGTATCCTGCCAGGCGGATCCGCTCACCCTCCAGCGGTTCCACCTCGGGTCCGAATTCCGTCCGGAGCCGTCCGGTGAAGCCCTCCCCTCCGAAGTGGATCCGCGCGTTCCGGAGCCGACTCCAGGGGACGATTCCGGGACCCTGGATCCCCTGGAGCCACGGGGACTCCTCCAGCCGCATGGCGTCCACCTCGAACCGGTTCTCCAGGCCGAAGGCGGTCACCGTGAACTCGGCCCTCCCCGGCTCCGAGAGGAAGAGGGTGAACGAGGCATAGCCGTAGAGGTCCGTATCGGGATGGTCCAGGAGCACCTGGTTCCCGGAAGGGGTGGTCACCCGGACCGGCGCTCCCGCCACCGGAACGCCCTCCTCCGTCTCCAGGTGGGCCACGAGGTAGACCAGGTCCTGCTCCATGGCCGGAAGGGTCATGGTCCCGTCGGGCTGCAGATGTCCTTCCGCCATGACCCGGAGGACCAGGCCATCCAGGACCGTGGGAGGAAGGGCCTCTCCCTCGAAGGGGATCACCGGAGCCGGCCCCTGGCCGTCCGTGTCGGCCCAGGGGTCATGGCGGAGATCGGCGGGCTCACCGGTTCCATCCGGCTCCCACGGGAGGGATGTCCCCTCCGGCCTCTCCCATGTATCTCCGGCGCCCGCCGACCCACTCGGGACATCGATTGAGAACTCCCGGTCCACACCTTCGTCGCACCCCGCCGGAGCCAGCCCCACCCAAAGTAGGAGGCAGAGGTACCCCAGGCGTCTCCTCATTTCAGACTCCCCGAGCCAGGACATCGGCCACCTCCATCCGGAAGACTCTCCATGCGGCGGGCGCCGCCGCCAGCATCCCCAGGAGCCAGGCCAGGGGGAGCACCCACAGGGTCGCCGGGGTCCAGGTGAGCCCGGAGAGGGGGAGGGCCGCGACCCCACCTCCCAGCCGAGCCGCCGCCTCCACCCCCAGGTGGCCCAGGAGGAGTCCTGCGAGGGCGGCCCCGGTTCCCACCAGCAGGGCTTCTCCCACCAGGAGGAGTCCCACCCGGACCCGCCCGGCGCCCAGGACCCGGAGGAGGGCCATCTCGTAGCGCCGCTGCTCCAGCGACTGGTGGATGGCCACCAGGAGTCCCAGGGCGGAAACCGCCAGGACCAGAAGGGCCAGGGCCTGCGCCGCCCACAGGACCCCCCGGAAGACCGTGAGGAGTCGCGCCATCTCCTCCGCCGGCGAGGCCGCCTGGAGGCGGGGCTGGGCCGATACCTCCCGGGCCAGGCGGCCCGCCGCCAGCGGGGTGGCGTAGCGCACCAGGAGCCCCGTGACCTCCTGCCCCTCCAGGTCGGCGGGGCCGTATTCGGCGGGGCCGTATTCGGCGGGGGTGTGGGTGTGGGCGGGGGAGTCGGCGTGGGAGTGGGTATGGGTGTGGCCCCCCTCCTCTCCATGACGCCTTCCGGTTCCATGAAGGTGCCAGTAGGTCCTCAGGTCGGTGAGGACGAGTCGGTCCAGCACCCGCCCGGTGGGAGCCAGGATGCCGCTCACCCGCAGCGGGTGGTCGTCGTGGACCTCGGCTCCCGGTCCCTCCCCACCGTGGCTGGCCACCACGGCGTCCCCCACTCCGACGCCCAGCGCCCGGGCCACGGATGACCCGAGGACCACGGCGCCCTCCCCGTCCCACCACGAACCCGCCACCAAGGAGAGATGGAAGAACTCGGCGAAGCTCGGCGCCGTCCCCACCAGGCGATACCCCGACACGAAGTCGCCCATGGCCAGGGGGACCGCTTCTTCCACCAGGGGGTGGGCACGCCAGCGCATCCACTGGGACGCCGGGATGTTCCCCGTGGGGGAATCGGCATGGTAGACGGAAGAGAGGACGAGTTGGAGCGGGCTCCCGCTGGCCCCGATCACCAGGTCCACCCCTCGTGCCTCGGCGGTGGCCGCGCTCCGGAGCTGGGAGGCCCCCAGAACCAGGGCCACCACCAGGGCGGTGCCCAGGGCGAGTCCCAGGAGGTTGAGCCCGTACATGACGGGGCGCTGCCGGAGGCCGGCCAGGATGAGGCGACCCAGGCTCATCTTTCCCTTCCCACGCCCACCAACGCGCCCCCCGGTGTAGACCCCACCTCGCTGGCGAGGGCGAGGTGATTCGGGATGAGATCCCGGAGACGCCGGTCGTGGGTCACCACCACCAGGGTCGCTTCGGTCCGGGCCGCACTCTCCTCCAGGAGATGGTAGACCGCCCGTGCGTGTTCGTCATCGAGGCTCGCCGTGGGTTCGTCCGCCAGGATGAGGATGGGACGGTTCACCACCGCTCGGGCTACCGCCACCCGCTGGGCCTGTCCTTGGGAGAGGGCATGCACCGGCCGGCGGGCGAGGGACTCCACACCCAGGGCGCCCAGGACCTCCCGCACCCGCTTGGGATCGCTGGCAAGTCCCGCGCAGTAGCGGGCCGCCTCGAGATTTCCTTCCACCGAGAGCCCCGGGATGAGGTGGGGCTGCTGGAGGACGAGTCCGATGGATCGACCCCGCCACCGGTCCCGGGCCGCGCCGGACATCTGCGCCGGCTCCTGCCCGCCCACCTCCAGCCGGCCGCCGGAGACGGTCCGGAGCCCGCAGAGGAGGTGAAGGAGGGTGGTCTTCCCACAGCCGGACGGGCCATGCACCAGCCAGCGCTCCCCCGGGCCCACCTCCAGATCGGGGAAGCGAAGGCGGACCCCGCCGGGAAAGGCGTATCGGATATCACTGGCGTGGATCAACGGAGTCCGCGGGTGGTGGAGGGAGTTGGGGGGAGACAGTCTAATGATATATCACTATCATCTCCCGGCAACCCGTCCCACCGCCTTCCACCTGAAGCGTGAATCCTCCCCCACCTGAGGGACCCACACCCCTCCAGTCGTGGTAGAGAACCCGGACCCCTGGGTCCTGTCGGGTCGTTCCGGCCTCGCTCCCACCCTCCATCCTTCCGACCCCAATGCCTGGCATCGCTGTCCGCACCTCGGGGTCGCTGGGGCTCCTGGGCTCCCTGGGCTCCCTGGGCTCTCTGGGCTCTTTGGGCTCTCTGGGGTCTTGGGGCGCCCTGGGCTCCCTGGCGCTGCTCCTGGGTGGGGGAGGGCCGGCGGCGACGGGATCGGGAGAGGGTGCCGCCCTGGGGGCGGAATCCCGCACTTCCACCCTCGCCGGTCCGCCTTCCGCCCAGCCCGGGGGAGACATCATCGTCCTCGATCTCCGCCCGCACGGGGACCATGTCCACGTGGGGTCCATGGTCCGGATCCCGGAGCTGGAGGGGCGGGGGGGACACCCCTCCTTCCTGGACCATCACCGACTCCTCTTCTCCACGCACCCCTCCGTGCACCCGTCCGCGCACCCAGGCTCGACCACCGACCACGGCGGGAGGGTCTCCCTCTTCGACGTGGTGGAGGGTGAGGTGATCTGGTCCCTGGCCACGCCGCCCCCGGAGGACGGCCCTCGTCCGGTGCCCGGCGCCGAGGCGATGACGGTGGTTGAGCCTTTCTCCCAGGGGGGCGACGGACTCTGGGAAGGGGGCATCCTCGTCCGCCACGAGCTGGACGAGAAGGGAGGGCCGGCGGGGCCCACCCGACTCCTCCCCGAGTTGGAGGATATCCGCGGGCACGCCTGGGCGGGGCCGGGGCAGGTGGCCCTCCTCCGGGGCAGGGAGGAGCTGGAGCTCCACCTGGCGAACCTGGAGACCGGGGAAACGCGCAGGATCGGGGAACGGGTGGGCGGAAGGCTGGAATCCATCCCCGGGACCGAGGATGTGGCCTTCATGGACCTCTCCCACCCGGACGGTCCCCTCCTGGTGCGGATGGATGGGAGGACGGGGGCCCTCACCCCGGTGGGGGAGCTTCCCCCCGGAGGAGGGGTGGTGGCCTGGCTCCCCGGACCCACGGCCCTCCTGGTCCACGAGGGTGTCCTGTACCGGAGCACAGGCGAATCCGACCGCCCGTGGCACCCCATCCTCGCCGTAGGCCCGGTGATCGGTCTCGCGGCGAGCCCGGTAGGACTCCGGATCGCCCTGGTGGTGCCGCCGGGGGAAGGGTGACCCGGCGGATCCTACGTGCTTGCGCCCCACTCCGTGACGGGGGGCTCGCCCCGGCCTTCCCCGGACGACCGCAGGAGGATCACGCCGGCGATCACCAGGCCGAGATTCAGGATCCCGATCCAGCGTGCGAACCCGGGCATGAAGAGGAAGAACACCCCCGTCGGGACCAGGGAAAGGCCACCGGCCAAGACCAGGAGGACGGGCTCGTCCCGGATCGCCGCGACTCCGCACCAGGCCGCAAGGCCGAAGAAAAAGGGTGGAAGGAAGATGAGGGCGGGGGCGGGCTGCTGCCCAGACTCCTGGAAGAGAAATCTTACCAGGAATGCCCAGAGGACCAGCAGGAAGAGGGCCATGAGGCCCGCCGCCCATCGCAATACCGTGCGTCCCGTCATCCGACCCATGCCTCACGAGAAAGGGGAATCCCTCAAGATATCGACTTCGTCATCACCCTGTCGTCTCCTTCCGCTACCCCCGCGTCCCCTCGTTTCCCCTTTCCTCCTTCCGCCCGACGCCGGTATGTTCGGCCCACTGCCACGGGGGAATGCCCATCTTCGACGGGGAGGTTCCACATGAAGGGAGGAACGCTTGGCGCCCTGAAGGGCCTGCTCTGGTTCGTGGCCCTCTCCCATGTCACCATCGGGCTCGGGATCATGGTTTCCACCGGATTTCAGGAGATCATGGGCGACATGTACGGCGCCTCCGTGACCTGGACCCCCGAACTCCATTATCTGCTGAAGCCTTTGGGCGTGTTCATGCTCGGGCTCGGGGTGCTGGGCGTGGTGGCGGCCCGGGATCCCCTCCGTCATCGGGCGGTGATCTTCACCTTTGTGGCGGTGCTCCTTCTTCGCGTCGCGCAACGGGTGGTGCACCGAGAGGAGATCCGCGGCGCCTTCGAGCTGGAGACGAGCCGGATGGCGGTGAACGGGACCTTCTTCGCCGTTCTCGCGGTGGCTCTCGTGGTGCTGACCCTCAAGGCGGACCGAGCTCGGGTGGACGGGGCGGGGAAGGGGAGGAGATGAGCCTGCATGCTGGATCGGGAGCGACACCGGGTTCGGAACGGGGCGTGAGGCCGGGCGTGGCACCGGGCGTGACACCGGGGACATCCGGTCCCATCCGGGTGGCCCTGATCTCGCCCAAGGGGCCGCTCTATCGGCACCGGGGAGGGATCTTCCGCCGGTCCCTCCGCTACCTGCCCCTCACCCTCCCCACCCTGGCCGCCCTGGTGCCGGAGGAGCTGGACATCCGGCTGACCTGCCTGGACGAGGGGATCCAGGAGGTGGACCCCGAGCGGTTGGAAGCCGACCTGGTGGGGCTCACCGTCCTCACCGGCTCGGCCCCCCGGGCGTACGAGTTGGCGGGTCGCCTCCGGGCCCGGGGGGTCCGGGTGGTGCTGGGAGGGCCCCACGTGACCCTCGTCCCCGAGGACGCAGCGCCCCACGCCGACAGCATCGTGGTGGGATACGCCGAGGAGAGCTGGCCCCGCCTCCTCCGGGATTTCGCCGCCGGGAGGCTCCATCCCCGCTACGACCAGGAGGCCGGGCTGGATCTGGCTTCCTCTCCCCTCCCGGACCGGAGCGTCCTCCCCCGGAGCCGGTACCTGACCCCCCATGTCTTCGAGGCCACCCGGGGGTGCGTCCACAACTGCGAATTCTGCGTGGTCCCCTCGGCCTGGGGGCGGCGCCCTCTCCAGAAGCCGGTGGAGGACATCGTCCGGGACATGGAGCGGATGGGGACGCGGCGGGCCATCTTCATCGACCTGAACCTCATCGCGGACCGGGACTACGCCGTCCGCCTCTTCACCGCGCTTCGTCCCCTGGGGATCCAGTGGTTTGGGCTGGCCACCACCCTCCTGGCGGAGGACCTTCCCCTCCTGGACCTGGCGGCGGAGAGCGGGTGCCGGGGACTCCTCATGGGGCTGGAGTCCATCTCTCCCGCCAACCTTCGGAAGTCCCGCAAGGGCTTCAACCGGCCCGACCGGTACGCCACCCTGGTGGAGCGCCTACACCAGCGGAAGATCGCGCTGCAGGGCTGCTTCGTGTTCGGGATGGATGAGGACGGCCCGGAGGTCTTCGAGCGGACCGCCCGCTTCGCCGTGGAGGCCGCCATCGACCTTCCCCGCTTCGCCATCCTCACTCCCTTTCCCGGGACGCCCCTCTTCCGGAGGATGGAAGCCGAGGGGCGGATCCTCACCCGCGACTGGGAGCTCTACGACGGGCAGCACGTGGTCTTCCAGCCTGCTCGCATGAGCGCGGCGGAACTCCAGGAGGGAACCGAGGCGGCCTGGAAGGCGGCCTACGCCTGGCCCTCCATCTTCCGTCGTCTCCGGCGCACGGCAGCCCCCCTTCCCATCGCCTTCTTCACGAACCTGGGATACCGGCACTACGCCTGGAACCTTCAGCGCTTCTACACCTGCGACTGGATGGTGGAGACGCCCTGGAGCCGTGAAGCCCTGGGGTCTTCGGCCTGAGGGCCCCCCGCCGTGACCCGCTCCGAGCCCGCTTCCGTGACCCGTTCCCACCCTGCCGCCGTGACCCGTTCCCACCGCGCCGTCCTGGCCCGCCCCGACGCCGCCGCAGCGCCGCGTCCCGGCAGCGCCCGCCCTTTCCGCCTCACCATCGTGCATCCGTGCGTGGGAAGGTTCGCCGGAATGCGCCGGTACATTCGCACCTGGCAGATGGAGCCGATCCCTGCCGCCATGCTGGCCGGGCTCGCGCCCCCAGGGGTGGAAACCCGCTTCTACGACGACCGATTGGAGCCCATCCCCTTCGATGAAACCACCGATCTGGTGGCCATCAGCGTGGAGACCTACACCGCCCGCCGGGCCTACCAGATCGCCAGCGAATACCGGGCCCGGGGCGTGCCCGTGGTGATGGGCGGCTTCCACGCCACCCTCTGCCCCGAAGAGGTGGGACGCTACGCCGAGTCCGTGGTCATCGGCGAGGCGGAGGAGCTCTTCCCCCGGGTCGTGGACGACTACCGCCACGGCACTCCGGAGAAGTGGTACCGGAGCGAGGAACGACCCACGCGCCTCGGGACCCCGGACCGATCCATCTTCCAGGGGAAGCGGTACCTGGGGATCCGCCTGGTGGAGTTTGCCCGGGGGTGCCGCTTCACCTGCGACTTCTGCGCCGTCCAGTCCTTCTTCGGGGCCACCCAGCGGCACCGGGACATCGACGCGGTGGTGGCGGAGGTTCGGCGCGTCCGGCGCCCCGGGCGGCTCATCTTCTTCATCGACGACAACATCGTCTCCGACCTGGAGGCGGCGAAGGAGCTCATGCGGGCCCTCATCCCCCTGAAGATCCGATGGGTGAGCCAGGCCAGCATCAACGTGGCCTTTGACGAAGAGGCGCTGGATCTCCTCCGGCGGAGCGGGTGCCAGGGGCTCCTGGTAGGCTTCGAGAGCCTGAACCCGGAAAGCCTCCGGGCCATGAAGAAGGGGTTCAACCTGATGAAGGGAGGTCCCCCTGCCGCCCTGGCGAACTTCCGGCGACACGGGATCCGGATCTACGGGACCTTCATCTTCGGCTACGACGCGGACACCCCGGAGACCCTGGACACCACCGTCCGGTTCGCCCGGGAGGAGGGGCTCTTCATCGCCGCGTTCAACCACATCACGCCCTTCCCGGGAACGCCCCTGGAGCAGAGGATGCGCCAGGAGGGGCGCCTTCGCTTCGACGCCTGGTGGCTGGATGAGGCCTACCGGTACAACATGGTCCCCTTCCATCCCAAGGGGATGTCCCACGAGGAGCTCGCCCGCCTCTGCGTGGAGGCCCGGCGGCGTTTCTACTCCTGGAAGGGGATCGTTTCCCGGGGACGTCACCGGGTGAACCGGAACAGCGCCTTCATGCTCTTCCACTTCCTCGTCATCAATGCCATGCACCAGCGGGACGTGGAGGGACGAAACGGCCTGCCCCTGGGAGACGAGGGATGGCAGGGCCCCCTTCTGGAGGCGGGATGAGGCCGGCCTCGACCCCCACGGTGGCCCAGGGGAGAACCCCCCTCCAGGGGAAGGCCCGCCCCCCGGGGACGACCCGCCCGCCGGCCCGCCCCCGGGTCCGCCCGGCCACCCCCGGCGACGATGCCTCCCTCCGGTGCCTCCTCCGGGAGGGGGCCATGGCGGGATGGGTACGCCTGGCCCTGGAACGGGAGCCGTCCTACTTCGACAGCCTCGACCGGGAGGCGGAGCGGCACGACACCGTCGTCCTGGAGGAGCCGGGGGAGGACGGTGAGCCGGGAAATGGGGGGATCGTGGCCATGGGCGCCCGCCTGGTCCACTCCGCCCGCCTGGCCGGAGCCCCGGTTCGGATCGGATACCTGGGCCACCTCAGGGTCGCCCCCGGGAGGCGCCTTCCCCGCGGGGCCCTCCGGGAGGGGTGGGGGTGCCTCCTGGACCAGAGGCGCTCCGAGGAACTTCCCTTCGACCTCACCAGCATCGCCCGGGACAACCTCGCCGCCCGGCGCCTCCTGGAACGGGGGCTCCCGGGGATCCCCCGGTACCACCCCGTCGCGGAGTACGAGGTGCTGGCGTTCCCCACCGGGGGCCGGGGGCGCGCCACGGACAGGGGCCGGGGCCGCCCCCCGGACGGGGTGCAGGTGGAGGAGGCCGACCCTGGGGACTGGGCCCGGGTCCGGGGGCTCTTCCACAGCCGCACCGGCAGCGCCGCCCTCGTACTGTGCCCGCGGCACGACGACGTCCCGTCCCTGGCGGCGATCCCGGAGGAGGAAGGGGAGGCCACCGTCCGCCTGGCGGCGCGGGAGGGGGGTGAAGTGGTGGCGGGGTGTGCGGTGGTGGACCCGTCGCCCTGGCGGCAGTACGTGGTCCAGGGGTACGGGGGCGCCCTCCGGTGGGCTCGACCCCTGGCGAACCTGGCCCTGTGGGCCCGGGGCGGCGCCCGCCTTCCCGCCCCCGGAGGCCGGATCCGCGCCGGCTTCCTCACCGGCCTCGCCTGCCGCCCCGGGAGGGAGGGGGCCCTCCGAGCGCTCCTGGCGGAAGCCTCCCGCCGGGCCCGGGAGCGGGGAATGGACACCCTCCTCCACGGAGAGGTGGTGGGAGGTCCGTGGGCGCAGCCGCTGGCGACCGGCCACCGGGTCCGCCGCTACCGATCCATCCTCTACCTGGTGGCCCGCCAGGATCCGGGGGAGGTGCTGGAGCGGCTCCGGAGAGGCACCCTCCAGGTGGAGTCGGTCCTTCTGTGAGGGGCAGGCTGTGTGGGCAGGGTGTGACGGGCGGCCTGTGATGGACGGGTTCGACGCCTCCGGTCCCCTCCTGGTCTCCGTCTCCTCCCTCTCTGCGGCGGAGGTGGACGGCATGTACGCCCTCATGGTTCGCCACTTCAGCGGGGTATCCCGCGCCCAGTTTGACGAAGACCTGGGCCAGAAGAACCGGGTCGTCCTCCTCCGGAACCCCTCCGGCGCCCTGGACGGGTTCAGCACCCTCCGCTTCTACGACGAGCACGACGGGCGGCGCCCCTGCTCGGTGATCTACAGCGGCGATACCGTGGTGGACCCCGGGGCGTGGGGATCCACCCGCCTTTTCCGGGGATGGCTCCAGGCCGTCTTCCAGCTCCGGGCCGAGCGGGAGCCCGGGCGACGGCTCTACTGGCTCCTCCTCACCTCCGGATACCGCACCTACCGCCTCCTCCCCCTCTTCTGGAAGCGGTTCTTCCCCCGGTACGACCGGGCCGTGCCCCCCCGGATCCGGGGCCTCACGGACCGACTGGCCGACGGGCTCTTCGGTTCCGCCTACCGACCCGAGGAGGGGATCGTGCGCTTTCCCCGCCCTCACCGACTTCGGACCCACCTGGCGGGGATCCCCGAAGGGCGGATGGACGACCCCCACATCCGGTACTTCGCCCGTCGGAATCCCGGAGCCGGAGACGGGGACGAGCTCGTTTCCCTCACCCCGGTCCGGGAAGGAAACCTCACGCCGGCGGGGCGCCGGGTCCTCCGATCCCTGGAGAAGAGGGCCCCCACGACCGCCTCCCGCACATCCTTGTGATCCGGTACCTCCTCCCGAACTCCCTCTGGGAGCTCTCCGCCACTCCCCGGGCCCGCCGCTTCCATAAGGCCCTCTTGCAACCGAAGGAGGCGCAGGAAGCCCTCCTGCACAGGATCCTCCGCAGGAACCAGGGCACAGAGTTCGGTCGGGAGCACGGCTTCGTCCGGATCGGCTCCCCGGAGGCGTATCGCGACCGCGTTCCCATCCGCGAGTACGAAGCCTTCCTCCCCTGGATCGGACGGATCCGGAAGGGGCGCCCGGAGGTCCTCACCGCCGACCCGGTCCTCCGGTTCGTCCCCACCGGAGGCTCCGCCGGGGGACGGAAGCTGATCCCCTGGACCGCGTCTCTGGGGCGGGATTTCCATCGAGCGCTGGCCCCCTGGATCGTGGACCTCTTCCGGAGCCGCCCCGAACTCAAGGGGGGGCCGGCCTACTGGTCCGTTTCGCCGGCGGTGGGGGAGACGACGGAGGACGAGGCCTCGGCGGTGCCCATCGGGTTCGACGGGGACAGCCGGTACGCCGGGAGGCTGGCAGGGGCGCTGGTGCGACAGGTTCTCGCCGTGCCGGAGTCGGTGGCGGGCGCCCCCGACGCCGAGACCGCCCTCCGCCTCACCGTCGTCTCCCTCCTCCGGTGCCGGGAGCTTCGCCTCATCTCGGTCTGGCACCCCTCCTTCCTCCTGCTCCTCCTGGAGCGGATGGAAGCGGAATGGGATCACCTGGTGGAAGCGGTGGGCGAGAGAGGGTCTTCCAGGGGCCGGGAGCGGGCCCGGGAGCTCGGCCGGGCGGGGCCGGAGGACCCGGGGCGAATCTGGCCCCATCTCGGACTCCTGAGCTGCTGGACCGATGCCGGCGCCGCCTCCGCCCTCCCGGCGCTCCGGGCCCGCTTCCCGGGGATCCCGATCCAGGGGAAGGGGCTTCTGGCCACCGAGGCCTTCTCCTCTCTGCCGTACCGGGGCCGGCGGCCGCTGGCGATCCGCTCCCACGTCTTCGAGTTCCTGGATCTCCAGGGCCAGGCGCACCTGGCACACCAGGTCCGGGAGGAGGAGACCTACACCCTCGTGGTGACCACCTCCGGGGGGCTCTACCGGTACCTCACCCACGACCAGGTCCAGGTGACGGGGAAGCTCGGGGACACGCCGACCCTCCGCTTCGTGGGAAGGGGAGACCGGACCGCGGACCTTCGGGGGGAGAAGCTCACCGACGCCTTCGTGGAGGAGGTGCTCCGACAGCTCCGGGCGGAGGACCCCGAGGTGAGATTCGCCCTTCTGGCCCCCTCCGGAGGGGAGGGGGAGGAGCCCAAGGGAGGAGGGGGGGGCGCTTCCACCGGCTATACCCTGTTCCTCGAGGCCCCCTCCGCAATGGGCCCCGCCCTCTCCCGCCGGCTGGACGCCCTCCTCTCCCACAATCCCCAGTATCGCTATGCCCGGGCCATGGGCCAGCTCCGGGCGCCGGCCGTGTTCCTCATCCAGGAGGGCGGGGCGCGGACATACCTGACGGCAGTGGCCGAAACGGGACGCCGGCTCGGAGGAATCAAGCCCGCCGCCCTGGACCTGCGGCGGGACTGGCACCGCCGCTTCCAGGGGCGCTTCCTGGAAGACGGTTGAGAAGCAGAGGGGGTCGCCGCTGGGAGCGCCCGCCGTTGACCTGTAGGACGGTCCCGCCGGCGACCCCCTCGCCTCAGCCCAGGGACTGGAGGATTCGCATCAGGAGGGCGGAAGCCTCCCGGGCCCGGGCCAGGGCCCGTCGCCAGTCACCGACCTGGAGGGCAGCGTTCGCCTCCCTCACCAGGACCGCCGCAGAGTCGGCGAAGGCCTTGATCTCCGGGGGGGCATCCTCCGGAAGGACGGTGGCCACCCGGGCCGCCAGGGCCTGGGCGGCCTCCACCGCAGCCTTGGCCCGAAGCTCCAGGGGGTCCCCCTCGGCCGTATCCAGGTAGGCCAGGGCACGGAGTGAGCGGACGGCGGACGCTTGAGCGTAGCGTAGAGCCTGGCGGTAGCGTCCGTCGCCCAGGGCGCCCCGGGCCCGGGTCAGGAGGTCCCCGGCCTCGGAGAGGAGCTGACCGATGGCTGGACGGGGAGACGAACCGGCCCTCGCGGTGGCCCGTTCCAGGAGCGCTGCGGCGTGGGCCACCACACCCTCTACCCGCTTCGTCAGGTCGCCCTCGTCCACCACCCCGGCGGAGAGGCGGGCCAGGACGGCCCGGGCCAGGCGTGCGCATCGGTGGGCCCGGGTCATGGCCTCCCCCCAGTTCCCGACCCCCAGGGCCTCACGGGCAGCCACGCAGGACGCGTCGGCGTCGCCCAGGGCTCGGGCGATGGCGGCCTCCGGGGAAGGCCCCGCCAAGCGGACGGCCCGCTCCAGGAGCGCCCAGGCGGCCTTCACCGTCGCGGTGGCCGTCCGTTCGCGGTCCAGGGACCGAGTGCTCTCACTGGCCCGGGCCGCGGAGACGAGGGCATCCCCCACCTCTCCGGCGGCCAGCGTGGCCCGGGCGCCGGCCAGATCCCGCCCGGCCTCCGCGAGGATCCCCGCCGCCGCCTCACCGCCGGGGCTGGAGCCCAGGGCCGCAATCACCTGGTCCAGCCCCGCCTGGGCCTCGTCCAGCACCTCTTCCGCCCGGACCCCGCCCAGGGAGGCCAGGAGCCCCCGGGTGAGAAGGGACTCCCCGGCCGTCTCCAGGATCTCGGCGTTCCGGGCCGATCCCTCGGTCCGCTCCGAGCCGGCCTGGGCCGCCAGGTCCCCGGCGTCCAGAAGGAGGGCGGCGACCTCGCCGGAGGCCGGGGTGCCTTCCAGACCCTCGAGTGCCTGCACCTCCAGCTCCATGGTGGAGGGGAGGTGGGCCCAACCGGCGTCCAGGGCGAGGCGAAGCGCCTCGGCAGGGTCCGCCATCGGTTCCGTGGGGGTGGAATCGCATCCCGCCAGGAGGGGAAGGGTGAGGAGGGCGAGGGCAGGCAGCCCTCCCCTCAATGCATGGCGTCTCGCGGATCGCGTCCATCCAGCGGTGTGGTGGTACATGGCACTCCTCCGTCCCGGCCGGGATCGGGCCCCGGCGGCGTTCTTGGGGGTTGGCCGCCCGCTTCATGCGGCCGGCGCTGTCCCCCTGGATAGCGCAAGGGTGGGGCCCAGGCTCCATGCTGCAACGGAAGTGCCTGTCCCACAAGGGATGTCTCCCCAATCCAATCTCTCATCCAAGCTCCCGTATCCCCCTCAGGTATCACAAAATACTTGTGTAGGATCTCAATGGCGCACATAAAGTGTGCATGGATACATCCAGCCGTCCTTCCGTCCTGCTCCATCCGCCTCTCCCGGAGGTGGAGGAGGCCCTGGCCCCTCTGGCTCGGGTGCGCTCCGAGCCCCGATTGGGCGATTTCCTGGCCCGCCTGGGTGACCAGGAATGGCGGGCGGCCGTCCTCGGGCTGTCGGGGGACGTCCAGGAGTGGGCCCTCCTCCCCCGGATCCCTTCGGCCCTCTCCTCCGGGGTGCTGGTGGTGACCCACCCCGATCCGACGGTGAATCGGGTCCTGGAGGCAGAGGCGGCGGGGGCGGCAGCCCTCCTCTCCCATCCTCCGGACCCCCACCGTCTCCTCGCCTTCCTGGAGCCATACCTCGTAGAGGAGGGGGACCACCCCATTCCGCCCCGGGTCGCTGGAGAGGAGCGGGTGGTGGGGACCAGTTCGGCCCTCACCGAGGCGTACCGGACCGTGGCCCGGGTGGCCGACTCCATGACCACCGTCCTGATCTCCGGCGATTCCGGGACGGGGAAGGAGCAGGTGGCGAGAGCCCTTCACCGGAGGAGCGGCCGGAGGGATCAGGCCTTCGTGGCGGTAAACTGCGCGGCCCTCCCTGAGGGGCTCCTGGAGGCGGAACTCTTCGGCTACGAACGGGGGGCGTTCACCGGGGCGGTCGGGCGCAGTGACGGGCGGTTCGGTCGGGCCCATGGCGGCACCCTCTTCCTGGACGAGGTAGGTGAGATGGGCCCCCTCCTTCAGGCCAAGCTCCTAAGGGCACTGGAGGGTGGGGAGATCGAGCGCCTGGGGAGCGGCGAGACAGTCCGGGTGGACGTCCGGGTGGTGGCGGCCACCAACCGCTCCCTCGAGGAGCGAGTGGCGGATGGGGGCTTTCGGGCGGATCTCCTCTACCGCCTCTCGGTCGTGCGTGTCCACCTTCCCCCCCTCCGGGACCGGACGCAGGATCTCCTCCCCCTGGCCGAGCACTTCGCTGCCCTCTTCGGGGAGCGCCACGGTCGGCCGGTTCGGGCCTTCTCCCGCCTTGCGGTGGAGGCGCTCCGGAGGCGTCCCTGGCCGGGGAATGTGAGGGAGCTCCGGAACGTCCTGGATCGGGCCGCCCTGCTGGCCCGGGGGGGGGTGATCCGGTCGGTGGACCTGGGAGATCCAGGCGCTCCGCCGGGTCTCGCCGCCGGGGGAGGGGGTTGGGAGGACGGCTATCCCCCGCATCTCTCCCTCCGGGAGGTGGAGGAGCGGCACCTCCGTCGCGTGCTGAGGCACACGGGCGGGCACCTGGGGGAGGGCGCCACGATCCTCGGCATCCATCGGAACACCATGACGTCGAAGGTCCGGGAGTACGGGATCGATCCCCGGAATCCGGACGCCCGGATTGCAGGAGAGATGGGAGGATGATGCACGGAATCGATGCATTGCTCCGCTCCATGGGTCATGGATACCGCCAAACGACGGTCCGCCTGCTCCGGCACGCACCCTGCTACACACTCCGGCCATGAACGACGCCACTCCACCCCGGAGGTCTCTCCGGTTGGAGGGGATCCTGGCCCTCCTCCCTACCTCCGACGTGCTTCGTCCCCTCCTCGATCACCTGGTGGAGATGTCCAGGCCGGACCCGGCGCGCCGCTGGAGCGTGGGTGGGGAGCTGGGGACGGCAGGGACACGTCTGGTGGACATGGACGGGCTCCGAGAGACCGGGGTGTCCGTGGCCCGGACGGAGGCCCGTCGCGTGGAGCGCCACCTCCAGCGCGCCGTGGCGGTGATCGCCGCGGCGGCGGAGGGAAGGGGAGAGGGCGTGGTGGAGGCGTTGCTGGAGGAGGTGGGGGCCCTCGAGGGAGAGGGCCGTCTCGAGGACGCCCGGGCGTGGGCGGAGGCCGCGGTCCGGGAGACCTTCGCGTCGGGCAGTTCCCGGGGAGGGGAGGCGCTGCGGCTGGCCGCCCGATGTGCCCGGGGGCTGGGGGACCTGCAGGCCGCCCGGTCGCTCTACGAGGAGGCCCATCTCCGGAGCCTGGCCCTGGGGCGGCGGGTGGACGCGGTCATCGCCGCCACCGGCCGGGGAAACGTAGCGGTGGACCAGGGACGCTGGGAGGAGGCCGAGGAATGGTACGGGAAGGCGCTCACCCTCATCGAAGAGGGCTCCGCGGCCCTCCCCCCGGCGGAGGCCCGGGGCCTTCGGTGGCGCCTCTACCAGAACCTGGGGATCACGAACCGGGAACGGGGCGCATTTGACTCCGCCGAGGGCTGGTACCGCCGCGCCGCGGAGACCTCCGGAGCCGCGGGCGTGGGGGCGAGGGATCCCGCCGCCGACGTGGAGGTGGAGAACGGGTGGGGGCAGCTGGAGCTCGCTCGGGGGGAGCTCCGGAAGGCGGAGCTCCGCTTCCGCCGGGCGCTGGCGGCGCTGGGGACAGGGAGAGGAGGAGAGGGAAGCGTCGCGGTGCGGGTGAACCTGGGGGAGGCCCTACTCCGACAGGGGCGGACCCTGGAGGCGGGGGAGGTGGGGCGCGAAGCGGAGGCCGAGGCTCTACGGGGAGGGTGGCTCCGGCGTGTTCCGGAGATCTACCGTCTGCTGGCGGGTGTGGCCCATGCCCGGGGGGAGACCGAGGCCTTCGTCTTCCTGGATCGGGCGCTGGCCCTGGTCCGGGAGCGGGGGCTTCCCCCCTACGAAGAGGCCCTCACCCTGGAGACCCTGGCCGGGCTCCGGGACGAGGAGGGAGAGGTGGAGGCAGGCGCGGACGCTCGGGAGGCGGCGCGGCGGATCTTCCGGCGCCTCGGGGTCCGACTGGACCCGAACGAGGACCAACGGTCATCGAGGAAGGGAGAAGGAGACGAGCCATGATCAAGCGATGCGTCCGGGGTGACCGGGCACGAAGTCGACCGGCGGCCACGATGGCGGTCCTCTTCCTGGCGCTGGTGGGTGGGTGCGGGAATCTCACCTCCGGCGGATTCGGGGAGGTGGAGGTGGTCCTCACCTCCGACGTGGTGGATGGTCTCGCCGAGGCGGCGCGGATGGCCCTCTCTACAGGCCCGGGGGCGGACTCCCCCATGGCGTCGACGGGCCCCGTGATCGACGCACCGGCAGCCTGGGAAGGCCCGGCCGCCATCGAGGGGGCGGCCATCGAGGGGATCCTGACGGTATGGGTTCGGAGCTTCGTCCGCCGGGGGGGGCAGGACTGGGAGGAGCTCACTGATGGCTTCCAGCGGCTCACCCTCTCCCTCCAGGACCCGGAACCCACCGACGTGGCCCGGCGCTCCCTTCCCGAAGGGGGCTACGAGGCCGTGCGGACCGTCTTCACCCGGGTCCACGCCCAGGTGATCCGGGGGCTCGACGTGAACGGGGAGCCCGTCACCGGGCTCATCCGGGTGGACCTGGGGCCGGAGGGGACCATCACCGTGGTGGATCCCGTTTCCTTCGAGGTCCGGGAGCGGGAGACGGTCCGCCTGGCGCTGGAGATGCAGAGCCGGGTCTGGCTCCGCCTGGTGGACGTGGTGCAGCGGCGGGTGGCCGGAGACGAGTTCCGCCAGGTCTTCAGGGTCCGATTGCGCCCACGAGGGTAGGATGGCGTTCGCCCTGCCGGGGCGCCGGGTTCACGGGGTGCGAGGCTCACGGGGCGCCGGACTCAAGGGACGAAGGGCCAGAGGACCGGGACCAGAAGGACCACGATGACGAACACCACGAGGAGGAGGGGAAGGCCGACCCGGACATAGTCCGCGAACCGGTATCCCCCCGGACCCATGATGAGGGTGTTCGCCGGGTGGGAGACGGGGCTCGAGATGCTGGCCGCTCCCGCCATGGCCAGCGTCATCATGAAGGGGAGGGGGGAGACCCCTAGATCCGCTGCCGTGGTCAGGGCGATGGGCGCCATGAGGACCACCAGGGCCACGATCGGCACGATCTGGGCCGCCAGGGCCGTCATCAGGAAGATCCCGGCCAGGACCGCACGGGGACCCATCCCTCCCACGAGGGACACCATCCCATCGGCCAGGAAGGCCGCCGCCCCGGTCCGCTCCATGGCCAGCCCCAGGGGAAGCATCCCGGCAATGAGGAAGACGGCGGGCCACTCGATGAACCGGTACGCGTCCTCCATGGAGAGGCATCGGGTGAGGACCATGAGAACGGCCCCGGTCACCGCAGCGATGGCGATGGGCAGCCACCCGAGGAACACGGGCACGAGGACGCCTGCGAGGATGAACACGGCCAGGGGCGCCCTCCCACGGCGAGGTGGCGGTGCGCCGGCCTCGGAAACGACGATGAACTCCGGGTCCCGGCTCAGGAGCCGGAGCCGGGCTCGCGGCCCGTGCACCAGGATGGCGTCACCGAACCGGAGCTCCATGTCCCGGAGATCGGTCCTGTGGGCGTGACCCTCTCGCCAGATGGCCAGGATCGTGAGCCCGTAGCGATCCCGAAAGTCCAGCTCCCTCAGCGACCGCCCCACCAGGGTGGTCTCGGGAGAGAGCACGATCTCGGCCAGCCCCACTTCCCGGGACTCCAGCCCCTTCAGGTCGTGGGTCGGGTGGCTCTCGATCTCCAGCTCCTGTAGGGAGGACAGGATCCGGAGACCCTCAGGGGTTCCCTGCACCAGGAGGACGTCGCCGGCCTCCAACGTCTCTCCGGGATCGGGGATGGCGCGGACCTCATCCCCCCGCCGGATCTCCCATACGGTGAGTCCGAGGGCGTCCCGAAGGCGGCTTCGAGCCAGGGTCTTCCCAGTCAGGATCGACTCCGCCGGGACCGTGAGGGTCATGAGGCGCTCGTGGAGCCGATAGCGTTTCCTGAGATCCCTCTCGGACACGGGGCGGGTCTCGTCGAGCCCCTCGATCCCCTCCGCGTCGGCTGCGAGTCCGTCGGGCCCATGGAGGAGCAGCACGTCCCCCTCCTGGATCCGGGCGCCTGGAAGGTCGTGGAATCGCGCCTCCGAGCCTCGGCGAAGCGCCAGCACGCTCACGCCGTGCCGGTTGCGAAGGGCCGCCTGCAGGAGGTTCATCCCCACCAGGGGGGAGCCGGCGGGGACCCGGGCCTCCACCAGGGTCATGGCCTCCGGCAGGGCTCCCGTCACGGGATGGTCCCCGTCCCCGCCGGCCAGAAGGGACCCTCGGCGGACCTCCTCCACGAACTCCGGGCGGCCCAGGGCAAGAAGCCGGTCCCCGCCCAAGAGAACGGTGTCCGGATTGGGAGCCGGGAGGGTCCGGCCATCCCGGATGATCGCCACCACGGTGATCCGGAGGGCGGAGCCCAGCCGGCTGTCCCCGAGCCGCTGCCCTGCCAGCGAGGACTCGGGCGGGATCCGGACCGTCAGAAGGCGTTCCCCCAGCTCGAAGAAGGTCCCCGGATCCCGGGTCCGCCCCACGCCCTCCCTCATGGGGTCCCGCCGGGGGAGGAGGTGACGGCCCGCCAGGGCCATGAACCCGATCCCGGTGACCAGGATCACGACGCCGATGGGGGTGAACGCGAAGAGGCCGAACGGCTCCAGCCCCTGGTCCCGGAGCGCGTCCGCCACCAGGATGTTCGGAGGTGTCCCGATGAGGGTCGTGAGCCCGCCCAGGAGGCATCCGAAGGAGAGGGGCATCAGGAGCCTGGACGGGGGCCGTCCGGTGCGTCGCGCCAGATCGATGACCACCGGGAGCATCATGGCCGCCACACCGACGTTGTTCATGAAGGCCGAAAGGACCCCCGCCGTGACCATGATGGCCACGATGAGCCCCACCTCCCCCGTCCCTGCCACCTGGGCAACGCGGTCACCCAGCACCCGGGCCACCCCGGTGAGGGTAAGGCCACCGCTGATGATGAACATGGCCCAGACCGTCACCACCGCCGGACTGCTGAATCCCGAGAGGGCCTCTGCGGGCGTGACCAGCCCCGTCACCGCCACCGCCACCAGGACCAGCAGGGCGGTCAGATCCATCCGGATCCACTCGGTGACAAAGAGGACGATGGTCCCGAGAAGGATCCCGAAGACCAGGGCGATCTCAACGGTCATCGCTTCTCCGTACGAAGGAGCGGCAAGGAAGGAGCCGCAACAAGGGAGCCGATGGCGGCGAGGCCCACGCTTCCACGGACCCGACGGGACTCAGCCCGCCGAAACCTCCCATTCCTCCTCGCCCTTCCCGAACCACCGCTCCACCTGCAGGTAGAGGGTAGGGAGCACCACCAGGGTCAGGACCATGGCGCTGAGGGCTCCCCCGATGACCACCGTGGCCAGGGGACGCTGGAGTTCGGCGCCGGGGAGCCAGGAGATGGCCATGGGAAGGAAGCCGATGCAGTCGGTGAGGGCCGTCATGAGGACGGGGCGGAGCCGAATGGAGGCCCCCTCCACCACCGCCTCCTCCAGCGCCATCCCCCGGGTCCGGAGCTGGTTGATGAAGGTGACCATCACCACCCCGTTCAGGGTGGCGATCCCGAAGACGGCGATGAAGCCCACCAGCGCCGAGGTACTGAGGTTCAGCCCGGTGAGCCAGAGAATGGCCACGCCTCCCACCAGGGCGAAGGGGACGTTCAGCATGATGAGGAGGGCCTGACGGATCCTCCCGAAGGCGGTGAAGAGGAGGAGGAACATGGCCAGGAGCGCCGCGGGACCCAGGATGGTCAGGCGCTGGGCGGCCCGCTGCTGCTGGGTGTACTGTCCGCCCCATTCCAGGTAGTAGCCCTCCGGGAGCTCCAGCCCGGCCTCAAGGACCCGGGTGGCCTCGGCCACGAATCCGCCCACGTCCCGCCCCCGGACGTTGGCTCCCACCACCACCAGACGGCGTCCCCCTTCATGGGCCAGCTCCTCCGGGACCTCCCGGAGCTCCAGCCGGGCCATGGAAGCCAGCGGCACCAGCCCCCCGCCCGGGAGGGCCAGGGGAAGGCGGGCGAGTTCCGAGGGATCCACCTGGTTTCCGGCGGTCACCTGCACCGCCACCCCGATGCGTCGGGGCCCATCCACCAGCTCCGTGGCCACCCGGGCCCCCAGGGCGCTCTCCACCTGTCCGGCCAGGGAGGCCATGGTGAGGCCGGCCCGGGCCATGGCGTCCCGGTCGGGTTCCAGGTGGAGCTGGCTGATCCGGGCCGCCGACGAGACCAGGACATCGGCCGCTCCAGGCACCCGATCCAGGATTCGCTCCACCCGCTGGGCCAGGATCGCCAGGAGATCGGGGTCGTCGCCGAAGACCTTCACCCCCACGTCGGTGGTGATCCCCGTCTCCGCTTCGTCCAGGCGCATCTGGATGGGCTGGGTGAGGGCGTAGGTCACCCCTGGGATGGTAGCCAGGGCGCTGTCCATGGCCTGGAGGAGGGCGTCTCGTCCGCCGCGCCGCCACTCGTTCCGGGGCCGGAGGATGACGTAGGCGTCGGACTCGTAGAGCCCCATGGTCTCGGTGGCCAACTCGGGTCGGCCGATCTTGGAGACCACCTCCTCCACCTCCGGGAGGCCCAGGAGGGCGGCCTCCATGGCCGTGGAGTATCGATTCCCCTCCTCCATGGAGGTGGAGGGGAGGCGCAGCGCCTGCACCAGGACATCCCCCTCGTCCAGCCGAGGCATGAACTCGGTCCCGAGCCGGGGGACGGACAGGGCCGCCCCCACCACCAGTACGCCTGCGATGATCCCCAGGGCCACCGGGCGCTCAAGGGTGCGGCTGAGGAAGCGGCGGTACCGTTCCCGGAAGCGATCGAACCCGGGGGTACGGACCTCCCGGGCGTGCTTCAGGAAGGTAAGGCTCGCCGCCGGAACGAAGGTGAGGGCCAGGACCATGGAGCCCAGGAGGGCCGCCATGACCACGAAGGCCATGGGAGAGAACATCTTCCCCGCCGTCCCCTGCAGGGCGAAGATGGGAAGATAGACCACCGCCACGATGGCGATCCCGAAGACGATGGGCCGCCCCACCTCCAGGGCGGCCAGGCGCACCCGCTCCCGGGCGGCCCGGCGGCTCTCCTCCTGGTCGGCCCCCTCCTCGGCGTCCTCGGCCCGGCGCATGACATTCTCCGTCATGACCACTCCGCCGTCCACCAGGAGCCCGAAGTCCAGGGCCCCCAGGCTCATGAGGTTGGCCGAGAACCCCCACCAGCGCATGGCCGTGAAGGCCCAGAGCATGGAAAAGGGGATGAGGAGGGCCACGATGAGGCTTGCGGGGAAGCTCCGGAGAAAGCCCCAGATGACCATGATCACCAGGGTCCCCCCCAGGAGGAGGTTCTTCCGGAGGGTGTCGGTGGTCCGGTCCACCAGCCGGGACTGGTCGTAGAAGACCAGGATGTCCACCCCCTGGGGTAGGCCCCGGCGGATCTCCTCCATCCGCTCCTCGGTGCCGGCGATGACCCGGCGGGCGTTGCCGCCCTTCCGCATGATCACCATCCCCGAGACCACCTCGCCGGTGGCGTTGTAGGTCACGGCCCCCTCCCGGGGGAGGGCTCCCGGTCCCACCTCGGCCACGTCTCCCACCCGGAGGGGGAAGCCGTCCCGCATGGCCACCGGCACGTCGGCCACGTCCCGGGCATCTGCGAGCCGCCCGACCCCCCGGATGAGGTGCCGCTCCGAGAGGGCCTCGATGTAGCTCCCACCGAAGCCCTGGTTGGCCTCGCGGATCGCCTCTTCCAGGTGGGGGATGGAGAGACCCGAGGCGGCCAGGCGGGCGGGATCCACCCGGACATGGACCTGTTCCGTGAGCCCGCCCCAGGAGTTCACCTCCGCCACCCCCGGGACCACCCGGAGCTGGGGGGCGATGGTGTAGTCGTGGAGCGTCTTCAGCTCCATGAGTCCCCAGTCCGGGTTCTCCGAGACCAGGATGTACTGGTAGACCTCGCCCATGGCCGTGGCCACCGGCCCCATGACCGGCGCCACCGCCGGAGGGAGTTCGGCCGACACCTGGGCGATCCGTTCCGCCACGAGCTGCCGGGCGAAGTAGGTGTCCACCCGGTCCTGGAAGATGACCTGGACCACCGAGAGGCCGAAGCGGCTGAAGGAGCGGACCTCCTCGGTGGAGGGAAGCCCCAGGAGCCCTCGTTCCAGGGGGAAGGTGACGAGCTGCTCCACCTCGTCGGCAGGGAGCCCCGGCGCTTCCGTCAGGACCACCACCTGGTTGGCCGTGAGGTCGGGGAAGGCTTCCACGGGGAGGGTAAGGAAGGACCAGATCCCCACGCCCACGAGGCCGGCCACCCCCGCCGCCACCAGGAGGCGGAAGCGGAGCGAAAAGCGGATGACGGCCTCGATCATCCTTCGTCCTCCAGTCCCTGGAACCCCTCAAGCACCGCCCGGAGGCTGTAGGCGCCCCGGATCACCACCCGGCTCCCCGCCTCCACGCCGGCGACCAGTACCTGTCCTCCGTCCCCTGTCAGGACCTCCACCGGGACGGCCCGGAAGCGTCCGGGGGATTCCTCCAGGAAGACGTGGGGCTCACCCTCCAGGCGCTGCACGGCCTCGGCGGGGAGGAGAATCCCTTCCCGGTGGGTGCCGGAGGGGAGGTGGAGGGCGGCCAGGGTCCCTGTCCTCACCCCGGCGGGGATGGGGTCCATCTGCACCCGGAGCTCCACCGTCCGGAGCGCCGGATCCACCCGGGAGCCCAGCGAGATCACGCGCCCCTGGGCTTCCATGCCGGGGAGGGCGGGGAAGGTGATGGTCACCGGATCTCCCCGCTCGAGTTCAGGGACCCTGCTCTCCGGTACTCCCCCCACCACCCAGAGGACCGCGGCGCTTCCCAACTCCACCAGGGGAGCCCCGGGGACGACGGCTTCCCCGGGACCGGTGAGGACCCGGAAGACGATTCCTTCCCGTGGGGCCTGGATCACCACGTTTCCGCCCTCCGGATGGAGGTGCTCCACCACCTCCTGGGCCCGCTCCCGATCCGCCTCGGCGAGTCGGAGCTCCATCTCCCGACGTTCCACCTCCTCCCGGGAGACGGCGCCCTCGGCCAGGAGGCGCCGGGACCGCGCCAGGGCGGTGGAGCCGAAGGCCACCCGGGCCTCGGCGGCGGTCAGCTCCCGCTGCCAGTCCGCCAGCTCGTGGGAGTGGATCATGACCAGGGGGGCACCCGGGGTCACCCCGTCCCCCTCGAGGACCAGGACCCGCTCCACCCGCCCTTCCACGAAGGACCCCACCATCATCCGGGCCGTGTCCGGGGGCTGCACGACGCCCGGGACGGAGAAGGTGAGGGGGGACCGCTCAACCCGGGCCTCCGCCGTCTCCACCTCCGCATTCACGAGTTGCTCGGGGCTCAGGAGGACCACCCCTTCCTCGGGGGGGATCTCCGGGAGCGCTTCCTCGTCGCCGCCCCCGCACCCCGCAAGGGCCACCTGCCCCAACAGGAGCCCAAGGGCAAGGGTCCGCATCCAGGTCTCCACCGCCACCTTCCTCATGGTGCATCCTCTCCGGTCACCCGGGCACAGAGCGCCGGTTCATCGGGAATCCGACCTTCCAGGGAATAGAGGCCCAGGCGGGCCGCCCGTACCTCGGTCTGCCAGCGTCTGAGTTCCTCCAGCGATTCCAGCCGTGCCCGCCGGGCCTGGAGGAGACCCTCCAGCGTCCCCTCCCCCTCCTGGAAGGCCGCCTCCGCGGCGGAGACCGTGAGCTCCAGCGCCTGACGCCACTCGGCATCGAAGGCCTCTGCCGCCCCTTCCAGGGCGGCCAGGACCTGCCGCTGACCATGGAGGGCGGATGCCCAGATCACCTCGGCCCCCCGTTCCTCTTCCCGGGCGGCTCGGGTCCGGGCTGCAGCGGCCTCCACCTCCGCCCCCCGGCGGTCCAGCAGGGGAAGCTCGAACCCGATCCCCAGGGAGAGGGCGTGGACCCCTGCCTCCCGGCGCCAACCCGCCTGGGGGACGAGGGTGGGGACGCGCCGGGACCGGGCCAGGGCCTCCTCCGCCTCCTGCTGCCGGGTGAGTTCCGCCAGGGGGGAAACCGGCGTGGGCCCCCGGGGATCCTCCGTGGACTCCGGAGCCGCAGGGGGCTCCGGCCTTCCTCCGGGGGGGTGGGGGAGGGGGCAGGTGGCGGCGGGCTCCAGACCCACGGCGGTTCCCGGCTCGAGCCCCAGGAGGCGGGCGGCCTCTTCCGAAGCCTGCGCCGTCTCTCCCTCCCGACGGCTCACCAGGACCCGGGCCCGGGTCCATTCCAGGCGGGCCCGGGCAGCGTCCCCTGCGGCCGCCCTTCCTTCCAGCGCCCGGGCGGCCAGGATCCGGTGGAGCTCACCGGTGGCTTCCGCTTCCCCGCGGGCCGCAGCCAGGCGGGCCTCCGCCTCCTCGATCCGCACCAGGGCCAGGGCCAGGGCGCCCGTCCCCTCGATCCACTCCCGCTCCAATCGGACTGAGGCGAGACGGGCCTCGGCTCCCGCCACCTCCACGCCTCGTCCCCGGAGGCCGCCGAGGTGGACGGGGAGGGAGACTCCCGCCGTCCCCTGGATCCCCTCCCGCCCCGGGAATCCCGAGGTGGCTTCCATGGCCCCCAGGTTCTCCGCTTCGGCGAAGAGGGTCGGGTTCGGGAAGGCTCCCGCCTGCCGGAGGGCCGCCTGGGCACTCTGCGCCCGGGAGCGGGCGGCCGCCAGGTCGGGGGAACGGGCCTCCAGGAGCTCCAGGGCCTCGGCCAGGGTGAGACGGAGGGTGTCGACGGGGCTGGGGAGCGTCGGGCTTCCCGGGGGAGGGGAGGCTCCCTCCACCGGCGCTGCGGCCAGGAGCGTCCCCGCCGAGACGAGGGCCGCGAGGAGGCCCGTTCGGAAGCGTCCAGAGGCCCGCCGTGGAAGCCGCAGAGGGAAAGGGCGGCGGATCAGGGGGGGCGAGGACGAGGGAAGGGACATGGGCTGTCGTGGGAGGTCCTGGATGGGCTGAGCTCCCCGGATCCTGGAGCCCGCGACGAACGAAGGAGCCAAGGTGGCGAATTCGGGGCATGGGCGCGACCACGCCCCCCATCGCCCCACCCATCGCCCCACCCATCGCCCCACCCATCGCCCCACCCCTCGACCGGTAACCCAAGGGGACACGCGTCTCTTCCCCGGTGTTGGCGGCGGTCGCGCTGAAAGGCGGTGGACGAACGAGAAGGGGAGGCCCTGTCAGCGCCCCCGCCCGGTCCTCACCGGTGCCCGGGCGGCTCGGCCGGGGAGCACGCCCTCCACCACCGCCCCGTCCTGCACCACCGGGACCCCGTTCACGAGGACGTGATGGAATCCCACCGCAGGGAGTCCCGGGTCGGCGTAGGTGGCACGGTCCTCCACGGTGGCCGGATCGAAGATCGCCAGGTCGGCATCGGCCCCCACCCGGATCCGTCCCTTGTCCTGGAAGGCAGGGGAACCGGCGCATGAGGCAGTCCTCGGTGCAGGGTGGTGTGCAACGGACGCTGGGGGATGGGGGGTGAAGCGCGCCCATGATCGAGGAATCACTCCGACCCCCCCCGAAACTGCGGCATCAGGGGTCCGCTCCTACGTCATCACGCCTACGGGAGAGCGCCCCCTCGCCGGTTAACCTGAAGACAGGAGGCACGCAAGTCGTCACATCCTTCCGGTCGAGGAGGTCCCCATGTCTGCACGGTCCCCGTCTCTCCCGCGCCCCGGTACCCGGCCTCGATGCCTGAACCTCCGCATCGGGCCTCGATGTCTGACCCTTCTGGTGGGGTCGATGGTGGCCGGTCTCTCGGGGACGGCTGTTTCACCGGAGCCCGTGTGGGGACAGGGCGTCCCTGGGGGGGAACGTGCCGCTGGCTCCGGTTCGGCGGCATCCCCCCAAGGGCACCTCCAACGGCTCCTCCTCCTGAATGGAACCGTTCACTTCGGTCGGGTTCTGGATGAGGGTGACCCGGTCCGCTTCGAACTCACCGATGGGGAGGTCGTGGAGATCTCCCGGGAGCGGATCGTCAGGATCGAGACGCTCCAGGGTACCCTGGAACTCGGCGAGTTCTGGCCGGCGGATCCGAATGCGAGCCGGCTCTTCTTCGCCCCCACCGGACGGAGCCTCTCCGCCGGAAGCGGAACCTTCAACGCCTACTACGGGCTCCTCCCGTTCGCGTCCATCGGAGTCACCGACCGGTTCACCATGGCGGGGGGGACGCCCCTCTTCTTCGGGGGCAGCGACGGTCGACTTCTGTACCTGGCCCCGAAGGTCCAGGTCATCCGATCCGACCAGGTCCAGGTCGCCACCGGGGTACTCGCCCTCCACTTTACGGGAGACTCGGACGACGGGACCTACCTGGCCTATGGCGTCGCGACCATGGGATCCACGTCCAACTCCGGGATCACCGCAGGGATCGGCTTTGGCCGGTCGGAGGGAAGCTGGTCCTCCCAACCGGCGCTGGTCCTGGGCGCCGACATCAGGACCAGCAGGCGGGTCAAGTTGATGACCGAGAACTACCTCTTCCCCGGCGGCGGCTCGGCGACAGGACTGGTCTCGGGCGGCGTCCGGATCATGGGGGAGCGACTGGCTGCGGATCTGGCCCTCGTGGCGCCCCTCGGCGGCGACGGAGGCTTCGTGTTACCGCTGGTGAACTTCAGCTTCGGGTGGTGACCGCACCCGCCCCGCACCCGCCAGGCACCCGCCCTCTGGCCCTCTCCCTCAGCTGCCCCGGGTGCGGGCTCTTCCAGGGTATTCCCGGAGGGCGCAGCCGTTCAAGGACTTTCGATCGGGCTTCCTCACCACCCCTGCCACCCCCCGTTCAGGTCCCACCCCAGGGTGAAGAGGAAGGCGCGATTCCGGGCCTCGGGATCGTTGGGATCCACGGCCACCCGGTCCAGCCCCCGGATCATGCGGGCGTTGAAGGTGACCTGACCCACGGACCCCACGGTGAGGAGGAGTCCGCCGCCCAGGACGGTTCCCCGGTCGGCGCTTCGCACCACGTCGTCCGCTCCCTGGAACTGGGGGACCCGGCAACCGTCGCCCACCTCCAGGCTCCCGTCGCCTGAGGGGCGGATGGCGCAGTGGAGTCGCCAGGCCAGGGCCGGCCCCGCCTGCACGTACGCCGCAGTGCCCGCGCTGCCCACCGGCAGGTCCAGGACGAGGCGGGCCAGGACGGGGATCTCCAGGTAGTCGAGCCCAAACTCGACGAAGTCGGGGTTCGGGGGCGGGGTCCCGGGAAGGCCACCCCCCGGCTGCTGTGCCGCCAGGAAGAGGTCGCCCGTCCCCTTCTGCACGTAGGAGAGCTCCGGGGCGATCTCCACCGGACCCAGGCGGAAGAGGGTCCACCCCGCTCCCCCGGTGAGACCCTGGCGTTGCTCCGCGGTTTGCACACCCGACCCGGCCAGGTCCGACAGGGAGAGCCCCCCCCGAAGACCGAGCTGCGCCGAGGCGGAAAGAGGGATCCCCAAGCCCACCAGGAGGGCGACCAGAAGTCCGGTGACGCGCGCGGCCAGGGAGGCCACCACCGGCATGTGGGAAAGAATAATCATGTTGTCATGCTCCGTCTGCGATGTGCATCTTGTCGAGAATCTTCCCCCAACCGCCGCCGCCCCCCCTTCGAAGTGCCTGAGCGAGATCGAACCTCGATGGAAATCACGCGTCTTCTCCACGCCATGGAAGCCGGCGATGCCGTGGCCGCCGATGCCCTCTATGACTCCGTCTACGGGGACCTCCACGCCCTGGCGGCACACCAGCGGCGAAGGTGGTCCGGCAATGACACCATGAGCACCACCGCACTGGTGCACGAGGCCTATCTGAAGCTGGCCCAGTCGGAGTCGCCCTCCTGGTCGGATCGCCGCCACTTCTTCGCCGTGGCCTCACGGGCCATGCGTCAGGTGCTGGTGGACTATGCCGAGCGCAGTGCCGCGGTGAAGCGCGGGGGAGGTGAGGTCCCCCTTCCCCTGATGGAGGGGCGCCTCGCCGACTTCCAGGAGGGGGGCGCCGAGGATGTCCTGACCCTGCATGCCGCCCTGACCGAGCTCGAGGCCGAGCATCCACGTTGGGTGCGTGTGGTGGAGTGCCGTTTCTTCTCCGGGCTATCCGTGTCGGAGACCGCCGAGGTTCTGGACCTGTCTCCTGCCACTGTGAAGCGGGAGTGGAGCCGCGCCCGGGCCTGGCTGGGTGCGAGGCTCGAGGTAGATGCACCCGAGGTCACACCGGAGTCGTGAGCCCACCGCGTTCCGGTTTCCGTTGAGAGGGTGAGGGCAGCGGCCCCATCGACCCCTTCTTCCTTCCGAAACGGAAAGCGGAGGGAAGCGGGCTCATCCCACCGTGAGGGAGCTCCCATGACGAATCCATCATCGGCACCCCTCGATGGGGAGGAAGCCCTCTTTTTCGAGGCCATGGATTGGCCGGAGGAGACCCGGGAAGCCCGAATCCGGGAGGCGTGTGCGGCCGACGAGGGGATGGCGGAGCGGGTGCTGGCCCGGGTGCGTGCCGCAGCTCGCGCCGATGCCTTCCTCCGCCGACTGGGGACACGGCTCCCCGGAGAGGCCCGGCCCGGGGGAGATGGGGAGTGGGACGGGGAGGGGGGAGCGGTTGCAATTGAGCCGCCGGTGCGCGTCGGACCCTGGCGCCTGGTCCGGATCCTGGGCCGTGGGGGTATGGGGGCGGTTCACCTGGGTGAGCGGGACGACGGGGCCTTCGAGCAACGTGTGGCGGTGAAGATCCTGGCGCCCACCCTGGGGTCGCGCATGGCCCGGGCCCGCTTCGACCGGGAGCGCCGAATCCTGGCGCGCATGGAGCACCCCAACGTGGCCCGTCTCCTGGATGGGGGGGTGACGCCTGAAGGTCTCCCCTTCCTGGCCATGGAATACGTGGATGGTCGTCCCATCGACCGATACGTCCGCGAGGAGGGACTCTCGGTGGACGCGCGGCTCGCCCTCATCCTGCAGGTGTTGGAGGCGGTGCGCTTCGCCCACGCCAACCTGGTCATCCACAGGGATCTCAAGCCCTCCAACATCCTGGTGGACGGCCGGGGGACCGTGAAGCTCCTGGACTTCGGGATTGCCCGGCTCCTCGGGCCGGAAGGGGCGGAGGAGCCCCCGTCGACCCTGACCCGAGGCGGAATGGTGGCCCTCACACCGGCCCATGCCAGCCCGGAGCAGCTCCGGGGCGAGGTGGTGACCACCGCCAGCGATGTCTTTTCCCTGGGAGTGCTCCTCCACCTCCTCCTCACCGGCGAGCACCCGTTCCAGCGAGAGGGGCGCGGGGGCGGCGAAGGAAGCGGAGAAGGGAAGGGGGGCAAGCGCGGGAGCGGGCCTCCCTCGCTGGAGCGGGCCATGCTCACCGACAATCCCATCCCCCCGAGCCAACAGGTGGGGGACCCCCGCCTCCGGAGACGCCTCCGGGGGGACTTGGACACCATCGTGGCCACGGCCCTTCAGCCCTCGCCGCAACGTCGATACGCCTCGGTGGACGCGCTCCACGAGGACCTGCGTCTCCACCGGGCGGGTCTCCCCATCCGGGCACGCCCGGACCGACTCGGTTACCGGGCCTCGCGATTCCTGAAGCGAAACGCCTGGGAGGTGGGGGTGGGGGCGGCCGGCATCCTCCTCGTGGGGATGGGGCTCCTGGGGCACACGACCCGACTGGCGGCGGAGCGGGACCGGGCCGACGACGCCCGGGTCCTGGCGGAGGCCGAGGCCCAGAAGGCGGGCGAGGTGACCGCTTTCCTGGTGGATCTCTTCCAGGCCGCCGATCCCTTCGACGCCCAGGGGGAAATCCCCACGGCCCTGGATCTCCTGGAGCGAGGGGAAGCTCGGCTGGAGCGGCTTGCCGGCGAGCCCATGCTCCAGGCCGAGCTGGCCGGGGTCCTGGGCTCGGTCCACGAGAATCTGGGGCGTCACGACCGGGCCGAATACCTGCACCGGGAAGCCGTGACGCTTCTCCGGAGGGAAGGCCCCGAAGGCCCGGACCTGGCCCGGGCACTCACCCGGTGGGGGGTGACGCTGGGCTCCCTGGCGCGAGTGGAAGAGGCGGAGGCGGTCCACCGGGAGGCGTTGGAGCTGGCCATCACCGCGGAGGGAGGTGGGGGCGTCGTCCCGGAAGACGCCGACGCACCGGATGAGGTGACGGGGATGGCCCTCCACAACCTGGGGGCGATTCTGTTGCAACGCGGGCTCCTCCCCGAGGCCGAGGAAGCCTATCGGGAGGCCGTTGCCCGGCGGTCGAACCGGGGAGATCCCCTGGAGGTGGCATCCTCCCTCCATGGGCTGGGCACCGTCCTCCATGCCGCCTCCCGTTTCCCCGAGGCGCTGGAGGCCTTCCAGGAGGCGGCCTCGGCCCGTGGCGCGCTTCTGGGAGAGGACCACCCCCTCACCCTCTTCTCCCTCGGGGGGGTCGCAGGGACCTGGAGCTCCCTGGGGGAGGTGGCCGATGCCCGTGGTGCGTACCTGGAGATCCTGGAACTCCGACGCCGCGCCCTGGGACCGGACCACCCGGATGTGGCCACGACCCTCCACCAGCTCGCCATGCAGGATTGGCAGGAGGGCAACCTGGAGGGGGCCGAGGGCTACTGGCTCCAGGCCAGGGAGATCCGACAGGCGGCCTTCGGCCCGGACCACCCCACCCTGGGCGGGATCGCCAACAACCTGGCGGCGGTGGCCCGGGAACGGGGGGATCTGTCCGGGACGGAGGCCATGCTCCGGGAGTCCCTTCGCATCTACCGAGCCGCCTATGGGGAGCGCCACCCGGAGGTGGCCCGGGGGATCCACAACCTGGCCGCCACCGTGGCCGACATGGGCCGGTTCCCCGAGGCGGAACGCCTCTACCGGGAGAGCCTGGCCATGCGGTTGGAGCTCCTGGGGGAGGAGCACACCGACACCGCCCACTCCCTCCACAACCTGGGACGGTTCCTTACCGCCGTGAACCAGTGGGACGAGGCCGAGGCCATGGTGGAACGGGCCCTGGGGATCCGGACTCGGCTCCTGGGCGAGGCGCACCCCGACGCGGTGGAGAGCGCCGACATCCTCCGGAGGGTCCGAGAAGCGAAGCCCTGAGGCCGGGCCCCAGGCGATGGGTCCGTGTGAGCCCGACAGGCGGGAAACCCCGTTTCCTCCGTAGCGACCGCTCCCGCCTCGGGCACGGTCCGGATTTCGAGCCTTCGTCCGTCCCCCCCGCCCAGAGAGGTCACATGCGCTCCCTTCGCCCTCTGTTCCAGTTCGCCTGCCATCGCCCCACCGCGGGCCTCTTCCCAGGCGCCCTCTTCCCAGGCGCCCTCCTCTCGGGCGTCCTCTTCTCCGCCCTGCTCCTTTCCGGTTGCGGGGGAGGGGATGCCGACCCGGGTGACGGCGCTTCACTGGTCGAGCGCTTCCTGGAGGAGGCCGCCGTTTCCTCGGGCGATGCCACACCTCCGGCGGATCTCTCCCAGCCCCCGGTGCCTGGATGGACGATGCTCCAGCCCGCTTGTCCCTTTCCCCTCCGGTTCCAGGTGCCTCCGGGGTGGGACCTGGACGAAGGGCAGACCCGCTCGAACCATGTGGCCCTGAGGCGGGATGGTCTGGAGGCCGCCGGCATCGGGATCTCCATGGTGGGGGGGGAAGTGGCGGTGGCCGACCGGGTCCGGGAAGTGGAAGCGAATGACCCTTCGGTGGTCCGCCTGGCCGAGGTCCGGTACGGGGGGGTCACCGTTCCGATCCATGGCGGGGGGGATCGTGAGTTCGTGCGGGCCTATCCGGCGGTGGCGGACTGGGGGACGGTGCTGCAGCAGGCCGTGGTTGAACTCCGGCCTGCACGGGACCGAGAAGGGGCGCCGCTGGCAGACGAGGAAACCCTGGGCCGGATCGCCACCACCCTGGAGCCCAACGGGTGCTGAGCGACGCGGTCCGCGTGAGGGTCGAGACATGGGCGTCGGGAGCCAGAAGAGGGCCGCCGCCCCCCGCCCCGGAGCCGCCCGGATGCGAGGGACGGCGGTCTGGCCCGATCATCCGGGACAGGTTCCCCAGAGCGGCCTCCAGTCTGGATTGAGCCAGGCGACGGCTCCCGCATCGAAATTGACGGGCGACTCCTCAATGAGGACTACGCACCACCGAGAGAGATCCTGGTTGAAGGACGAGGCCTCGAAGAACATCACGGCCATGTTCCCGACCCCCGACACGTCCCAGTCCCCGATGTCCTGATTGAAGGCGGTTGCACGGGAGAACATGCTGTTCATGCTCGTGGCCCTGGATACGTCCCAGCCGCCAATGTCCTGGTTGAAGGAACGCGCCCCCGAGAACAATCCTGTGAAGTCGGTGACGGCCGAGACGTCCCAGCTTCCGATGTCCTGGTCGAACGACTCCGCATCGGCAAAGGTACGGCGCAGGACTTCCACGTTCGAGACATTCCAGCCCCCGATGTCCTGATTGAATTGGGCTGCGCTCCTGAACATCACCCCCATGTTCTGCAAACCGGACACATCCCATGTGCCGATGGGTTGATTGAAAGATGAAGCATGGTCGAACATGCCCTGCATGTTCTCCACCCGGGATACGTCCCACCCACCAACAGCCCCATTGAAATCGTGGGCTGACACGAACATGGACTGCATGGTCGTGACCTGGGAGGTGTTCCAGGAATCGAGATCCCGATCGAACTCCGATGCAGATTGAAACATCCGGCTCATATCGGTCACCTTGGATACATCCCAGGATCCGATGTCCTGATTGAATGACGATGCGTGGTCGAACATGCGGGACATGTCTGCCACGTTTCCTACATCCCACTGCCCTATGTCAGAATTGAACGACTGGGCGTTCCGGAACATCCCTCGCATGCTGGTGACATTTGATGTATCCCAATGTCCGATGTCCGCGTTGAACTCCGGGTTTTGCCAGAAGGCGAGCGTCATATCGGTAACGGTGGGCGGAGGTGAGGCCACCCGCACCAGGTTGGGCGCATTCGGGAAGGCCAGCGCGAGGGATGTGGTCTGCGTTTCTCCCCATTCATCGACGCTGAGAAGGGGAACGTTCCGGGTGCTCTGGATGGTGGGCGGAACTCCCCCGAAGATCTCGAAGGTACCGGTGACCGTGACGGTGTAGACACCATCCTCCTGGTAGGTGTGGAACCGGCCGCCGAAGGGAAGGAAGGGAAGGGGGATGAAGGGTTCGACCGTCCCGTCTCCCCAGTCCACCAAGGCATCCACCTCTCCCGCGAGGGGAAGGAAGATGGTCGTGCCTGACGTCAGCCTCGTGTCCCAGGTGGTGACGAATCGAGGTCCCGAATCCTCGCAGGTCTGGAGCGGGTATTCCGTGAAGGTGGCCCAGTTCCCCCGTTCCGTGAATCGCTGTCCGTGGCTCCAGGCGCCTTCCGTCCGCCCCGAGGTGGAATGGACGACGGCAGCGTAGGCTGCGACAAGGAGCCTGGGCTGCCCCTCGGGTTCCAGCTCGGGGAGGGGCAGGACGTGGGTGAAGGTGGTGCCTCCTTGGTGATGCGTCTGCTGGGAGAAGAGGCCCGGAATGGGATTTCCGGACGAAGTTCGCGGGAATCCCTCCACGGAGGTGGCCAACTGCACCTTGGTACTTTCGAGCTTCCACCCTTCGGCCAGGGTGTAGGCGATGGCCAGCCGGGTCTCGTCGTTCGAGATCTCAACTTCGCCCACCGGTTCATCCTGGCCGGCCAGGAGGGAGATGGAGACCGACTCGCCGCATATCTCCAAGGCTGTGGTCCCGACGGAGGCCGGTGCCTCCTGGCGACTCAGCTCCGCGACGCCGGTGGGACTCGGCCCATCGGCACAGGCATAGGCGGCGAGGACGAGGAGGAAGACGAAGGGCCGGGTTCGACGGGATGAGCTCCCCGGCAGGGAAGGCTCGACGGGATGGTTGCCCATGATGGTATCCTGGACCGTGAGGAGAGGAGCGCGGGTGCCATGACCGCGCGGCGGGAACGCCGTTCCAGTTGAAGAACGGGGGATCGGGCCCATGGGGCTCAGGGGCAGGGCAGGGAAGCGGATCGGCTCCTGGCCGGATCCGCTCAAGGAGGGGTGCCGTCGGAGCGGGGAGACTTGCCTTGGGAGCCCGCTCCTCCACCCTTGTCTGCCCCCTTCCCCCTCGCACACCTTCCCCTTCATGGCGCCTCTTTCCATGGATCCTCCCGTCTCTCTCCAGGGCGTCCCTCTCCGGGAGCGCCGGATCCCCGTCCAGGGGATCACCCTGCGGGTGGTGGAGGCGGGTCCCGAGGAGGGCCCCCTGGTGGTCCTCCTCCATGGGTTCCCCGAATTCTGGTATGGGTGGCGGAAGCAGATCCCGGCGCTGGCCCGGGCCGGCTACCGGGTCTGGGTGCCGGACCAGCGGGGATACGGGGGCTCGGACAAGCCCCGGGGGGTCGCGGCCTACCGGGTGGAGACCCTGGCCCTGGACGTGGTGGGGCTCATCCGGGCCGCAGGGGTGGAGCGGGCCGCCGCGGTGGTGGGGCACGACTGGGGAGCGGCGGTGGCCTGGTGGGTGGGGATCGCCCACCCGGAGCGGTTGGAGCGCCTTGTGATCCTCAACGTTCCCCACCCCTCCAGGGGGGTCATGAGGGCCGTCCTCCGGAAGCGGCCCGGGCAGCTGCTCATGAGTTGGTACGTGTTCGCCTTCCAGCTCCCCGTCCTGCCCGAATGGCTCATGCGGCGGCAGAACTGGCGGATCCTGGCCGCCAACCTCCGGGGAAGGACCTCCGAGTCCATCACCCGGGAGGACCGGGACCGCTACCGGGAGGCCTGGTCGGTCCCTGGGGCCATTACCGGGATGGTGAACTGGTACCGGGCCATGCTCCGCCATCCCCCCCGGGCCCCGGGCCGGGCCCGGGGCTCCACCCGGGTGGGGATCCCCACCCTCATCCTCTGGGGGGAGCGGGACCGCTACCTGACGAAGGAGCTGGCTCCGCTGAGCCTGGAGCGATGCGACCGGGGGCGGCTCATCACCTTTCCCGAAGCCACGCACTGGCTCCAGCACGACGAGCCCGAGGGGGTGAACCAGGCGCTCCTGGAGTTCCTGGGGGATGCCCGATCGAACCCAACCACCGGAGGTAAATCGTGACTGAAGCCGCGAACCCGGCTCCCGAACGATCTCCAACCGTGGCCCCCTACCTCATCGTGGACGATGCCGTCCGCCCTCCCGTCCATGGTCCACCTCTCCTTCCCCAACGCGGACATCGTCTTCCAGCAGGCGCTCGCGGCCGCGGCGACGCAGAGGAGTGAGGGACGCAGGGGAGTGAGGTCCACCCATCACCCGCGCTCGTTATGGGCGCGGCCTACGTCTGAAGCGCGGCCCGGGGATCCAGGGCACTCCACGGCGACCTCGGGGTCATAGGGCCCATGATCCGTTTCACGCGCATCGCCGCCCTTCTGGGACCGCCGCTGGCCCTGGCCACCGCCGCGTTACTCCTTGCCCCTGGCCGGGGCCGCGCACAGGATACCCAGCCCGACTCTTCGGTCGCCAGGCAGGCCTTCCCGGGTACGCACTTCCCGTCTGCGTCGGGGGTGGAACCAGCAGCGATCAGCCCCGCAACGATCGGCCCTGCAGCGATCGACTCCGCGGGCGAGGACCCCGCCCTCCTCCTCCACCAGCGTCTCCGGCAGGCGGAGCGGGATCACCTGGTGCGTGTGGGGGTGTGGGGGATGGCCAATGCGGCCGCCGGGACAGCCATGGCCCTCGCCGTGGACCGGGGGGAACGTCCCACCGTCCACGCCTTCGGAATACAGACGGCGGGTTGGGGGGTGGTGAACACGGGGATCGCCGCCGCCGGCCTCCTTTTCGGAGGACGGGGCGACCCGCCCAGCACCCCGGGGGAGGCCCTGCGGTCCGAGTCCCATTGGGGGCAGATCCTGGTCCTGAACCAGGGGTTGAACGTGGGCTACGCCATGACCGGCGTGGGGCTCTGGGTCGCCTCGGGAAGGGGTCTCCGGAACGGCGATGAGGTGAGGGGCCATGCTCAGGCGGTGATCGTCCAGGGGCTGGGCCTCTTCGTCCTCGACGGGGTCGCCTGGCTGGGCCATAGGGAACGGATGCGGACCCTCCGGGAATGGTTTGACCGTGCCGAGGCGGCCGTCTCCCCCGAGGGAGGGATCGAGGTTCGGCTTCGGCCGAAGCAGAGGCCGTTGCCTGGGGAACGCCACGGCGACGGCGGCAGTGCCGCTAGAAGGCCGTTGAAGAAGTAGAGGGGCCTCCGGGAAGGGGTCTTGCTCGACCCACGCGCTTTGCGCGTGGGTGCCCGGGTCGAGGCCGGTCGCTGAACGCGATGCCGTAGCATCGGTGTATCGGCCCAACGAAGATCCAGGGCCGCAATCCTCCTTCCCCCTTCGGGTTGGGGCGGCAGAGGCCCGCCTCGACGTAGCTAGCTCTATGCCTTCGACGGGCCGCCTACAATTCGGCAGGCACCGCCGCGAAGCGGTGGTCGAGCGCTCCCAACGGAGGCCCCTCTACTTCTTCAACGGCCTTCTAGGCCCCGCCCGTCCCCTTCCTCCGGGCCATCCAGGCGTCCACGCTGTAGCGTCCCGGCCCGGAGAAGAAGTACCAGGCGGCCAGGGGAGTGTAGACCATGAGCAGGTGCCGGGGAAGGAGATTCCCCGCGTCCAGCCAGGCGATGAGGATGCTCAGGAAGATGAGGGTCGAGACCCCGGCGCTGACCCGGTTCCAGATCCCCACCAGGAGGAGTCCGCCGAAGACCAGTTCCAGCCAGGGGAGGGCGTACCCGTAGGGCGCGGCGATGAAGGTGGGAAGCCAGTCCGGGTTGTTGTTCTGGAACTGGTTCCCCTGGTAGAAGGACCCGAGGCCCTCGTTCACGTCCTGGAGGACCTTCCCCCACCCCTGGTGGAGGAGGAACCACCCCAGCATGATCCGGGTGAGGGCCTTGGCCGACTCCTCGGCGGTGGTGCCCTCGGCACCGTAGGGACGGGCCACCTGGGGGGAATGGATCGCGGTGGAAGGAGTGGGGCTCACGGTGTGCTCCTCGGGTCGGGGATGTTCCGGGGGGTGGATCTGGATCGTCGGAATGGGGGTCAGGATACGTCCAACCGGGGTCGGGGAACAGGGCGGGGATGGGGGCGAAGCATCATTCCATCTCCCACGACAGCACCACGATCCGGGTGACCTGGAAGGGGCTCCGGTTGTCATCGCTCACCAGGACCAGGGAGCGTCGCCCGTCGGGGAGTGGGGGTCCGAGGGCCATGGCCTCGAAGTTGTCCAGGAGAGGGTTGGGCTGGGGCTGGAGGCTGGTGGCCCCCGCCGGAGGACAGCGGGCGAGGTCGACCACGAGCTCCTTCACCAGCGGAGGGGGAGCCGCTGGCACGGCCAGGCTCGCCACCTCCGAGACGTCATGCCCGCCCTCCAGCGAGACCTGGAAGATCCGGACGGTGTTCCCCCTGTCCCGGACCCATCCCCGCTCCAGGACCAAGAGGCGTTCGCCGGACAGGGCGATCATCTCCACCGCCCCCACCTCTCCCGGCTCGCGGCCGGGCTCGGTCTGGTAGTGGTATTCCGCCACCGGGCGGAAGGTCTCCGGCGTGTCGCCCCGGTAGTGAAGGAGACGGAGGCGGCCCCGGAGGTCTCCGGTTTCGCCGTCCTCCGGCAGGGGGCCTTCCACGATGGTGAAGAGCTCGGTCCCCGACGGGTCCAGGGCCAGGCTCTCGAAGCTCAGGTTGTTCCGACCGATGAGGAAGCGGCTCGGCACGGGGAGATCCCCAAGCAGACGGCCCTCCAGGGTGAAGCGTCGGATCCCAGGCTGGGCATCCGGGGCGCCTCCCCCTTCGGAGGCGATGATCCACTGGCGGGAGGCCGTGTCGTGGCGTCTCCCTGAGGCCGGTTCCCAGATGACGATCCCCTCCCCATCGAAGTTCGACCCGTCCAGGGACCGTCCGTTCTCGTCCAGGAGGAAGGTCACATCCAGGACCCGGGGCGTGCCGAGACCCGACGCGAGGCGGGGGATGTCCAGGGTGAACACATGGCTGTGGTCCTCGCCGGCCCGGTCCGCCACCCCATAATAGACCTCCCGCTCCCCGTCCCACGCGATCCCTGAGATCTCGCCCACGATCCGGGCGCTGGACCCACCGACCTGGATCTCGCCGGCTTGGATCTCGGCCTTGTCCAGGGCGTCGGAGAAGCCCACAAGTTCGACCCCTGGTCCACAACTTCCCAGTGTGGGAAAGGGGGCATCTACCCCGAGGGGGGGGGCTGCGCCCGGGCCTGGGCTTGCCGGATGCGCAGCCTCGATCCTCGCCTCCCCTTCCGGTTCCGGAGTGGCGCATCCGACGATCGAAAGGGGGACAAGGAAGAGGGCAGGGAGGAGCCCCCGAAGGAGCCCCCACCCCGCCCTCCCACGACCGGACCGTGGCTTGGCCGAAGGGCTGAAGGGAAGGCCGAACCGTGATCGGTCGTGTTCTCGCCTCACCCCCCTGGCCACCACGGGGATCAGGCGGCCGGAAGGCTGTCCACCAGTTCGATCATCCGCCGGCGCATGGCT
>REED01000120.1 GCA_007695225.1 Gemmatimonadales bacterium
GGGGGGCCCCCCCGTTTTGGCGGCCCGCGGGGGGGGGGGGGGGCGGGGGGGGCGCCCCCCCCCCGCGCCCCCCCGCCCCCGGGGTCCTGATGCCACCGATCTCCGATGGCGAGTTGGGTTCGCCTCAGGCGTCGCCTGCGCCGGCTCCCACCGTCTCGCCCTGCGGCTCCTCCACCGGAGTGCTGGCGTCCGCGTCCACCTTCGCCTCGACCTCGACCTCGACCTCGTCGGAAGAGGAGCCGGGCCGCCCGTGCGGGATGGCGGGCCGGCAGAACCGCATGCCGAGAGTGTAGAGATCTCGCAGGTCCGACTCACCCAGATCCGGGTAGCGCTCCCCCAGATACTCCATGGTCTCGTCCATCCACACCTTCTGGTCCTCCTCGGCTGCCTCCAGGACGCCGCATCGGTTGATGTGGCTGAACAACTCGTCCCGGGCGCGGTCCTTCAGCTTGTTCCTATCGGTCATGTAGCCTCCATTCTATCGTTCACGTGCCGCGGGCCGGAAGGGAAATTCCGGAACGGAACGCGGGGAAGAAAAAGATCGGTAGCATTTTATCTTAACGGTTTCCAGGTCATCCATGCAAACGAGATCCACCTTGCATCCCGCCCGCCTCGAGGTCCTCCGCCAACTCTTCACCGCCGTCGCCGAGGAGATGGGCGGCAGTCTCAGACGGGCCGCCTACTCGCCCAACATCAAGGAACGGCGCGACTACTCATGCGCCGTCTTCCATCCGGAGGGGCCTCCGGTGGCCATGGGCGACCACATGCCCGTGCACCTGGGGGCCATGCCCATGAGTGTGGATGCGGTCCTCCGGACGATCCCGGAGTTGGCGCCGGGGGACGTGGCGGTGGTAAACGACCCCTTCCATGGAGGGACCCATCTCCCTGATCTGACACTGGTGGCCCCGGTTTCGTTGGAGCCGGGAGGCCACCACCTGGGGTACGTGGCCGCCCGGGCCCACCACTCCGATGTTGGGGGAATGAGCCCGGGGTCCATGCCCCTCTCCCGGGAGATCTTCCAGGAGGGACTCCGCATCCCCCCCGTGCGCCTCCTCCGGAACGGAGCCCGGGTGGAGGAGGTGTGGAGCCTCCTTTTGGCCAACGTGCGTACGCCCCGGGAGCGCGAGGGAGATCTGGACGCCCAGATCGGTGCCCTCCATACCGGAGCCCGACGCCTCCGGGAGATGGCGGAGCGACGAGGCCCCGCTGTCCTCCGGGAGGAAATGGAAGCGCTCCTGGACTACGCGGACCGCCTCCTCGCCCGGGGTGTCGCCCTCATTCCCGATGGACGGTATACAGCCGAGGACCACATGGAGGACGACGGCGCCGGGAACGGCCCGCTCCGAATCCAGGCGGCGGTGGAGATCCGGGGAGAGGAGGTTCACGTCGACTTCCAGGGAACTGCCGGTCAGACCGCCGGGGGAATCAACGCCGTGGCCGCCATCACCCACTCTGCCGTTCGATACGTGGTACGCTGCGTGGTGGAGGATCTCCTGGCCACCCCGATTCCTGCAGGCGGAGGGCGCATGGCTCCCCTCTCGGTTACGGCACCGGAGGGCTCCCTGGTGAACGCCCTCCCCCCGGCCGGGGTGGCCGCAGGGAATGTGGAGACGAGCCAGCGGATCACCGACGTGGTCCTCCGGGCCTTCGCCCTGGCGCTCCCCCATCGGATGCCGGGGCTCTCCCAGGGGACGATGAACAACGTGGCGGTGGGAGGAATCGACCCCCGTTCGGGCACTCCCTTCACCTACTACGAGACCGCCGGGGGAGGGATGGGTGCAGGCCCGACCCGACCGGGCCTCTCCGGGGTGCATGTCCACATGTCGAACACCCTGAACACCCCGGTGGAAGCGCTGGAACACGCATACCCCTTCCGGGTCGAGCGCTACCAGTTGCGCAGGGGCTCAGGGGGACGGGGCCGGCACGCCGGAGGCGAAGGGCTCCGGCGGGACCTGAGGTTCCTGGGGGAGGCCGAGGTCACCGTCCTGGCAGAACGCCGGCTCCAGGGTCCGGAAGGAGCCCAGGGGGGAAACGCCGGAGGTCGTGGGGAGACGGTCCTCATTCGGGAGGGCCAGGAGAAATCGCTTCCGGGAAAGGTTACCTTCCGAGCGCTCCCGGGGGATGTCCTGAGCCTTCGCACCCCGGGCGGAGGAGGGTGGGGTCCTCCGGCTCCACCGGATCCCCCCAAATGACTTGTCCCGAATCCACGTCCCATTTCACCCGCCCCATCCAAGGAGAACCGTTCCCCGATGTACATACAGCTCGCTCTCGTTTGTGACGATGCCCGCATGCGCCCGGATGGGAAGATGGACGTGGAGGGTGTATTCAACGATCTCGCCGCCCCGGGCTTCCCAGCCAAGCAGGAGCGTATGGTCCTGGTGACCACCATCGAATGGGACCGGGGGGAGGAGGGCCGGAACAAGTTCAAGGTGGACCTGATGGGCCCTGATGGTCGTCCCTCCCTCACCGTGGACGGGGAGACGGAGGTGGACCGGCGCCCTGCCGATCGGCCGCCACCCCGGACCCGTCTGATCATGCCGCTGGAGAATGTGGTCTTCCCCCGGGCGGGGAAGTACACCTTCGAGGTGCGGGTGAAGGGGAAGAAGCTCCGCGGCCCGTCCATCTTCGTCATGGAGGTGGATGCCGGGGCGGCGATGGGGCTACCGCCGGCTCCCCCTGCCGAAGGGGACCACTCCGGCGAAGGGGACGACGCCGGGGAGTGAACCGGGGACCGGCCCGGCGCCAGGGCCTGGAGCCGGCTCCAGGTGAGCGATCCGGGCCGGGATCAATCCCGGCTGCCGGGTCCGTCCGTCCCCGATCGGCCCTGGTCCCTGCGGACGGCCGCCGCCGAGAAGGGTCGAAGGAGGCGGCCGTCGGAGACACTGGTCAGGTGGAGCGAGAGGGATCCGACGACGGGTACCCTTGAGCGCATCTGCACCAGGAGGCGACGGTCATCGTCGGAGAAGTGGATCTCCGCCTCGCCACCCTCGCCGAAGAGACCCCGGGTCTGTATGACAGGCTGCACCACGATGGTGTTGAAGGTCCCTGCGGGGACCTCGATGCGATCTCTTCGCACCACCTTCACGACGACCGGATTCCCGCGCTCCTGGAAGTACCGGTCCAGTGTGTAGGTCTCGCCCACCACCAGGGGGAGGGACCGGACGTAGTAGACGAAGGAGATGTCGTCCAGGGGCAGGTCGGTGGGAAGGTCTCCCTTCTCATCCACGTCCGCCCGCTCCCACCGGCGTTCCTCGGGGAAGAACTCGAACTGCCGGAAGCGCTTGGTCCGGACTTCGTTCTGATCCTGGATGAACCTCCGTGAGGTGAGCTTCTCCACGTCGATCCACGACTGGAGGAGGTTGTTCACCCGGGCCAGGGGAACGCCTCCGCTCACCCCCATGGAGACATGGTAGGTCCGGTGGCCCCGGACGAGGTCCATGGAATGCACCTCCATGTGCCCTTCCCCGACGGAAAACCGCCCCAGGCGGACCTGGTATTCCATACGTTCGCCGGGTCCGAAAGGCACCGCCACGGGATCCCCACCCACCCGCTGTGCCCAGGGTGCCGCCGGTTCCTGGGCCACCGTCTCCAGGGAAGCGGGGCCCAACAGGAGCGCCGTCAGGAAAAAGGCCCGCGAAAGGGATCGGATCATGGTTCCTCCTCGGCGGCGGGCCACTCCAGGCGGCCCCGGAGGGGAAGGAGGCTCCGGAGTTCCTGGACGGGTCGGAACCGGGAGCCCCGTAAGCGATGGTCCAGTCGGAGGCGTACCGGGGATTCCTCGACCCGACGAGCATGGGGGACAGTGAGGGAGAGGAGTTCCAGGTTGGTGGCCCACCCTCCCCCTTGGGCCGGGGATTGGGCCGGAGAGAGGACCTCCTCCTCCTCCCGGAAGGCCTTCTTCAGCACCACGATCCGGTATGCCCGAAATCCGGAGAGGGGATCGGAGACCGGTGCGCCACGCATGCCCCGCCCAAGCAGCACCCCCGCCAGCCAACGGGACACCCTGACCGGAGTGGGAAGGATCTCTCCCCCGGGGGACCGCGCACCAACCACCAGGTCGGCCCCCCCCTCGATGGCCTTGACCATGGGAACCAGATCCTCGGGGTTCTCCGTGAAATCGGCCTGGATGGTCAGGGCCACGTCCCGCTTGGGATATCTGGTGTGACGAGTAGCCTCCCGAAGGAGTCGCTCCAGGGCTGCGCCATACCCCAGCCTCACCTCGCTTCGGGTTCGGCGAAGGGGCAGGACCCGTCGATACCGCTCCAGGACCTCCGGAGTCCCATCGGTAGAGGCATCATCCAGGACCAGGACCTCGTAGTCCCGGCCGAACTCGGCCATGACCTTCCGGATCTTCCAGAGGAGGACCCCGATGGTCTTCTCCTCATTGTGGACCGGAATGGTGATGAAGATCAAGGAGGGGCTCCTCAGTGGGGGTCTGGAGTTCCGTCCCCAGGCTCTGGCGAGGAATCGCCGCCGGGGTCCGGCCCCCGGCGGAGGCCGAGGTCCTGGTCTGTGGTACCGGATGGTCCCTGGGACAGTTCCTCCCGAGGCGGAGCCGCTTTCTCCGACGCCTCGGCTTCCGGTCGCGTCTTCCATCGCTTGTGAGGCCAGAAGTACTGGCTGGGGGCGGCCCGGATCTCCTCCTCCAGGGTCGCCAGATAGGAGCGGAGGAAGGCGTGGTCGTCGGCCTCCACATTCCCGGTATCGGGGAGTTCCAGGGGGAAGAAACGGAGGTGGTATCGGGCCCTGGGCCCCGGAAGGCAACGGACGCTGGCCATGACGCACCGGGCCCCGGTGCGTCGGGCCAGGGTTGCCGGGCCCCGGGTGGTGGCTGCCGGCGTCCCGAAGAAGTCCACGAAGAGGCCCCCGCGAATCACGTTCTGATCCGCCACCAGCGCCACTGCTCGGGGCTCTCGGAGAGCCCGGAGGATGGGCCGAACTCCCTCGTCCCGGTAGATGACCCGCATCCCGAGACGCTCCCGAGTGGCCCGCAGGCGTCGGTCGAAGAGCGGATTGGACTGGCGACGCCCCACCACGTCCAGGGGAACGTCCCGGACCGCCACCGCCGATCCCCCGATCTCCCAGTTCCCGAAGTGGCCGGCGAGGATGATGACCCCTCGGTCCCGGGCAAGGGCATCCCGGATCATCTCCAGGCCCTCGACCTCGGTGCGTTCCCAGACCTCCCGGGGCCCGAGGTTCGCCATTCGGAGAAGAGCCACTCCCTCCCGGCCGATGTGGGCAAAGGCGGCCGCGGCGGTTCGTCGCCGCCAGGTCTCGGACCCCTCGGGAAAGGCCCGGGCCAGGTTCTCCATGACGACCCTGTGCCGGATCCGCAACACCACTCCCGCCAACCAGCCCAGTCCCGATCCCATGGCCAGGGCGATCCTCTCCGGAAGGACCCGGATCCACAGCCCAATGCCTCCCATGAGGAGGGCCTCCACCCGATGGCCCAGCGTGATCTTCCGGTCCTTCATGCCGGAGGGCGGGTAGAGGCCGGGACCGGAAGCGGGTCGGTCTCATCCGAGTAGCCATTGCCGCGGTCGGAGCCACGGTCGGACGCGAACTGTAGCTGGTGAAGGCGGCGGTAGAGACCACCCTCCGCCAGGAGTTTGGCGTGCTTCCCCTCCTGCACCAGCCGTCCCGCGTCCATCACCAGGATCCGATCGGCCTTCTGTACGGTGGAGAGGCGGTGGGCGATGACAAATACCGTCCGCCCCGACAGCAGACGTTCAATGGCCTCCTGCACCAGCCGCTCCGACTCCGAGTCCAACGCCGAGGTGGCCTCGTCCAGGATGAGGATCGGGGGGTCCCGGAGAATGGCGCGAGCGATGGCGATCCGCTGCCTCTGGCCACCGGAGAGCTGGGTCCCCCGCTCCCCCACCACCGTATCGTAGCCGTGGGGAAGGCGCTGGATGAATTCGTCGGCATGGGCCGCCTGTGCCGCCTGGCGGATGGCCTCGTCATCCACCCGATCCTCCATCCCGTAGGCGATGTTGGAGCGCACCGTGTCGTGGAAGAGCACCGTGTCCTGGGAGACAATCCCCAATTGGTCCCGCACCGAGGTGATGGAAAACTCCTGGATGTCCGTCCCATCCACCAGGATCCGGCCGGCTGTGGGCTCGTAGAACCGACCCAGGAGGTCCACGAGGGTGGTCTTCCCCGCCCCGCTGGGCCCCACCAGCGCCGTTACCGAACCGGCCTGGGCCTGGAAGGAGATATCCCGGAGCACCGGCTCCCCTGGACGATAGGCGAAGGAGACGTCCTGGAAGGCGATGGCCTCCCGGACCCCGGGGAAGGGGCGCACGTTCGGCCCGTCCCTGATCTCCACCGGAGCGTCCAGGAACTCGAAGATGCGCTCCGCCGCCACCATCCCGGGCTGGATGATGGCCGGCAGCTTCCCAAGATACTTCACCGGGGAGTAGAGCTTCATCGAGAGGGCCAGGAAGCCGATGAACTCCTCGCCGGAGATCTCGCCCCCGGTGAGAACCAGCCGTGTCCCGTACCAGAGGATGACCACCGTCCCCAGGGCCCCCACCATCTCGGTGATGGGATGGGAGAGAGCCCGGAAGCGTTCGGTCCGGATGAATGCCTTGAAATAGTCCCAGGTGATGCGCTGGAAGCGGTTCCGTTCATGCACCTCCGCTGCCGAGGACTTCACCAGCCGGATCCCGGAAAGGGTCTCCTGGATGTGGCTGTTCACCTCTCCCGCCAGGTTCAGGATCGTCCGGTCACCCCGCCGCACCCTCCGCAGGAGTGGTCCCCAGATGGCAAAGATCCCCGGAAGAACCACCACAGATGCCAGGGTCAGCTTCCAGGAGATGAGAAGCATGAGGGTGAGGGCCGCCATCAACTCGAAGACCGAGGAGAGGATTCGGGCCAGCTCCTTCGTCACCAGGGTGCGAAGCTGCTCTACGTCGTGGGTGAGGCGTGAGATGATCTGCCCCACCCGGGTGCGGCCGAAGAAGGTGAGGTCCAGATCCACCAGGTGCCGGTAGGCCTCATTCCGGAGATCCCGGGTCACCGCCTGCTCGATCCAGGCCACCAGGTAGTTCCTCAGGAAGTCGAATACGTTCTTGACGAGGAAGACGCCCAGGAGGAAGAGGATGATGCCCTGCATGGCCTCCGCCGGTGGGGCGCCCAGGTCCACGAACCTTCCCAGGGTCCCGTCCATGAGGCGGTCCAGGAGGTCGGCCTCCATGGGGGGAGCCTCTTGCGGCGTGCCGGCCCCGACTTCGGCGCCCGGAGCCCCGGCGGCGCCTGGGGCCGGGCCTCCCGCGCTTTCGCCTGCCACGCCACCATTGGCGAAGAGGGTGCGGAGGAAGGGGATCAGGAGGGCCAGAGAGAAGGCGTCCAATGCCGCGAACACCGATGTGGCCACCACCGCCACCACGAAGACGTGGAGATACGGCTTCAGGTACCGGAGGATCCGAAGGTAGAGTCTCACCGGCGAACGTCCGTCCGGGAAGGCGTCCCGGCCCCCCTCAACGGGCCCGGGGCTCCATGAGGGCCACCGGCACGATCATCTCCTCCGGGGTGATGCCGCCGTGGAGGAAGGCGTCACGGTAGCGGGCCTGGTACTCTCGGAGCTTGGTGGGATACACCATGTAATAGTCCTCCAGGGTGAGGACATAACTCATCCCCAGGCGGCCCGGGGGAAGCCGGAGGTCCTCCGGGTCCCGGGTGCTGAACACGGTGGAGGGATCCTCCGCCCGAAGATCCTGGCCGAACTTGTAGCGCAGGTTCGAGGTGGCGTCCCGCCGAGCGAAGACGGTGGTGGGACGGCGACAGAGGATGGAGCCGTGGTCCGTGGTGAGGACCACCCGGAGCCCCTGGGCCGACGCCTCACGGAGGAGATGAAAGAGCGTGGATCGCTCGAACCAACTCCGGGTGAGGTGGCGGAGCGACCGCTCATCCCGGGCCATCTCCATGAAGATGGGGGACTCGGAGCGGGAGTGGATGAGGACATCCATGAAGTTGAAAACCAGGGCCACCACCTCCGTCCCACGTCCCAGCGCCGAGTGGACCCGCCCCCGGACGTGCTCCCCTTCCCGGTCGGAGAACACCTTCTCGTAGTGGGTGGTGACCGTCCGCCCCATCTCCCGGCGGAGTTGTTCGTCCAGGAGCTGGTCCTCGAAATCGTTCAGGCTCCCCTCGTCGTCGAACTTGGACCACCATTCCGGCCGGTCCCGGGCGATCTCGTCGGGGAACTGGCCCGAGAAGATGGCGTTCCGGGAATACGGGGTCGCGGTGGGGAGGATGGAGTAATGGAGGACCTCGTCCACCTCGAAGTAGGGGGTGAGGAGGGGGAGCATGACCCGCCACTGATCCAGGCGCATGCAGTCCAGCACCACGAAGAGGACCGGCTTCCCCTCCAGCCGGGGCACCAGGAAGTGGGAGACCAGGTCCGGGGATAGGAGGGGAGAGCCCTCCCGATCCGCCATCCACTCCGGGTAGACCTCCCGGATCCAGGGTCCGAAGTCCCGGCGCAGATCCGTAAGGAGGGCCTCCACCGTCTCCAGGAGGCCGTCCTCGCCGGCGCTCTCCAGACGGATGTGCCAATCCACCAACTCGGAGTAGAGGGCGGCGAAATCCTCCGCCTCCTCGGCGTCCTCCCGGAGGCGTCCCAGGGCGGGCCAGCGGGCGGCGAAGTCCTGGGCCACCTGCTGCTGCCGGATGGAGGAACCCTCCAGGATCCGGGTTACGGCGGAGAGGACCTGGAGGGGGCTGGCCGGCTTCACCAGGTAGTCGTCCACCCGGCGGCCGATGGCCTCCGTCATGGTTCGGTCCTCCTCGGACTTGGTGATCATCACCACCCGGGCGTGGGGATCCTCCCGGCGGAGGATCTCCAGCACCTCAAGCCCCCGGAGTCCTGGCATCTGCTCGTCCAGGAGGACCAGGTCATAGGGAGACCCACGGAGGAGGCTGAGGGCGTCGTCACCATTGGCTACGGCGTCCACCTGGTATCCCCGCTGCTCGAGGAAGAGGAGGTGGGGCTTCAGGAGGTCGATCTCGTCGTCGACCCAAAGGATCCGTCGGGCGGTTCTGGCCATGGCTTCAACCTACCGGAAGAGCGGCGCCCAGGCCAAGACGGGGATGCGGGGCCGGCCCGCTACCGCCATCTTCGCGGGAAGCCGATGGCGCCCGGGCCCCCGAGCCCGAGCCGCCCCTGCCCCCGCGTGCGCCCACCTGGCCCGTTTTCTCCGGGAGCTCCCCCTGTGTCCCTTCCACCGACGGACCCGCCGCTGCCCACGGACCCACCCCGTCCCTTCGTCACGCTCCGGCGGGGATCCACGACCCTGTGGGTCCGCTCCGAGGCGAAGGACCGGGTCGTGGAGCTCCTGGAGGGTGGCGACACCCTCCACCTGGCGGCGCGATCCAGGGCCCTGGATCGACCCGGAGGGGGCCTCCACGGGCGGGGGCCGGTCCCCCTGATTCCCGGCCTCGGCGGCGAGGAGCGGTGGGCGGTCCGTCACTTCCATCGGGGGGGCCTCCTCGCCCCCCTGACGGGGGATCGCTACTTCCGGAGTTGGACCCTTCCCCGCCCTTTCGCCGAAGCGACCGCCAGCGAGCGCTGCCGGGAACAGGGAATCGCCACCCCCCGGGTGATGGCGGCGGCGGTCTACGGTCGGGGACCGATC
>REED01000037.1 GCA_007695225.1 Gemmatimonadales bacterium
AAACAGTACGTGGCGACGCCCCGGTGACGGTCGGGTAACGGCCACGTCACGACGTCTGCCACGGGTGGATGTCACCCCGCGGCGCGCATCTTGCCTTGAACTCGGCTTATCGACCTTCACCCGTACCCCGGGATCTCGGCCATGCACCTGATCACCCACCTCGTCTCCGTTGCCCTCCAGCAGATGCCGTCCCAAGAGGCGCCTCCTCCCCAGCAGATGCCCCCCCACGACCCCGGCGTCTGGTGGACCCATTGGGGATGGATGCTCCTCTGGGTCGTCCTGGCCGCGGTTCTCATCCTGCTGATCGTGCGTCTGCTCTGGCCGCCCCGACGTTAGCCGACCGCTCGTTGGCCGACCGCTCGTTGCCGGCCGCTCCTTGGGGAACTGGAAGGCCACGAGGTCGAAGTCCGGCGGGGACCCCCGGGATGGCCGAAGCTCCATCGAGGGGACGCACACCATCCCATTCATTTTTGATCACAGGGAGGAAAGGACCATGGATATCACCTACCGCAGCGATTACGGATTCATCGAGGTCACCCCGACGGGGACGCTCGAGGAGGAGAACTTCCAGGACCTCGCCAGGGAGATCGAGAGCCTCAGGGACTCGGGAAGGGATTTGAAGGGCGTTCTGGTCTACACGAAGGACTTTCCCGGCTGGGAGAGGTTCTCCGACCTAATGGCACACGGCGACTTCGTGCGGGAGCACCACGACAAGATCGGCAAGATCGCCTTCTGCACCGACTCGAACATCGGCGCGGTCCTCAAGGCCGTCGGGAAGAATTTCGCCGAGGCCGAGGTGGAGCGGTTCGACTACGACGAGAAGGACGAAGCGGAGAAGTGGCTCCTCGCGTGAGGGCGGCCGGGGTCGCAAGGTATCCACCCTCATCTCAGATCCGGACTGCGGGAGTTCGGTTCTGAACGAAACCTCCGGCATCCTCCGGGGTCCGGGCCAGGATGGTCTGGAGGGTGGACGCATCCCGCCGCCCCGCCTCCCCTTCGCCCCAGTCGCCCGTGCCAGAGCCGCCCATGCCCGAGTCCTCCGTGTCCGCGTCGCCCATGGCCGTGTCGTCCCTGGGCGCGTTGTCCATGGCCGTGTCGCCCATGGCCAGTCCCCCCGGTCCCCCCCTCGTTCGGGTCCTTGAACGGACGTTCCGGGAGGCTCGCCTCTCGGCCCTGGTCTCGGCCCCGGTCACGGCTCCGGTCTCGGGGCCGGGGCAGGGGACGGCGGCGTGACCCACGTGGTGGTCATCGGTGCCGGCTTTTCCGGGCTGGCCGCTGCGGCCCACCTGGCCCGGGGGGGAGCCCGGGTCACCGTGGTGGAGCGACACGACCAGCCCGGTGGGCGGGCCCGCACCTGGTCGGAGGCGGGATTCCACTTCGACATGGGCCCGAGCTGGTACTGGATGCCCGACCTGTTCGAACGCTTCTTCCGCACCTTCGGCCACGAGGTGAGTGACCTCTACGATCTGCGCCGCCTGGACCCCAGCTACCGGGTCGTCTGGCCGGCACCCGGAGAGGGTTCCTCGCCCCGGTTCCCACCTGGCTCCGGCGCCCCGCCCGGCTCCGACACCGCGTCCGGTTCCGGGCGTTCCTCAGGGTCCTGGGACATTCCCGCCGGCGTTCCGGCCCTCCGGGAACTCTTCGAGGCCGAGGAGCCGGGAGGGGGCGCCGCCCTGGACCGCTTCCTGGCGGAAACGGGGGCGATCTACCAGGCCGCGAACTCCGATTACCTCTTCCGGCCCAGTCTCACCTTCCGGGAGTTCATGGACCCCCGTCTCCTCACGGAGGTCGTCCGGATGCGGATGCTGCGGTCCATGGCCAGCTACGCCCGGAGCTTTTTCGGGAGCGAGCGGCTGGCGCGGCTCGTGGAGTGGCCCGTTCTCTTCCTGGGAGCCTCGGCCCGGAAGACCCCGGCCATGTACAGCCTGATGAGCTACGCCGACATGGCGCTGGGGACCTGGTATCCCATGGGCGGGATGCACCGGATCATCCAGGCCATGGTGCAGGTCGCCGAGGACCAGGGGGTGGAATTCCGGTTCGGGAGCCGGGTGGAGCGGATCCGGGTCGAGGGCGGGCGGGCGGTGGCGGTGGAGATGGAAGGGGGCGGCGGCGCCCTCTCCGCTGACGCCGTCCTCGCCTCCGCCGACTACCACCATGTGGAGCAGACGCTCCTGGAACCCCAGCACCGGCAGTACACGGAGCGCTACTGGGAGCGGCGGACCATGAGTCCGTCCAGCCTCCTCTACTACCTCGGGATCCAGGGCGACCTGGGGGACCTGCCGCACCACACCCTCTTCTTCGACCAGGACCTGGACGCACACATGGACGCGGTGTATCTGCGTCCGGCCTGGCCCCGGTCCCCTCTCTTCTACGCCTGTGCGCCCTCGGTCACCGACCCCTCGGTGGCTCCGGCCGGCGCGTCGAACCTCTTCCTCCTGGTCCCGCTGGCCCCGGGGCTGGAGGATTCGGACGCCGCCCGGGAGACTGTGTTCCAGGGGGTGATGGCCCGACTCGAGGCCCATGTGGGCCTCCCCCTCCGGGAGCGCCTGGTGGTGAAGCGGAGCTATGCCATGCGGGACTTCGAGGCCGACTACGGAGCCTTCAGGGGGAATGCCTACGGCATGGCCAATACCCTCCGGCAGACCGGCCCCCTCAAGCCGCGCCTTCGCTCCTCCCAGGTCCGAGGGCTCTACTTCGCCGGGCAGCTCACCGTGCCGGGGCCGGGGATGCCGCCGAGCCTCGTGTCCGGCGAACTGGCCGCCGGGGTCCTCCTCCGGGACCTGGGCGTCCGCCCCACGGAGGCGTCGCCCCCCGGAAGCCCGCGACCCTGATCGCTTCACCGGAGCTGCGTAACGAAGCGCGCAGGTCCCCCAGCCCCCCACGACATCTCGGGGCCAACACCACGACATCTCGTGGAGACACGACTTCTCGTGGTCGATGACGGCCGCCCCCGAGGCAATCTATCAAGATATAGGACAATCACTTAGGGACTTCATACGAGCGCGGCACGACCCCTGCCCTTGGAGTGGGACAGAGGAAAGCCAGACCCGTACTCCAGGAGACCCTGATGTCCACCGTTGCCACCCGTCCCGTTGCCACCCGTCTCGTTGCCACCCGTCCCGTCGCCACCGCTCCCGCCGCCACCCGTCCTGGCACCGCCGAAGCCTCTCCCATCCGTGGGGCCGTAGATCCGAGGAGTGCCGGTAGCTCCGGGGTGGACCAGGACAGAGGGGAGGGACTGGACAGATGGGAGAAGAGAAGGGAGAAAGGGGAGGACAAGGGGAAGACCGGGGAGAAGGACCGGGCCTTCCGAGCCGAGGCCCTCCCGCACCTGGATGCCGTCTACCGGTACGCCCTCCGGCTGAGCACCGGCGAAGCGGAGGCGGAGGATCTGGTGCAGGAGACCTTCCTCAGGGCATATCAGTCCTGGAGCCAGTACACCCCCACTACCAACTGCAAGGGCTGGCTCTTTACCATCTGCAGGAACACCTATCTGCGGGGGCGGAATCGGGCCCAGCGCCGGGACGAACTCCTGACCCAGCATTCGGGCGGAGACCCGAATGCCCGGAGCGTCGAGCGTTCCATCCATGGGACGGCGGTGGAATGGGACCCGGAAGGGGAGTTCTTCAACTCCATGGTGGACGCTGGGATCATGGAGGCGGTGGACCGCCTTCCCGAAACGTACCGTACCGCCGTCCTCCTGCGGGACGTGGAGGGGCTCGGCTACCGCGAGGCCGCCGAGGTGATGGAGGTCTCGGAGGGGACGGCGAAGAGCCGTGTGTTCCGGGGTCGGCGCCTCCTCCGCGAAGACCTCCTCGACTACGCCCTGGAGATGGGCTACGTCCGGTTGAGCGAGAGGCCGGAACTCAGAAGTGCGTGAGCCGGACTATCCTTCGATCCCCAGGCTCTTCATCCGGGAGGCCAGGGTCGTGGGTGGGATCTCCAGCAGCGCTGCCGCTCCTTCCGGCCCGTAGACCTTGCCTCCGGTGGAGGCGAGCGCTGCCAGGATGTTCTCCCGCATGAGCCGCCGCATCTCCGCCTCGGGGAGCACCCGTCTCTCCCCATCGGAGCCGGGGGCCACCGTCTCGCTGGACCGGCCTGTATCCGATGTCCCGCCAGGCCCCCCAGGCCCCCCAGGCCCCCCAGGCCCCCCAGGCCCCCAAAGGCCCCCAGGCTCCCCGGTCCCGCCCGGCAGGGCGAAGCGCAGGCGGCCGGAGCGAGCGGTGATGACGGCGCGTTCCACGACGTTCCGGAGTTCCCGGACATTTCCAGGCCAGTCGTAGGCCATCAGCGCTTCCACGTGGGCCTGGGTCAACCGCGGCTCCTCTCCCTTCAGAGCCTCGGGCCGAAGCTCCTTGCCGGCCTGCTCCAGAAAGCGGCTCGCCAGGAGCGGGATGTCTTCCTTGCGGGCCCGCAGCGGAGGAACCTGGATGGGGAAGACGTGGATCCGATAGAAGAGATCCTCCCGGAACCGTCCTTCCCTCACCTCCACGGGAAGATCCCGGTTCGTGGCGGCCACGATCCGAACGTCAACCTTCCGCGTCCGCTCCTCTCCCACCCGCTGGTAGCTTCCGTCCTGGAGTACCCGGAGCAACTTGGACTGGAGCTCCAGGGGGATCTCACCCACCTCGTCCAGGAAGAGGGTGCCTCCGTCTGCGGCGGCGAACTTCCCCTCCCGATCCCGGATCGCCCCGCTGAAGGCGCCCTGGGCATGACCGAAGAACTCGCTCTCGTAGAGCTCCCTGGGGATCGCGGCACAGTTCACCTTGATGAGGGGCCCCCCGCTCCGGCGGCTGCGGGCGTGGACCTCCCGGGCCACCAGCTCCTTCCCCGTGCCCGACTCCCCCATGATCAGGACCGCTGCGTGGGTGGGCGCCACCTGCTCGATCTGTTCCTGGATTTCACGGATGGCCGGGCTGGCTCCGATGATCTCCCCGAAGGCTCCGGCGTCCAGGAGCTCCTTCCGGAGGTGGACGTTCTCCAGCTCCAGTCGATGGCGGAGTCGGTCCACTTCCTCGAAGGCGAGGAGCCGCTCCACCGCGATCCCGATCTGATCCGCAGCGGACCGGAGGACGGAAACGTGGAAGGCTCCGTAACGCCCCGGGGTGGCGCTCCCCACATTCACGGCGCCCAGGACTCCCCGGCTGCCCACCATGGGCACCGAGATGTAGGAGCGGATTCCTGCACGCAGCAACTGGCGCTCCACCTCTGATACCGCTTCCCGTTCCAGGTCCCGGCACACCACCGGGGCCTGTCCCGTGAAGACGGCGTCGAGATTCACGTGGTCCAGCGGGAAGGTGGCTCCCGAAGGCATGGCCGCCTGGATCTCCCCGTCTTCCGCCAGGACAGTGGAAAGGCGGAGTGCGTTCCTGTCCTCGGTCAGGAGGGCCATGCTGGCCCGGTCGAAGGGCACCAGGGCCCGAAGGGCCTCGGCGCTGACCTGCCAGAGTTCCTCCCGGTCCGAGGCGGTCACCGCCGCATTTGTGATCTCCAGCAGGGCCCGCTGCGTGGATTCGGAGCGGCGGAGCGCGTCATGGGACTCCCGCGCCTCTTCCTCCGCCTGCGCCCGAGCCCGACGCTCCTCGGCTTCCCCAAGGGCCCGCGTCACGGCGGAGGCGAGTCGGGAGAGGCGGTCCTTCAGGACGTAGTCGGTAGCACCTCGCTTCAGCGTCTCCACGGCGCGATCCTCGCCCAGCGCCCCCGAAACGAAGAGGAAGGGGATCTCCGGGTGTTCCTGCTGGGCGATCTCCAGCGCTTCCACCCCCGAGAAGCCGGGCAGGGAATAGTCGGCGAGGATCACGTCCACCCCGCCGGAGCGAAGCTCATCCTCGAAGGAAGCCCGGTCCACCACCCTGGTCATGCGGAACTCCAGGGCTTCCCTCCGGAGCCAGACTTCGATCAACTCCGCGTCGCTGGCCAGGTCTTCCAGGAGCAGGATGCGAAGAGGAGAACTCATCGGGACGGAGGTCCACCGATTCGGGGGGGCGGGGGGGGCTCGTTTCGGACGAGCCAGTATTCCTGGATGTCAGCAACCGACCGGAGGAGTTCCTCGAACGCGACCGGCTTCACCAGGTAGCTGTTGGCGCCGAGCTCGTAGCTGGCGGTCACATCCCGCTCCTCTCTCGAGGAGGTCAGGACGACCACGGGAATCAACCGGGTCTGCGGGTCCGTCTTGAGCCGTCGGAGCACCTCCAGCCCGCTGAGCTTCGGGAGCTTCAGGTCAAGGAGGATGACCCGGGGGCGCGGCAATGGGTCCCGGAGCGCCCGTGGGTCCTGTGGCGCCCGTGGGTCCCGTAGCGCCGGTGGCTCCCGGGTGGAGCTGCCCCCCCTGAGGGAGAGGTACTCCAGAGCCTGAGCCCCGTCGTTCACCACCACGGTGCGGCCATCGAGATCCTGGGCCCGGAGGGCCCGCAACGTCAACTCGACGTCACGGGGATCGTCCTCGACCAGGAGGATGTCCACGGTGCCCGTGCTCACCATCCGCTCCTCGCCTCCCCTACGGGAAGGGTGAAATACACGGTGGCGCCCTCGCCTGGGGTCCCTTCCGCCCACACCCTCCCCCCATGTCTGTTGACGATCCGCTTGACGATGGCGAGTCCCACCCCCGTGCCCTCGACCCCGTCGTCGGAGTGGAGTCTCTCGAACACCCCGAAGATCTTGTGGACGTAGGCCATGTCGAAGCCCATCCCGTTGTCGCGGACGTGGAAGACGGGCCCGTCTTCTCCCGGCGCGGAGCCCACCTCGATGACCGGGGGTGTATCGGGGCGACGGTACTTGAGGGCGTTGGAGAGGAGGTTCACCATCACCTGACGCAACATGGTGGGGTCGCCGTGGGCCGGAAGCGGCTGGTGGATCCGCGCCTCAACCTCCTCTTCTCCATCTCCTGCCCGAAGCTCGTCCAGGGCTGCACGGGCCAACTCGGCAAGATCCACGGGGACGACGGTCATCTCCCGCTGACCCAGCCGCGAGAGGGCCAGGAGGCCATCGATGAGCGCGTTCATCCTCCGGGTGCTGTCCCGTACGACCCCGATCAGGCGGCGCGCCTCGTGGTCCAGGTGGTCCCCGTGATCCTCCAGCAGCATCCGGGAGAACCCGTCAATGGCTCGCAGCGGCGCTCGGAGATCGTGGGATACCGAGTAGGAGAAGGCCTCGAGTTCTTCCACCGCCGTCCGGAGGGCGCGCTCCGAGCGGCGGCGCTCGGAGACGTCCCGGACGGCGGCGACGACCTGGGAGCCGCCCTCGGATGGAAGCGGGGCGGCGGAGATCTCCGACGGAATCGTCCGGCCCTCCTTCGTGAGGCAGGTGAGCTCCTCGGTCCAGCCCTCGCCCTCGTCCAGCACCTTCTGGAAGAAGGCGCGGAGTCCGGGCATCTCGCCGGGATGAATGGATTCCAGGGGAAGCCCGATGAGCTGTTCCCTGGCGTATCCCAGCATCTCCGCGGCTCGTGCGTTCGCTCCCTCGATCCGCTCCGAGCGGGGATCCAACAGGAAGATGCCGTCGTTGGAATGGTCGAAGATGCGCTGGAACCTCTCCTGGCTCTCCTTGAGCGCCGTCCGAGCTTCCCGGCGTTCGGTGACGTCGAGGAGAATCCCCCTCCGCTCCACCACGCGTCCTTCGCCGTCCCGCACCAGACGGACGGTGAGGCTGACCCAGATGGGCTCCCCCTCCGCCCTCCGCATGAGGAGTTCTTCGTCCCTGCACTCGGAGGTGGCCAGCTTCTCGGCCTTCCCGCGCCCTTCAGGGCCCTCCGGGTAGAGATCGAGGACCGGTCTTCCCATGAGCTCGGCGCGGCTGTAGCCCAGGAGCTCCACGGCGCGGCGGTTAACCCGCCGAATCCGCCCGTCGGGAGAGGCCGCGATGTAGGCAGCCGGCCCGTTTTCGAAGAGGTCGCGGTAGAGCTCGTGGAGGTCCGGGTCTGCGAGGTCCGGGTCTGCGAGGTCCGGGTCGGCGGCTACCGGAGAAGCGGCTGCCGGAGAGGCGACGGAAGGAGCGGCTGTCCCGATCTGCGATGCGTTCTCCTTTTCCGAAGGACGTCGATCGCCCGTCATGCCGGTCTCCTTTCACTCGGGTGCGCCGGTTCGGCCCCTGCCGATACACCGATCCGTCCAAAACAGGAATTCATCGACCGGTGGGATGGTTCCGTACGCGGAGTGGCTTGCAGCATCGCTTCGGCGCCGCTTCGGCACGGCATACGGCCTGGCTGATCCACGCCCGATGGGTAGGGTAACGCCGGGGTGCGGGATCGCGGCGACTCCCGCACATCGTCAGGCGAAGGTGAGGCGAAAATCGTCCGCCATCCTCCGGGACGTGGCCTCCCAAGAGGAGGCGCCGGTGCACCCGTGGGTTTGGGCACTCCCGGGTTGGCCCCTGGCCTCGTTTACCCTCGCCGAATCGGCAAGGCCACCTTCTTGCCCAACCTAAGATCCTACGTCGGAGCACGCACGGGCATCGCAATCCTTCGCTCCACGAGATCACTCCGCACGATGAACCTGGAATTGCCCGGAAACGGGGCCCGATGCAAGGCTTCACGGTCGCGGAGCCCGCTCCGTTGGCCGCGCCCTCGATGGGGCGATACGTTTCGCCCCGATTCCCTCGCTTCGACGGGGCGGTGGGGTCGCGATGCTCAGAAACCGATTCGCCTTCGGGATGCGGTGCCTTCCGGACTCCCGGTCGTGATCGAGGTGACCACCGGCGGCGCCCCGGGGGATCCTGCCGAACACACGGTCCACGTACTCGTGGAGTAGAGGGACATGGCCAGAAAAGCTCTTATCACCGGAATCACCGGCCAGGACGGAAGCTACCTGGCGGAGCACCTCCTGTCCCTCGGATATGAGGTCCACGGGCTCGTCCGGCGCGTCGCCATGGAGGATACCGGTCGGCGCCTCGGTCGCATCGCACACCTGCTGGATGACGTGGTCCTCCACCCCGGTACTCTGGAGAGCTACGGAAGCGTTTTCCGTGTGTTCAGCGAAAACGCCTTCGACGAGTGCTACCACCTGGCCGCCCAGAGCTTCGTTCCCGAGAGCTTCGTGGACGGATTCTCCACCATGAACGCGAACATAACGGGCACCCAACACGTACTTGCGGCCCTCCAGTCAACCCAGCCGGGGACGCGGTTCTACTTCGCGGGATCCTCCGAGATGTTCGGGCGAGTGCATGAGATGCCGCAGCGGGAATCCACGCCCTTTCACCCCCGGAGTCCCTACGGCGTGAGCAAGGCCGCCGGACACTGGCTCGCCGTCAACTACCGGGAGGCCTACGACATGTACTGCTGCAGCGGGATTCTCTTCAACCACGAGAGTCCCCGGCGCGGTCACGAGTTCGTCACCCGCAAGATCACCAGCGGAGCCGCCCGAATCGCCCTTGGGTTGGCGGAGGAGCTGCACCTCGGGAACCTGGAGGCCCAGCGGGACTGGGGGCACGCCGCCGACTATGTCCGCGCCATGCACCTCATGCTCCAGGGAGAGAGACCGGATGACTACGTGATCGGCACCGGCCGCTCGCACACCGTGCGGGAGTTCTGCGAGATCGCCTTTGGCGAACTGGATCTCGACTATCGCGACCATGTGAGAGTGGACCCCAGCCTCTTCCGTCCCGCAGAGGTCAACGTCCTG
>REED01000087.1 GCA_007695225.1 Gemmatimonadales bacterium
GCGTCATTCTGGTGGGATGTCCCGTGACGGAAAAGGGTTGCCCCAGGGCCGGCGGAGTCGGAGAATGGGGAATGGACGACCTACCGACCCTCCCTCCGTCAGGCCGGCCGCCTCCCGAAGTCCCTTCCCGAGGGGAGTCCCTCCCCCAGGTGGACCCACGGATCGAGTGGGCCTCCGGGCTTCCCGGCGCCGTCTATTCCGACCCCCGATTCCTGGAACTCCAGAAGGAGCGGGTGTTCTCCCGGAGCTGGCAACTCGTGGGGGACGTGACGGACCTCCGGGCCCCTGGCCATGTGCGTCCGGTGACCCTCCTGGAAGGGTGCCTGGACGAGCCCCTCCTCCTGGTGCAGGGGGACGACGCCGTCCTTCGGTGCCTCTCCAACGTCTGCACCCACCGGGGGGCCCTCGTCGTGGAGGGGGAGGGACATCTTCGACACCTCCGCTGCCGCTACCATGGCCGGCGGTTCGGACTGGACGGCTGCCTCACCCACATGCCGGAGTTCGAGGGCGTAGAGGGATTCCCCTCCAGGGCCGATGATCTCCCGCGCCTCCCGCTGGAGCGCTGGGGACCCTTCGCCTTCACCGCCCTGGATCCGGCCTGGACCTTCCAGGAGTGGATGGCCCCCGTTCGGGCGCGGACCGACTGGATGCCCCTGGAGGAGTTCCGGTTCGACCCCTCCACCTCCCGGGACTACGTGGTGGAGGCCAACTGGGCCCTCTACTGCGACAACTACCTGGAGGAGTTCCACATCCCCTACATCCACGGCGCCTCCCTTGGGGGAGCTCTGGACCATGACCGCTACCGCACCGAGTGCTTCCCCCTGGGAAGTCTGCAGCTGGGGATCGGGACCAAGGGGGAGGAGACCTTTCGCTTGCCGGAGGATCACCCGGACGCGGGCGAGGCCGTGGCAGCCTTCTACTTCTGGCTCTTCCCGAACCTCATGCTGAACTTCTATCCCTGGGGGCTGTCGGTGAATGTCGTCACCCCCCTGGGTCCGTCCCGGACCCGGATCGCCTTCCGCTCCTGGGTCTGGCGCGAGGATCTCCGCGACGTGGGAGCCGGCGCCCAGCTCCATCGGGTGGAGATGGAGGACGAGGAGATCGTGGAATCGGTGCAGCGAGGGGTCTCGTCACGGCTCTATGGGCGAGGACGCTTCTCTCCCCGGCGGGAGGTGGGGACGCACCACTTCCATCACCTCCTGGCCACGGTCATGGAGGGGTGAGGGTGGTCTGCATGGGAGGCAACGGTACCCCAGTGCCCTGATCGCGGGGGAAGACGCCGCTCGGGGCTCCCTCCGCGAGCTACTCAGGGGACTGGTCCACCTGGGTCCGCTGGAGTCGGGTCGGGCATCCCTCCTCACCCTCCGTGGGTGGGCTCCGTGTCCTCGTATCCCCAGGGCGCTGGAGGTGGGTCCACCGGCGCGGTGAGGTCGAACTCCCAGCGCACCACCCAATCCTCTCCGGTGCGAACGAGCTGGTAGGCGAACAGTCCGCCGGGGTGGAGCTCCATGGTCCAGATGTTGTTGCCGGCGCCGGGAACCAGCTCCGCGGTGAAGGCGTCGGCGTGGAACTCCTGGGTGGTGGCGCTCCCTGACTCCCGGGTATCCCCCCCGTACTGGGTGATCTCCTCCTCGGTACCGTCGGGGTGGCGGTGGTCGTGCTTCAGGCGGAGGCCGTGGGGCTGGCGGGTGACGATCCAGGTCCGGGAGCGGTCCTCGTCCACGTGGAGGGGAATCCGGATCTCCCCGAGGAAGCACTGCCGAACGTGCATCACCCGGCGGACCTCCGGGTCGGTCCCCTCGAAGGCCATCCCGCAGAGGGCCTCGAGGCTCGTCCAGAAGGCCTCCTGCTCCGCAGGCAGATCGAAGGGCGCCGCCTCAGGCACCCGGTCGGGGGTCGCCTCCGCCTCCTCAGGCACCCCCTCCCCCGGAACCAGGGGTGGCGGGTCCGGCGGGTCCCCCACCTCGCAGCCTCCCAGGAGCGCCCCTCCCAGGAGGAGCGCCGCCAGGGCGGAGACCGCTGGAAGCCGTCCCCCCCGGAGCGAGGCCCCCCGGAGCGAGGCCGCCCGAAGCGGGGCGTCCGGCGTAGAGGGGGGGGTGGGGAAGAGCGGGGGGGCGGCCGAGAAGGGAGCGGGGGAGGAAGGGAACCGGGTCATGGACGCCTCCGGCGAAGGGAGCGGTGCGGGCAAGGGTGCAGCGGCCTATTTAGTCTCGCTTTCCCATCCCGGAGGGGCAAACCGCCGCTGGTCAGTCCAGCCCGTGGCGCTTCCGGTTCTCCCCCAGGGGCATTCCAGGCGATCCCCAAGCCTTCCGTCTCGCCAAGGGCCCGGTTCGTCTGGGCCGGGTTCCCGCCCAGGGCCACGCGAGCGGAGATTCGGACGGTGAAGGGGGAGCGGTGGACGTTCACCCCCCAGCGATCCTGCCCGAAGGCTTCGTTTACCTCGTACCGGAAGGCCCGGGTGCCGGCATCGAAGCCGCGGACGTAGAGGAGAGTGGGGTCCGCGAGCGCCCCCTGGCCCCATTCCCGCAGCCCCTCGCGGCCGTTCACCATCTGGTCCAGCTCGGTGAGGACGTTCGTCGCCTGGCACAGGGTGGAGATCGGGGCGAGCAGGAAGGCTCCGGCCGCTAGACGCCGGGCCCCTATTCTACCCCACCCTCACCCGTGGCCATTCGAGGCGCCTCCCCCCAGTCGATTCCGGTGAGCCCAGCGGTCCAGCGGCGCGCGGCGTCGCGTGTTGCCGGATCCCGGGCCACCGGGGCCGGCTCGGCCTCCCTCCCCTTCCGGAAGTACCGGCCCGAAACCCCCCGGAGCCCGGGGTCCGTGGCGGCGAAGAGGGGGGTCCGTGCCCCTTCCTCCGGGGTCTGGGACACCATCCCCACGAGAGCCGAAAGCGGCTTCGCCAGGAGCCCCCCGGGAAGAAAAGTCCGGAGGAGGTGCGTGTTGACCAGTCCCGGGTGGACCGCGTTCACCCGGATCCCCAGCGCCTCCAGACGGGGGGCCAGGTCGAAGGTGAAGAGGAGGTTCAGGAGCTTCGACTGGGCGTAGGCCTTCCCGGGGGAGAACCCCCGGGGCCCGTCGAAGGTGCCGGGATTGAAGCGCCGGGCATGGGCGCCGGAGCTGACGTTGATGATCCGAACCTCCCCATCCTCCAGGGCGCCGGCCCGAAGGGAGGGAAGAAGGGGGAGGGTGAAGCGCACCTGGGCCAGGTGGTTCACGGCCAGGGTCGCCTCCACCCCAGTGGCCGTTTCCCGGTATCGCCGGCTCACCAGGCCGGCGTTGTTCACCAGGAGGTGGATGCGGGGAAACCGTCGGGCGGCGTCCTCCGCGGCTCGACGGACCGCCTCGGGGTCCTCCAGGTCCGCGGCCAGCCAGTCGACCCCGTTCGCGGTGGTCTCCCGTTCCAACTCCCGCGCGGTGTCCCGTCCCTTCGCCTCAGTCCTGCAGAGGAGGACCAGGTGATACCCCCGTTCGCCAAGAGCTCCGGCCAGGGCCCGGCCGATTCCCCGGTTGGCCCCGGTGACCACGGCGACGGGTCCGCTCGGACCTTCCCCGGTTCGTGAGATCGGAGTCCTCCCATTCCCACTTTCCGGCTCCTTCCCTGGAGTCATTCGGCCATCTCCTGCTGGAAGAGGTCCATCTGGCTGGACGGCCCGGGGCTTCCTGTACTCCGTGGTCCCCGAGCCTTGGACGCCGGGCGCCGAAAGGCCCGGACGGAGAGCCCCAGGGATCGCCTGTCCAGCCCGAACCGCCTCGCCGACACCGTGAACAGCCCTTCGATCTGCCGGGCATACTCCCCCGTCCCCCGCATCCGGGTTCCGAAGGGGCTCCGGTAGAGGGCACCCTCCCGGGTCTCACGGATCCGGGAGAGGATTCGCCCCGCCCGGTCCGGTCGATGGGCTCCCACCCACTCCATGAAGAGATCCTTCACGCCGAAGGGCAGCCTCAGGAGGACGAATCCGGCGGCCTCCGCCCCTGCCGCCGCCGCCGCTTCCAGGATGGCGGGGATCTCGTGGTCCGTGAGTCCCGGGATCACCGGGGCCACGTTCACGGCCACGGGGACACCGGCGCCCGCCAACCCCCGGATGGCCTCCAGGCGGGCTTCCGGAGAGGAGGCCCGAGGTTCCAGCGCCCGCTGCAGATCCCGGTCCAGCGTGGTGACACTCACGGTGACGTGGGCCGCCTCCACCGCCGCCAACTCCCCCAGGAGGTCCAGATCCCGGAGGACCCGGCGGGACTTGGTGATGAGGGCCACGGGGTGCCGGCACTCGGCCAGGACCTCCAGGCACCCCCGTGTGATCCCCAGCCGGGACTCCACCGGCTGGTAGGGATCGGTCACCCCGCTCATGACCAGGGTCTGGGGGGACCATCGGGGGGAGGCCAGCGCTCCCCGAAGGAGCGTGGCGGCCTCCATCTTCGCCAGGATCCGGGACTCGAAATCCAGCCCGGCGGAGAAGCCCAGGTACTCGTGGGTGGGACGGGCGTAGCAGTAGACGCACCCGTGCTCGCACCCCCGATAGGGGTTCAGGCTCCAGTCGAAGCCCACGTCGGGACTACGGTTCCGGGTCAGGATCGACCGGGTGGCGTCCCGGAACACCCGCGTGGGACGGCGATCCGCTTCTTCCGGGTTCGGCTCCCATCCCCCGTCGGGCTCCCACGCATCTCCGGGCGTAGCCTCCAGGGACAGGGGCTCGAATCGCCCGGAGGGGTTCAGGGGCGTGCCCCGGCTCCGGATCTGGGGTAGCTGACGTTCCATTTCGTCACCTACCCTGGGGGCGCGGCGAAGTTTCGGTTTCTGTTCGGTGTCCCTGGGACCGCCCGACTCCGACCCCTGTACTTGGGATCCAGGAGTGGATACCTTATCCGGGCTCGGTGGGGCGTACCTGCCGTCGTTCCCTGGCGCGAGCCGGAGCGGGGGTGGAGCCACATCGGGGACGTGCGAGTGAGGATCGCCATCGGACGGGTTCGCCCGGACCGTTGGAGGAAAGTCCGAGCTCCGAAGGGCAGGGTGCCGGGTAACGCCCGGGCGGCGAAAGCCGACGGAAAGTGCCACAGAGAGCAGACCGCCGATGGCCCTTCGGGGCACAGGTAAGGGTGAAAGGGTGCGGTAAGAGCGCACCGGGTTCCCGGTAACGGGAATCGCTTGGCAAACCCCACCCGGAGCAAGACCAAGCAGGGACGAGGAGCGGCCCGCTCCATCCGAGTCCCGGGTAGGTCGCTTGAGCCCGGCGGCAACGTCGGGCCCAGAGAAATGATCCTCCCCCGGCTTGCCGGGGACAGAACTCGGCTTATTCCGCACGCCTCCCCGACCCCCGCCAGGCATACGAATGCGCCCGTAGCTCAGCTGGATAGAGCGCTGCCCTCCGGAGGCAGAGGTCAGAGGTTCGAATCCTCTCGGGCGCACTGAGGAAGGGAAAGGCCGGTTTCTCCATGAGAGAGACCGGCCTTTCGTCATTTCCGGGCGCGGGCCGACCCAAGTGCGGGTGCCCGGACGGGTGCTGCGGACGGGTGCTTCAGAAACCGCGTGGTGGCCGGGGAGCGGCCCGGGGCCGATATTCTCCAGGATCAGCCCATCCGGGAGTCCCGGATTGTCAGAATCCAAGAGCCCGATCCAAGAGCCCGATCCAAGAGCCTGATCCAAGAGCCTGGTCCAAGAGCCTGATCCATGGGAGTGTCTGCCATGTTGCCGTTCGGCGCCCGTTTCCCCGGTTGGTACTGCACGGTGATCCCCGGTCTCCTCGCCGCCGTTGTCCTTTCAGGCTGTGGAGAGCAGGAGAGTCGCGAGCCCCCGGCCCCCGATGCCCGCCCTCCCATGGAAGATGTGACTCCTTCCGACCTTCCCGCGGGGGCCCAGGCCCGCTCCCTCCTTGGAGAGCCCCTCTTCCCACCGCCCCTTCCCGCCGATCTCCAGGATTCCCGGGAGGCGGATCTCGAGGCTGCGGAGGCGGAGCGGGCGGCGGCCATGGACGACCCGGAGACGTGGATCTGGGTGGGACGTCGCCAGGCCTATCTCGGGCGCTACCGGGAGGCCATCCAGACGTTCACCCAGGGACTGGAGCGGTTTCCCGACGACCCGGCCCTCCTTCGCCATCGGGGCCACCGGTGGATCACGCTCCGGGAGTTCGACCGGGCTGTGGAGGACCTGACCCTGGGGGTGGAGCAGGCCCGGGCCCAGGCACGGCTCGAGGAGGTGGAGCCCGACGGCCTTCCCAATCCGGCGGGCATTCCCCTGACCACGCTGGGATTCAACCTCTGGTATCACCTGGCCCTGGCCGAATACCTGAAGGGGGACTTCGAGGCGGCACGGCGGGGGTGGGAGTCCACCCTGGAGGTCTCCGGGAATCCCGACCTGCAGGTGGCGGGGCGCTACTGGCTCCATCTGACCCTCCGGCAACTGGGGGACTCGGTCGCAGCGGTGGAGGTGGTGGCGGAGGTCACGCCGGACCTGGAGCTCCTGGAGAACCAGTCCTACCATGACCTCATCCTCTATTTCCGGGGGATCCGGTCCCGTGAAGAGGCCCTCCCGGAGGAGGGAGAGGGGCTGGGCACCGTAACCGTCCTCTACGGAATCGGGGCCCACGCCCTCCTGGGGGGGGAGGAGGAGGAAGCCCGCCATCGTTTCCTCGAGATCCTGAGCCGGCTGGATCAGTGGCCGGCCTTCGGTTACCTCGCCGCCGAGGCGGAAGTGGCCCGACGGGGTTGGTGAGAGAGCGGACGCCGGACGTTGGCGAGGGATGGGGGTGTCGCGGGGGGCGCGGCTGTAGCTGTAAAGGGGTGCGGAAGTGAAACCACCCCCCCTCCCCGGCCTGTTTAGTGGACACGTCAATGGTACAATGTTAAAATAATTCATGGAGACTTCGAGAACGGACGGAGATACGGGGGAGGCACACGGGCTCGGTTCGTTGCAGGCCCGGCCGTTCCGGTCCCCGGCCCATGAGGCGGTGGTGGAGCTCTTTCGAACCACCGACCGTGTCCGGAGGGCGCTCTCCGCCGTGGTGGAGGAGCACGGCCTGACCCTTCAGCAGTTCAACGTGCTCCGGATCCTGCGGGGAGCCGGTCCCGGGGGCCTTCCGACGCTGGAGGTGGCGGAACGGATGGTGGAGCGCACCCCGGGGGTCACCCGCATGCTGGACCGGCTTGAGCGGGAGGAGCTCATCCGTCGCGACCGGTGCCCCAGGGATCGACGTCGAGTCCTGGCCTCCATCACGGAGAAGGGGCTCGAGCAGTTGGACCAGGTGGACGGGCCCATGGCCGACCGCGAGGAGGACCTCTTCGGCTCAGCGTCCTCGTCCGAGGTCGTCACGCTCCTGGACGCCTTCCGCCGGCTCCGTCTCGCGGCCTCGTCCTCTCCCTCGGCTTCCCCTTCCGGGTCCGCGTCGGAGGACCCGCGGAAGTCCCTGTCCGAGGGGGGGCCTCCTCTCCCCGGGGGCGCCCGTCCCTGAAACCCCCGTCCCGTTCGTTTCGTAGGGAAGGGCGGCCGGAAGAGGCACGACGACGAACGAGAACGCAGGAGGCGGAGAATGTGGACGGAAGCCTTCACCCAGGATGAGCGGATGGAGCGTTATCTTCTTCTGGCCGCCCGGGCGGAGCGCGACGGCGCCTTCGACATCGCCCGGATCTACCGCAGAATGGCTCGGGATCTGGGACCGGCCCCAGCGGCTCGTCACACGACCTGAGGCCCATCGATTCCCTGGGGAACGCCGTTGAAGCTCCACGAGACTCCACTCCTTCCTTCCGGGTTTCTCTGCGCTGCCCGGAATTGCGGTTTGAAAACGTCCGGCGAGGACCTTTCCCTCTTTGCGGCCGATCGCCCCTGCGCCGCGGCCGGCCTCTTCACCCGGAACCACTTCCCCGGTGCCCCCATCCTCCTGGGGAGGGAGCGGCTGCGGGGAGGGATCCTGCAGGCGGTGGTGGTGAACTCCAAGGTCTCCAATGTGGCCACCGGAACCGCCGGGGTGGAGGATGCCCGGAGGATGGGGAGCGCTGCGGCCAGGGAACTCGGGATTCCCGAGGAGCTGGTCCTGGTGGGATCCACGGGGGTCATCGGGCGCCGCCTTCCCCTGGAGCGCATCGAGGCCGGGCTCTCCGGGATGAAGGAGGACCTCCAGCCCGACCCCTTGCCCGGTGCCCGGGGAATCATGACCACGGACCGGGTTCCCAAGGCCTTCTCGCTGGAGGTGGATGGCGCCGTGGTCTCGGTGGTGGGGAAGGGGGCGGGAATGATCGCCCCGAATCTGGCCACCATGCTGGTCTTCTTCTTCACGGACGCAGAGGTCGGTGCGTCGGAACTGGGGGGCATCCTCCGGGAGGCCGCCTCGGATACCTTCCAGACCCTCTCGGTGGACACAGATACCAGCACGTCAGATATGGTGGTGGGGTTGGCCTCGGGGGCGGCCGGGCCCCGGGCCCGTCTGGGGGAAGCCTTCGCCCTCCTCTCCCGCACCATGGCGGAGGCGGTGGCTCGGGACGGTGAGGGAGCCACCAAGCTCCTTCGGGTCCGGGTGACAGGGGCCGCAGATCGGGAAGAGGCGGTGGGGGTGGCCCGGGCGGTGGTGGACTCCCCTCTCATCAAGACCATGGCCTTCGGAGCCGATCCGAACGTGGGCCGGATCCTCATGGCCGTGGGGAAGTGTGTGGACTCTGATATCCGTCCGGAGCGGGTACGGGCTTGGCTCCAGGGCATCCCCGTGGTGGATGCAGGCCAGGTAACGGCGTTTCCCGAGGACGAGCTCCGAGGCCTCCTCCGGGGGGATCCGGTGGAGATCCGCGTGGCGCTGGGAGTTGGAGACGGTGAGGCCACGGCGCTGGGGTGCGACCTCACCGAGGGGTACGTAAAGGAAAACGCCGCCTACGCCTCATCCTGAACCCGGGGGAGGGCCTGGACCTCTTCAAGTCCTACCGGAACGGGCCGGCTGTTCATATCTTATCTTGCTGCGACTTTCGGGAAGATGTGGGCTTCCCGGACGGAATTCTCGGGAAAAACGCCGGGAGTGTTCGCTTCCGGCGCGTCCGAAGATCGCCGCCCCCCACCCGCTACCCACCCAGCAAAGGATTTGAACCATATGCGTATCAAGGCTCTTACCGCGGCCCTTTTCGTCGGAATCGCCGCCTGTGGCAATGGCGACGCCCCGGATCCGCCGCCTGCGACCCCGGCACCGGCGGAGCAGCCGGCCGCCCCGGGGGAGCTCTCCCAGCCGAACTGGTTCCAGATGGATGAAGCGGCCCAGACCGTCACCATCGACCTGATCGCAGGATCGACGTCCGACAACAACTACTGGAACTTCAACGGCTTCTTCGGCGGCCGTGGCGCCATCGTGGTCCCCGAGGGATACACCGTGACGGTCAACTTCGCGAACCAGGACCCGAACATGGCCCACTCCGTGGGCGTGGGCGAGCGGCTCGCCAGCTGGCCCACCAGCTTCTCCGAGGTGACCCCCACCTTCCCAGGGGCCGTCTCCTCGAATCCCACCTCCATGACCGAGTCCACCCTTCCCGGTGAGGCGGAGTCGTTCACCTTCGTCGCCGATGAGGCGGGAGAGTTCGCGCTCATCTGCTACGTGGTGGGCCATGCGGCCACGGGGATGTGGATGCCCTTCAACGTATCCGCCGAAGGTGAGGCCGGCGTCCGGAACTGATTCCGGCCCGGATCACAGCGCGGCTCGATGCCCCGCCGTCCCTTCGGGACGGCGGGGCATTCTGCGTCCGGGACCCCATCAGGGACGCCTCCCGGCGGCCGGTCCTCCCGGAATCCCGGCCGGGATTCCGGAAAAGTGGAGGATTCCACCGGGGCGGGGAGGGAACGCTTCAGGTTCGGCATGCATATCATTGAAATCGAGGGGAAGTGACACCGACGTGCCCAACGGAGTTGTGCCGCTATGCGACCACGCCAAGACGGGATTCCAGGGCCCCTTCTCCTTGCCACCCTCCTCATGATCCTCCTGGCCCTCCCTCCGGGGTCTCAAGCCCAGACGGGAGAGTCGAGGGACCGAAGTACCTATCTGGCGGTCATGGCCACCTACTTCCAGGTTCCCCCCATGGAGTTGGAGATCCTCCTGGAGGGACGGGGAGCCATTGACGAGCTTCCCGTTCTCCTCCTCCTGGCCCGGGAGACGGGGATGGCGCCGCCCGCCCTCTCCGCCAGCCGAAGGGGTGGCGCCACCTGGATGGACCTCCTTCGTCGTTTCGGTCTGAGCGCAGCCCACCTTCATGTTCCCCTGGAGGCGTCGGATGTAGACGCACGGGTGGAGCGGGTCTGGACCCTCTACCGGGATTTGGATCGGAGCGCCTGGGACCGGATCGGGCTCACCGATGAGGAGGTCATCACCCTGGTCCACCTCAAGGTCCTGTCCCGGCACCACGGGGTGAGCCCGGGTCGGATCCTCCAGGCCAGGGCTGCTTCCGGAAGCTGGGTGGAGGTGCCGGGGCGGCTTTCCCGCTGAGGCGGACCCGGGGGCATACCGCCGGGATTGGAACGTAGGGTCGGATCGGGTGTTCATCTGGTCCATCCCATGGAATCAGTCGATTTCTGAATCCTTTTCATCGTCTCACCCATCCCACTCCATGCCCGAAGCCGAGGGTGATCGGTCCCTGCTGGATTGCCGCATTCTGGTGGTGGACGACGAACCGGCCAACGTGAATGCCCTGCTCCGCCTCCTGGGTCGGGCAGGCTACGGGGATGTGGAGGGAATCACGGACCCGCGGCAGGCCATGCCCAGCTTTCGGGCCCACCCTTCGGACCTGGTCCTGCTGGACCTTCGAATGCCCCATCTGGACGGGTTCGATCTCCTGGATCTCCTCCGAAAGGAGGTTTCCGACGACGAGTACCTGCCGGTCCTCGTTCTCACCGGAGACCTCTCCCAGGAGACACGGGAGAAGGCCCTGGCCGCCGGGGCCCGTGATTTCATCACCAAGCCCTTTGACCTCACCGAAGTCCTTCTTCGGATCAAGAACCTCCTGGAAGCCCGGGTTCTCCACCTCCAGCTCCAGGAGCACAACCGGACCCTGGAGAAGCGGGTCAGGGAGCGCACCCGGGAACTGGCCGTGGCCCAGGTGGAGATTCTCCATCGTCTGGCCCTGGCGGCGGAGTATCGGGACGATGTGACGGGTCGGCATGCGGAGCGGGTGGGCGCACTGGCTTCTCTCCTTGCAGAGCGACTGGGGCGGGAGAAGGATGAAATCCGGCTCCTTCGCCGCGCCGCCACCCTACATGACGTAGGGAAGATCGGGGTGCCCGACGGCATCCTCATGAAGCCGGGAAGGCTGACCCCGGAGGAATGGGACCGCATGCGCACCCACGTGGAGATCGGGGAGCGAATTCTCATGGGTAGCGGATATCCCATCCTGGAAATGGCGGCGGAGATCGCCCGCTTCCACCACGAGCGGTGGGATGGGGAAGGCTATCAGAACGGGCTCAAGGGGGATGATATTCCCCTCTCGGGCCGTTTGGTGGCCGTAGCCGACGTGTTCGACTCCCTCACGCACATTCGACCGTACAAAGAGGCGCAGCCGGTGGAGGAGGCGGTGGCGTACATCGCCGATGAGCGGGGTGCCCATTTCGATCCCGCCGTGGTGGATGTCTTCCTGGAACTGGCGGAGGAGGGGATCCTCCACCGACTGGACGAATTGGTGCGGGAAGGGCGGGACCTCTGGTCCGGCGAGGTGGTCCCCGGGCCGGACCCGGGCGAGTAGCGTTCGAGTCCTCCGAGCCTCAATTCGCCGAAACGGTCCGGCCCTCCGCCCATCGCCGAAGGGCGTCCACGCGTTCCCTTGCGGTGACGGAGAGGGGGCGGGTGGCGGCAGCCTCCTGGAGGAGGAGTTCGGTCCCCAGTTCGTTCCCGTCGGCGAAGGCGGCGTAGAGGCTCGAGACCACCACCTGCTCCAGTTCCGCCCCGGAGAAGCCCGGGGTCTGTCGGGCCACGGCCTCGGCGTCCACCTTCCCCGCATCCCTGCCCCGGTTCCGGAGATGGATCCGGACGATCTCCGCCCGACTCTCCGGGTCCGGGAGGTCCACGAAGAAGAGTTCGTCGAAGCGCCCCTTGCGCACCAACTCCGCCGGGAGGCGATCCACCTCGTTGGCGGTGGCCAGCACGAAGACATCGGCCTTCCGATCCTGGAGCCAGGAGAGGAAGGTCCCCAGGACCCGGCGAGAGACGCCTCCGTCCTCCGACTCCCCGGAGGCGAACGCCTTTTCAAGCTCGTCGATCCAGAGGACCACCGGCGCCATCTCCTCGGCCAGTCGCATGGCGCGCCGGAAGTTCTTCTCCGTCTCCCCGATGTATCGGTTGTAGAGGGCGGAGGGGTCCAGTTTGAGCAGGGGGAGGCTCCACTCCCCCGCCACGGCCCGGGCGCACAGGCTCTTTCCACATCCGGGTACCCCCGCCAGGAGGATGCCCCGGGGGAAGGAGAGTCCGAACTCCCGGGCCCGTTCCGGTTCCTTCACCAGGGCGGTACGCCGGCGGAGCCAGGCCTTGAGCCCGGCCAGGTCCGCTACCTCGGCGAAGCTGCTCTCCACGGGGTAGTACTCCAGGAGTCCCTCCCGCTCCACGATTCGCCGCTTGGCTTCCGAAACGGCGTCCAGATCTCCGGCCCCCAGTTGTCCGTCCTCGAGGATGGAACGGGTCAGGATCTTCTCCGCCTCCATGAGGGTGAGGCCCGAGAGCTGGTTTAGGAGTTGGTCGAGTTCCGCCCGGGTCAGGTTCACCTCCACCGGCTTCTTCCGATTCAGGTCCCGGAGGATGCGGCCCACCAGTTCCCGGAATTCCTCCCGGGAGGGCCCTGGGAGCTGGAGGACGGTGGACCGTCCACGGAGGGACGGAGGGAGTTCGGGGAGCGAGCCGGCGTGGATCATGGCGCCCCGGGTGGCTTCCAGCCGGTCCAGGGCCTCCTGGAACTTGGACTGGAGGAGGGCGTCCCCCGGGAGGGCGGCTTCCAGCCCCTCGAAGAGGTAGAGCGCCGGCAGCTCCGAGGCGGCCAGGTGGCGCAGCGCCTTCTCCAGGGGCTCCGTGCCGTACACCGGTCCGGAACCGGCCCCGTCCCGGACCAGTCCCCGGCTCCGGGTCCAGCGGAAGAGGGGGCGCTCCATCCGGTCCGCCAGGAGGCGGAGGAGGGCCTCCACCCGGGGGCGGTCCTCGCTCTCCAGGAGGAGGAAGGGATGGCGGGACCGGATCAGGAGATCCGCGTCGCGGAGGGGGTCGGCCAGGGGCATCGGGGAAGCTCGCGGTGAGGTTGGGGTGGGCCTTCAACCCGCCCGGGGGAGCCGGGAGAGCCCTTCTTCCACCGGGGGGTCGAAGTGGACGTCGATCTGGGGGAAGGCGATCTCGATGTCGTCCTCCTTCAGAGCCCACCAGATGGCCTCCCGGAGTTCAGACTGGGTCCGGGGGCCGCGCCAGGGGTCCTCGGACCAGACCGAGACCTGCCAGTCCACCGCGGAGTCCCCGAAGTCGGTGAGCATCACCACCGGCTCCCGATCCGCCAGGCGCCATTCCATGGACTCGGCCGCCCGGATCAGGGAAGCCCGCACCTTCCGCATATCCGACTTGTAGTGGACGCCCACATCGGCCCGAATCCGGAAGATGGGGTCATCCAGGGTGTAGTTCTTCACCGTGGACTGCACCAGGCTGGCGTTGGGGATGATGATCTCCTCGTCGTCCCGGGTCCGGGCCACGGTGGTCCGGATTCCCATCTTGAGCACCCGGACCACCCGCCCCTCCACCTCCACGATGTCTCCCGGCTTGATGGCCCGTTCCACCAGCAGGATCAGCCCCGACACGAAGTTCTGGGCGATGTTCTGCATGGCGAACCCGATCCCCACCGCGAAGATGGCCCCGGCGGCGAAGAGGGCGTTCAGGTTGATCCCCACCTGCTGGATGGCGATGGAGAGGCCGATGGCCATCACCGCGTAGTGGAGGAGTCGGAGGGTGACCTGGGTGGTCCCGGGGTCCTCCACCCCCCGCTTCCGGAAGGCCCGATCCACGGTTCGCTGGAGGAGGCCCGAGATCCACCAGGTGGCCACGATCATGACTCCCACCACCAGGACGGTGGTGAGGGTCACCTCCTGATCTCCCAGGGGGAAGAGGGGGAAATTCAGGATGGTGTGGATCCAGGCGGCGATCTCGCCCAGCCCCAGGTCCTCCCCCAGTTCGAGGAGGGACGTCGACTCGGCCTGGAGGAGAAGGGGGCTCCACCCGCCGGTGGGGACCGGGGGCGGGGGAAGCGGAGAGGCAGGCATCGATGGACTCCGGTGTCGTGGGCAGCGTCGAGGCCGGGGAGCGGCGGGACGGAACGGACCCCGGCATTCTGGTCGAGGTCGGGTGTCCCTGTCCAGTTCGGGCCCGGTTCGGGCGAAATCGGGCCCTCCGCCCAAGGAGATCTGCTATATTTCCGACTGTTGTCTTCCCCGGACCTCGATGGTGGCTCCGTGTGCCGCCCCTTCACCTGATTTACGCCGGATCAGCCATGAAAGCCGTTACCCTGCCAGACGATGTGGTGAATCCTGACGCGAAAGGACGTATCATCCTCGTAGTCCTGGACGGGGTGGGGGGACTCCCCCATCCGGAGCACGGGCGGACCGAGCTGGAGACGGCCCGGACCCCCAATCTGGACCGCCTGGCGGCGGAGAGTTCCCTGGGGCGTCACCTGCCGGTAGAGGTGGGGATCACGCCGGGGAGTGGACCCGGCCATCTTTCCCTCTTCGGATACGACCCTACCCGGTTCGTGGTGGGAAGGGGCGCCCTGAGCGCCCTGGGGGTGGGGTTCGAACTGGAGAAGGGGGACGTGGCGGTTCGCCTGAACCTGGCCACCCTGGACGCCGAGGGACGGGTCCTGGATCGGCGAGCGGGGCGGCCCTCCGACGCCGAGGCTCGGGAGGTGGTGGACCGTCTCCGGGAGGGCATCCAGCTCCGGGATGAGGGGGTGCGCTTCTTCCTTCTCCCCGAGAAGGAACACCGGGTCGTCCTGGTCCTCCGGGGCTCCGGCCTCGAGGCGGAGGTGCAGGATACGGACCCCCAGGCCACCGGGGTTCCTCCCCTTCCTCCCGAAGCCCTCTCCCCGGGATCCCGCCGTACGGCCCAGGTGCTGGAGGATCTGGTGGGCCAGGCCCGGGCGATCCTGGCCGGCGAGGCGCAGATCAACGGCATCCTGGCCCGGGGCTTCGCTCTCTATGAGGGATTCCCCTCCCTGCGGGACCGCTTCGGGCTCCGGGGCGCAGCCCATGCCCGGTATCCCATGTACCGGGGCGTGGCCCGCCTGGTGGGGATGGACGTTCCGGGGGTGCCGAACTCCGATGAGGAGGCCGTGGCGCTCCTGGAGGAGAATGCGGGGGCGTTTGACTTCCACTTCATCCACATGAAGGCTCCCGATTCCCGGGGTGAGGACGGAGACTTCGACGGCAAGGTGGCGGCCATCGAAGAGGCAGATGGCTGGATTGCCCGGATCCGGGCCCTGGAGCCGGACGCCCTGGTGGTGACCGGGGACCACTCCACCCCCGCGACCCTTCGGGCCCACTCCTGGCACCCGGTGCCCCTCCTCATCCACTCCCGCTGGTCCCGTCCATCGGCGAAGCGCTTTCACGAAGGAACCTGCCGCACCGGTGACCTGGGGGTCATCCGGGGCCGGGAGATCATGTCCCTGGCGCTGGCCCACGCCGGCCGTCTCCAGAAGTTCGGGGCATGACGACCCCGGAGAACGGGCCTGGGGACGACTCGAGGCTCGGAGACCCGGATCTGCCCTCCATCGGTCCTTCCGGCCCGGTGGCTCCCGCGCCGGAAGTGGCGGCCGTTCTCGAGAAGGCGCTGGGCCTCGCGGCGGAGTACGCCTGGGACCAGGTGGCGGAACTCCTCCGGGATGCGTTGGAATCGGAACCCGAGGATCCCTACATCCTCTGCTGGCTGGGAATGGCGGAGCGGGAGCTGGGGATGGAGGGTGTCGCCTACGAGCGATTCAAGCGAAGCCTGGCGGCCGACCCGCGGGACCCGGTTCTCCTGGCCACGGCGGGGAACGCCCTGGCGGCCTTCGACGACCCCGCCGCAGAGGCGGCGCTCCGAACGGCGGCGCTCCTGGCGCCCCGCCTTCCCCAGGCCCGGTGGATGTACGGAGCCTACCTGGCCCGGGAGGGGCTCCTGGAGGAGGCCATGGGAGAACTGGACGCGGCGGTGGAGCTGGATGCCGAGGACCCGGTGATCCACGTAGAGCGGGGCGTGGCCCTGGCCCTTCTGGAGCGGATGGAGGAGGCGGAGGGCAGCTTCGGCCGGGCCACCGAGCTGGACGAGGAGGACGGCTGGGCCCTGAGCCTCCTGGCGCTGACCCGGCTGGAATCCGGGAGGCGGAGGGGGACCATGGAGGAGGATGTGGAGGAGGCGGCCCATTTCCTGGACCATGCGGCCCGCCTCCGGTCCCAGGACATGGAGCTGCAGCTCCTGGCGGCGCTGGCCCTCTCTGCCGCCGGAGAGGAGGACCGGGGGGTGGAAATGCTGGAGCGGGCCCGGATGAACACCGATGAAGTGGACCGGGAACTCATGCTCGAGGTAGAGGAACAGTTGGAGGGGGGAGCCGAGGCCGCCCTCCGCTTCCTGGCCGACACCCTGGGGCCCTCCTCCTTCCGTGAGCGCTTGATGCAGCGTCCCTGAACCCACCGCCGCCTCCCCCTGATCCCCTTCCCCGGTCGTAGGACCCCCCCAGGGAACCCCCGGGGCCGCCGGGGGTCGGGGAGGAGGCCCGAATGCATTCCCGCGACCTCCCTCCGACTTCCTTTCCGGATTCGCCGTGCTCTCCACCGAAGCGCAGGTCCACACCCTGGCCAACGGCCTCACGGTCGTGCTGGCTCCCGACACCCTCACCCCTGTGGTGGCGGTGAACCTCTGGTACGGAGTGGGCTCCCGGAATGAACGGCCCGGACGCACCGGGTTCGCCCATCTTTTCGAACACATGATGTTCCAGGGCTCGGCCCACGTCCCCAAGAACCGCCACTTCGAGGTGGTGGAGCAGGCCGGGGGCTCCCTGAATGCCTCCACCTGGTTCGATCGGACGAACTACTTCGAGACCCTCCCCTCCCACCATCTGGAGTTGGCCCTCTGGCTGGAGTCGGATCGAATGGGGTGGCTCCCGGAGGCCATGGACGAGGAGAAGCTGGAGAACCAGCGGGGGGTGGTCCTGAACGAGCGGATGCAGCGCTACGAGAACCAGCCCTATGGGGACTGGGACGAGCGGATCCAGCGCCTGGTGTTCCCGCCGGATCACCCCTATCACCACACCGTCATCGGGTCGGTGGAGGACATCTCCTCCGCTTCCCTGGCGGATGTGGAGGACTTCTTCCGCACCTACTACGTCCCCGGAAACGCCGTCCTCACCCTCGTGGGAGACCTGGATCCCGGGCGGGCCCTGGAGGCGGTGGAGCGCTGGTTCGGAGGAATCCCAGGGGGGGACGCACCCCCGGCCATCCCCGGCCACCCGGATCCCGGGCCCCATATCGGCGGGACCCTACGGGACCGTGTGGAAGCCGACGTGCCCCTCCCCCGGATCTACCTCGGGGCCCGGATTCCTCCCTTCTCCCACGAGGATTTCTACGCCGCCGACGTGGCGACGTCGGTACTGGCCGATGGTCGGGCCTCACGCCTTTACCAGCGCTTGGTACGGGAGAAGGGGGTGGCCAAGGACGTGGGGGCTTTCGCCTTTCCTCTCCTTCATGGCCGGAGCTTCCTCCTCGCCTGGGTCACCGGGTATCCCGGGGCTGACCCGGCGGTGCTGGAGGAGGGGTTGATCCGGGAAATGGAGGGGATGGCCGACGTGTCCGCCGACGAGGTGGCCCGGGCCGTGGCCCTTGAGGAGACCCGTCTCATCCGACAGGTGGAGCAGCTCGCCTCCCGAGCGGATCTCCTCTCCATGCATCAGCTCTACTTCGGAGATGCCCTCCGGCTGAATGGCGAGGTGGACCGGCTCCGTTCCGTGACCCCCGAGGCGGTTCGCCGCTTCGCGGCCGCCGACCTGGGCCCGCAGAACCGCGCCATCGTCACCTACGTTCCCCGGGAGGAACTCTGATGCCCCGTTCATCGCCTGCCCTGGACCGGTCGCGGCCGCCGGAGCCTGGAGAGATCCGACCCTTCCACCTTCCGGCAGTGGGAGAGGACCGTCTCCCACAGGGGTTGGAACTGCGTGTCCTCAGGGAGGCCCGGGTCCCCCTGGTGAGTGGGTGCCTGGTCCTGGATGCCGGTGAGGCTTCCCTGGATGGGGACCGGGCCGGCTTGGCGGTTCTCACCGGCGACGCCCTCCAGGGGGGGACGGAGGTCCGGTCCGGGGCCGAGCTGGCACTGGCGCTGGAGCAGCTGGGGACATCGCTGAACATCTCCACCGGGTGGGACGCCACGACCCTCTCCTTCACCTGCACGGCGGAGCGCCTCGAGCCCACCCTGGCGCTTCTGGCTGAGGTGGTGCGGCGTCCGGCTTTCCCCTCCGACGAGGTGGATCGGGTCCGTCGCCAGCGCCTCGCCGCCATCCGGCAGCGGCTCATGGACCCCGGCTCCCTGGCTGATGACGAGGCGGACCGGGTTCTCTTTCCGTCGGACCATCCCTACCATCGGCCCCTGGCGGGCACCGAAGCCACCATTCGACGCGTGACTCCGGACCATGCCCGGGAGTGGGTGGAGGCCCGGTACCGCCCGGGTCGAGGGGGGCTGGTCCTGGTGGGGGACCTGGATATCGTAGAGGCCGATCGGCTCGTAAGGCGTCAGTTCGGAGACTGGGAAGGGGCCCCGGAGCCCCGGGGAGATCTCGCGGGGGTGGTTCCTCCCACACCCCGCCCCGTCGTGGTGGTCCATCGACCCGGGGCGGTGCAGACCGAGCTTCGCCTGGTCTATCCCGGGCCCGGGCGAAAGCACCCGGACCGCCTCTCCCTGCAGGTGGCCAACGCCATCCTGGGCGGGGCCTTCACCAGCCGACTGAACCTGAACCTCCGGGAGCGCCACGGCTTCACCTACGGGGTCCGATCCAACTTCACCCACCGCCGTCGGGGTGGACTCTTCCTCCTCTCCACCGCCGTTGAGACCCAGGTGACCGCCGCCGCCCTCCGGGAGACCATGGGAGAGCTGGACCGGTTCGTGGCGGAGGGACCCGACGATGCAGAGGTGGCTCGCGCCAGGGACTATCTGGCGGGGGTCTTCCCGCTCCGGATGGAGACCACGGGGCAGTTGGCGGCGCGCATTGCCGAACTCCTCATCCACGACCTCCCCATGGACGAGTATCACCTGTATCGGGATCGGATCCGGGAGGTGACCCGGGAAGGGGCGCTCCAGGCTTTTCGGGCCCACGTGGACCCGGCCTCCATCCCCATCGTGCTCTGCGGGGATGCCGAAGCGTTGACGGGGGAGCTGGAGGCCCTGGATCTGGGTCCCGTGGAGGTCCGCCTCCCCACCGAGCTGCAGGACGCGGAGGAGGCGTGAGCGACCCCCTCCTCCATCGACGGGAGATCTGGGACGGGCGGATCGTCCACCTGACCCTGGACCGGGTCCGCTTCCCCGACGGTCGGGAGGGGGAGTTGGAGTTCATCCGCCACGCCGGCGCGGCAGCGGTGGTCCCCTTCCTCGATTCCCCGTCCGACCCCGATCCTCGGATCGTCCTCCTCCGTCAGTACCGATACGCTGCCGGCGGATACCTCTTCGAGATCCCCGCCGGTATGCCCGAGGGTTCCGGGGAGCCGTGGGAGGAATGCGCCCACAGGGAGCTGGAGGAGGAGACGGGGTGGAGGGCCGCCGACCTGCGCTACCTCACCCGCATCTACACGACTCCGGGTTTCACCGACGAGGAGATCCATCTCTTCGCTGCAGCAGGTCTCGAGGGCGGCGCCGTGCACCGCGACAGTGACGAATACATCGAGGTCGTGGAAATGCCATTCTCCCAGGCGCTGGATCACATCCGCACAGGGGAGATCGTGGACGCCAAGACCCTGTCGGCTCTTCTCTTCCTCCGGGTCTTCCTTCCCGGGGTCTGGGATGAGGCCTCCTCCCCGCCGCCCCGGCGGGAGTCTTCTTTCCCCTGAGTGGGGTCCGACGGGCTATGGGCCGAAAGGCCCTGCCTGGCTGGCCGGTACGGCGGGGTGTCCTCCAGGAGGGAAGAAACACCGTCCTTCATAGTGGACACCCCCGGGACGGCTCCGGGAGTGGATCTTCCCAGGTTTCAGCAATGACAGCATATCTGGGGGGGGAGTGTACTTTGGTACGCAACGTGCAATAGCATTAGGGCGAGGCCACAGTTTGTGGGTCTCCGCCACGCGGGGGGCGCCATCCCCGTTCATGGGAGGTCGAATCGACATGTTCGCCAAGAAGACGGTGCAGCCGCAGGGATCCTTCGCCGCTTCTCCAACCCCGCGTACGACCCGCGAAGAAATCGCGGCACTCACCGACAGTGAGGTGGTGCAGCGGTTCCTGGATGGCGAGGAGAGGGCATTCGGAGAACTGGTGAGCCGGTATGACTCACGGCTCCTGAACTTCGTCTACCGCACCGTGGGAGACCGTGAACGGGCCCAGGACCTGGTCCAGGAGACCTTCGTCCGCGTCTACCGCCATCTCCACAGGTTCGACCAGAGCAAGAAGTTCTCCACCTGGATCTACACCATCGCCGGTAACCTGGCGAAGAACGAGCTCCGGAACCGGTCCCGGAATCCCCTGGTCCTTTTCCAGACCATCAAGAAGAACTGGGATGCAGACCACCGGCCTCTGGAGTGGGAGGACGAGTCGACCAAGCCGGACGACCTCTTTCGGAAACGTCATCTCAAGGAAAAGGTTGACGAGGCCGTGAAAGAGCTTCCCGAACATCACCGGCTGGTGTTCGTTCTCCGGGAACTCGAGGGAAGGACCTACGAAGAGATCGCAGAGATCACCGAGACGAACCTGGGAACGGTGAAGAGCCGGTTGAATCGGGCCCGGAACAACTTCGCTCGGATCATCGCGCCCATGGTGGACTGATTCCGGACGCTGCGGGGTTCGCTGGAAGGCAGCCCAGGAGCCTAAACGCAGGAAGCCCGGGTGGCTTCAGCCCCCCACTGATCCCCCGGGTCACCCCCGTCGGTTCGCCGGCGGGGGTTTTTTGTGGGGCAGGCCTTTCACCTCGCCGCTCCACGCCGTTTCCGGTTTGCTCTCCGTCCCGCCGGGCGTGCGCTTCCGACCGGGAGCTCCGGGGGAACACCGACCACCGAGCCCGCGTACCACATCAGGGAAGACGGACCCTGTGGGACGGGAGAACCTCAGCCATGACCTGCCAAGAATTCCTGGAACGATATTCCGAGTACCGGGACGCCGAAGAGGAGGACCCGATTCGGGCTCCCTTCCTGGGGCACCTCGAAGCGTGTGCCCGGTGTGCCAGGTATGCGACCGTGCTCGAACGGGGCGTGGAATTCCTGCATTCCGTTCCAGGACCCGAGCCCCGCCAGGATCTCCAGGACCGGATCCGCCACCGGATCTATCAGGCTGAACTGGAAGAGGGGCGGAAGCGACGCGGGGGAGGCGGCTCCGGGCTCGTTCCCCTGGCCCTGGCGGCGGCGGCCATACTCACGGGGATGGCGATTTGGGGTCCCATCTCCGTACTGACTCCCAGCGTGTCCCTTCCCGCAGTCCAGGCCCGTGCCCCCCAGGTCCCGGTCTACATTCCGGCGGCGGGGGAAGGGCTGGTCCGGAGCCAGAGGACCCCGGGGATTCTCTTCCAGGAAGATCTCTGGTCCCAGTCCCACGTCCTACTCTACGAAGTCTCGCCCCTCTACCAGCGTACCCGTGAGGGCGCACTGGTGCGAATCGTTCTGCCGTGAATCCACCGGTCATCCCACCCTCCCTCCAGGCGGGGCTGGGCCGCGAGTTGGGCGGGGCCTTCTACCTCCATGGGAGTGATGCATTCCGGAGGGAGGAGGCGGCCCGGGCACTGGTGGAGGCCCATCTCGACCCCGGGACCCGGGATTTCAACCTGGACACCATCCGGGGGTCGGAGATCGACGCCGAAACCCTGGCCTCGATCCTGGGGACCCCTCCCATGATGGCGGAGTGGCGGGTCGTGGTTCTCCACGAAACCGAGGCCCTGGCCGGCTCTCCCCGGACCCGGGAGTTCGTCCTGAACGCCGTCCGCACCCCGCTTCCCGGATTGGCCCTCATCCTCCTCTGCACCGTCCCGGATCGCTCCTCTGCCCGGTTCTATCGGGACCTGGAGAAGTTGGCCCGGTCCATGGCCTTCCAGGACATCGGGTCCGACGACGTGCCCGGTTGGCTCATCCACCGGGCCCGGACCCACCTGGGTCGGGAACTGGAGGAGGACGCGGCCCGGGCGCTGGGTCAGGCGGTGGGGCCGAACCTCGCGTACCTGGCCCGGGAACTGGAGAAGCTGGACGCCCTGGCTGAACAGGGGGAGCCCATCACCACAGCCCACGTCGACGCCACCGGAACCCGGATTCCCCGACAGGATCGGTGGCAGTGGTTCGACCGGGTGGCGGAGAAGCGCTACCAGGAGGCCCTCGATGGACTCGAGATCCTCCTTCAACACGGGGAGTCCGGGGTGGGCCTCACCCTGGGCCTCGCCACGCACCTTCTTCGGTTGGGGGTGGTGGTGGATGGTGGAACGGGGGCCCTGGAGGCACTTCTTCCCCCCCATCAGAAATGGCTCTCCCGTCGTTACGGATCCCAGGCCCGTCGGTGGAGCGGGGGGGAGGTGGAGGCTGCCGTGCAGGACCTCCTGGAGCTGGACCGCCTCCTCAAGTCCTCGACCTTCTCGGATCAACACCTGCTGGAAAGCTGGATCCTGAAGCGGATGGCCGGGGCGGTGGCGGCGTGATGCCCGAGATGTGGAGGGTTTGGCTTCTCCCGTGTCTTGCACTCTCCCTCCTGATTCCGGCCGGCGAGGAGCGGGGGACCCTGGCCGGCCAGTCCACCGAACTCGACGCGGTGGAAAACCACATGGCCTCCGGCCGCTTTCCCGAGGCCCGGGAGGGGTTGGAGCAATGGTGGGGCGGGGAATCGGTGGCGACGCGGGAGGAGCGGCAGCAGGCCCTCTGGCTCCGGGCTCGCCTTACAGTGGACCCGGAGCTGGCGGAACTGGACTACCGGAGACTGGTGGTCGAGTATCCTGGCGGACCGTGGTCCGATGCCGCCCTGATGCGGCTGGCCCAGGGGGCAGAGTTCCGGGGAGACGATGCGGCGGCTCGCCAGTATCTGGAGATCCTCGTGCGGGACTACCCGGCGAGTCCCCACCGGGTGGAGGCCCGGGATCGCATGGTGCGCCTGGATGCGCCCCGGACCACGACGGGGCAGAGGTCGGAGAGGCTTCCAGCACCGGTTCCCCCCATCCTCCCCGAGTCTCAGGAGGAGGCCCCACCGCCCGCGCCCTATACGGTGCAGTTGGGAGCCTTCTCCTCGTCGGATAACGCAGGAGCCCTGGCGGACCGGGCCCGGTCCGAGGGGCTGGACGTTCGGGTCACACAGGTGGAAGGCAGTCCCCTCTTCCGTGTCCGAATGGGAGGCTTTCCTTCGAGGGTTGAGGCGGAGCAAGCCGCGGAGCTTCCCCGGCAGTTGGGATTCGAAGTGGTGTTGGGAAGTGACGGCAACCGGGAGGTCTCCCCGGACTGATTTCTCCAAGCCGTCGCTTTCCCCGCCCCCCGCAAAGGGTTCAGATCGCTTCCAGCACCCGCTTCATCCGCTCCCGCACTTCGCCCCCCAGCTCCGCCAGTTCAGGATTTGCGGCCATGGAAAGCTGGGCCCGGGGATCCAGGATGGCCACCACGGTTTGCTCCGGTGAGGCTCCCTGGTAGACGATGACGTTGCACGGAAGGAGAAGCCCCACCTGCTCCTCCTTCTGGAGGGCCTGATGGGCAAGCGCCGGGGCACAGGCCCCCAGGATCCTGTAGGGGCGGAAGTCCACGTCCAGCTTGTTCTTCAGCGTCTCACGGACATCGATCTCTGTCAGAACTCCGAAGCCCTCCCCCTGCAGGGCAGCCCGCACCCTTCGGTCGGCCTCATCATAGGGGAGTTCCAGCGTTCGGGAGAGTGCGTAGTCGGGGACCGGAGTCATGGATGCCTCCAAGAAGGGAGATGGCGTGATTCACCAGGGAAACCCCGCGAGGCCCGGCCGAGGTCCCAGAGTGGGTTGGACTTGGAAGGGGCCCTCGTCGAGGGCGCCAGGAGGCTTGCTCTTTGGGACATGGGGGAACTTATAGGGTGGGGGGGTATATTGTGGGGCCGGAGCGGTGTACCCGGTCCGAGACACCCCCACGTTCCCACGTCGTTCCATCAGCTTCCCGGACTCCGTCGCCCCCGGCGACCCATCGCCCAGCATCCCGATGCAGGAGTAGCCCCGTGACCCGTCCAGCCCCGGATTCTCCTTCGCCCCTCTCTTCCATTCCCAGGTCTCCTTCCGGGGACGCCTCGTCGGACGGTGCGAGCCTCGGTCCCGGCCATGGCGACGGAGAGGGCCGTGGGCCGGGCGAGGGCCAGGGCGTTGGGCTGACCCTTCCCGTCACCGGGATGACCTGCGCGGCCTGCTCCTCGGCTGTGGAGAGGGCCCTCTCCCGGAGCGAAGGGATCCTGGATGCCCACGTCTCCCTGGCCACCGGCGAGGCCCGGGTGCGCATCGATCCGACCCAGACAGGACCGGAAGGGGTCGTGGATGTGATCCGCCGGACCGGGTACGACGTGGAGGCGCAGGAAGCCCGCTTCGGAGTGACGGGGATGACTTGTGCCGCCTGTGTCTCCGCGGTGGACCGAGCCCTCCAGCGGGTCCCGGGCGTGGTCTCGGCGGAGGTGGGTCTGGCCTCCGAAGAGGCGAAGGTCCGCTGGATCCCGGGCGTCGTGGAGGAAGACGATCTACTCCAGGCGGTGGAAGCGGCTGGGTTCGGACTCCACCCGTTGAAGGGGGAGGGAGCCGGAGGGAGCGACGACCGGGAGGCCCGCCGAGCCGAGGACCGAGAGGCGGAGGCTCGGGATCTCTTCCGCAAGTTCTGGGTGGGGGCGATCCTTTCCATCCCCGTCCTTCTCCTGGGACACCACGAGTGGGTGCCCTTCCTCCGGGGACTGGACCACGGACAGGTCCGCCTGCTCTGGGGGCTGAGCGGGGTGCTCACCCTCCCCATCATGGTCTGGGTGGGGGGGCGCTTCTTCACCCGCGGGTGGAAGTCGGCCCGGAAGCTCGCCCCCAACATGGACACGCTGGTGGCCATGGGAACGGGGGCCGCCTTCCTCTACTCGGTGGTGGCGGTCTCGGCGCCGGGGCTGTTCCCCGAGGGAACGGCCCACCCCTTCTTCGAAGCCGCCGCGGTGATCATCACCCTGGTGGTCCTTGGGCAGGCCCTGGAGGCCCGGGCTCGGGGGACGACCTCCGCCGCCCTTCGGGCGCTCATGGATCTTCGACCCCGTCAGGCTCGGGTGGTCCGGGACGGCGAAGAGGTGGAGGTTCCGGTGGAGGAGGTGGAGGTGGGGGAGATTCTCGTGGTCCGCCCGGGGGAGCGGATCCCGGTGGACGGAGAGGTGACCCGGGGGGCCTCCGCCATCGACGAGTCCATGGTCACCGGGGAGTCCATCCCTGTGGAGAAGGGAGTGGGGGATCCGCTCACCGGGGGCACCATCAATCGCTCGGGAAGCTTCCGGATGCGGGCCACCCGGGTGGGGAGTGACACGGTGCTGGCGCAGATCGTGGCGCTGGTCCGCGAGGCCCAGGGGTCTCGGCCCCCCATCCAACGCCTGGTGGACAAGGTGTCCGGGGTCTTCGTTCCCGTGGTGGTGGCCATCGCTGTCCTCACCTTCATCCTGTGGCTCCTTGTGGGTCCGGAGCCCTCCCTGAACTACGCCGTCGTTGTGGCCGTCTCCATTCTGGTCATCGCGTGTCCCTGTGCCCTGGGGCTCGCCACCCCCATCTCGGTGATGATCGCCGTGGGGAAGGCGGCGGAGCACGGGATTCTCATCCGGAACGGCGAGGCCCTTCAGAAGGCCCGGGCGCTGGATGTGATCCTCCTGGACAAGACGGGGACGGTGACCCGTGGCGAGCCCCGGATCACCGACGTGGTTCCTCTGCGGGATGAGGATGGGGATGGGGCCAGGCACCGACTCCTCCAGTGGGCGGCGGCCGCCGAGTCGGGCTCCGAGCACCCCCTGGGTCAGGCGGTGGTGGCGGCGGCCCGAGCCGCCGAACTCTCCATCTCCTCCGCCGAGGAGTTCGAGGGGGTGGCGGGCAAGGGCGTCCGGGCTCTCGTCGAGGGGAAGGCCGTGCTGGTGGGCACCCCCACGCTGCTGGCCGAGGCGGGGGTGGATCCCCAGCCCCTTCAGTCCCAGTGGGATCGACTCTCCCGGGAGGGGAAGACGCCGGCCCTGGTGGCGGTTGGGGGCGAGGCCATGGGGGTCCTGGCCTGGGCCGACACGGAGCGGGAGGATTCGGCGGCGGCGGTGGCGCGGCTCCGGGGGCTGGGGCTTCAGGTGATCATGGTGACCGGGGACAACGAGACCACCGCCCGGGCCGTGGCGGAGCGAGTGGGGATCGACGAGGTCCGGGCCGGCGTTCTCCCCGACGGCAAGTCGGAGGTGGTGGCGGCCCTGCAGTCCCAGGGGCGACGGGTGGGGATGGTGGGCGACGGGATCAACGATGCTCCGGCGCTGGCCCGGGCCGACGTGGGGTTGGCCATGGGTGGGGGGACCGACGTGGCCATGGAGACCGCCGACATCACCCTCATGCGGAGTTCCCTCCATGGAGTCGCCGACGCCGTCGAGCTCTCCCGGGCGGCGGTGCGGAACATGAAACAGAACCTCGTGGGCGCATTCTTCTACAACACCGCGGCCATTCCGGTCGCGGCAGGGGCCCTCTACCCCTTCCTGGGACTCCTCCTCAATCCGATGATCGCGGGGGCTGCCATGGCGTTCAGTTCCGTGACCGTGGTCACCAACGCCAATCGCCTACGTCGCTGGCATCCGTCCCTTCGTAAATGACCTTCCTCCTGGAAGGCTGTGGAAGAATTACAGGGGACCACCGAGGGTGACGCTCCGGTGCGTTCCGCGACACCGATTGCAACCGGACCTTCCGGAGACTTATCCTCCTTCCTCACCCTCGAATTGGAGCCGTGGAGATGAACCCGTCCAGGATCCTGACCCTCCTCGTTTTAAGCTGGGCCGTCGCCTGTTCCCCTGAGCCGGGGGAGGACCCGCCCCCACCCCAGATGGGGGCCGCACCGGAACGGACCGAGGCCGAACTCGTGGAGCGGGCCCGGGAGATCCACCATCGGGTCATCACCATCGACACCCATGTGGACATCCCCTTCAACTTCGCTACCGAAGAGGTGGATCCCGGGGTACGGGGACGATTCCAGAACGACCTTCCCAAGATGCGGGAGGGAGGACTCGACGCCGCCTTCTTCATCGTGTACCACGGCCAGCAGGAGCGGACCCCTGACGGATATGCATCGGCGCTGGAGGGTGCCATGCGGAAGTTCGAGGGGGTCCGGCGGATGAGCTACGACCTGTATCCCGACGAGATCGACCTGGCGTACTCCGCCGCCGATGTGGAGCGGATCCATGGGGAGGGGAAGCTGGTGGCCCTCATCGGGGTGGAGAACGCCTACCCCATCGGCGAGGACCTCTCTCTCCTGGCGGAGTTCCATCGCCTGGGGGCGCTCTACACCTCCCTCACCCACAACGGGCACTCCCAGTTCGGAGACGCCGCGGTGGAGCGGCCGGACCTGGGGGATGACGGACCGGAGTGGGGGGGGCTCTCCCCCCTGGGGGAGGCCGCGGTGGATGAACTCAACCGATTGGGGATCATGGTGGACGTTTCCCACGCCGCGAAATCCACCATGATGCAGATCGTGGAGCGCTCCCGGGCACCCATCATCGCCTCCCACTCCTCCATCCGGGCGGTGGCGGACCACCCCCGGAACCTGGACGACGAGCAGCTCCGGGCCATTCGGGAAAACGGGGGCGTGGCCCAGACCACCGCCCTGGCCGGCTTCGTCAAGGTCCAGCCCCCCGAGCGGAGCCAGGCCATCGCCGACCTCCGCGGGCGGGTGGGGCTCGAGGGGTCCAACCCGGGAGTCCTCTCCCCATCGGATCGGGAGGAGTGGGACCGGGGGATGGCGGAGATCGACGACCGCTGGCCCCCCGCCACCCTCCAGGACTACATCGACCACATCGACTACGCAGTGGACCTGGTGGGGGTCGACCATGTGGGGATCTCCTCGGACTTCGATGGGGGAGGGGGAGTGGTGGGGTGGAATGACGCCTCCGAGACCTTCAACGTCACCCTTGAACTGGTGCGCCGGGGATATGGCGAGGAGGAGATCCGAAAGCTCTGGGGTGGAAACCTCCTCCGGGTCCTCCGGGCGGTGGAGGGCGTCGCCGAGGAGATCCGGGGCGAAGCCCAGGGAGAATGATCGCCCAGAGAACCCGGGAAGGATGACATACCAGCAAGGATGATGTACCGGGAAGGATGACCGACCGGGAAAGATGACATACCGGGAAGGATGATAGATTGGTAGGTCGGGACGGGGGCGGCACATCCCCGTTCTGCATCTGACCATGACCCTACCCGTGGAGACCCCCATGCGACCTCCCCCGCGAATCATCCCGCGCTTCCGGACCCTTCCTGTCCTGGCCATCCCGGTCCTCCTGGGGATGGCCCTTTCCGTCCAATCCGCATCCGCCCAGACCGACCCCTCCCCCGAAACGGTGGTGGTCCAGGCCGGGGCCCTCTTCGACGGCACCGGGGAGACCCTCCGGCAAGAGGTGAGCATCGTGATCCGGGAGGGTCGCATCGACGAGGTTCGGGACGGGATCCACGCTCCGGCTGGAGCGCGAGTGGTGGACCTGTCCGAATGGACGGTCCTGCCGGGCCTCATGGATCTCCACACCCACATCACCTCGGACCCCACCGGTGAACTCGCGGGAGACCCGTTCCGCAGCTTCCCGGGGACGGCGGCCCTGGTCGGAGCCCGAAACGCCCACACCACCCTCCTGGCCGGATTCACCACCATCCGGAACGCCGGCGCCGGCGAGTTCGCCGATATCGCCCTCCGGGACGCCATCCAGCGGGGCGTGGTCCCGGGGCCCCGGATCTATACGGCTGGAAATGGACTGGGGACGACGGGTTCCCATTGTGACCGTACCGGGTTCCGTCCCGACCTCTTTCCCGAGACCGGGATCGCCGACGGCGTCTTCAACGGAGCCGAGGAGGCCCGGGCCGCGACCCGCTACCAGATCAAGTACGGGGCCGACCTGATCAAGACCTGCGCCACCGCCGGGGTCATGTCCGCCGGTACCGAGATCGGACCGGCGCAGGCCACCTTCGAGGAGCTCCAGGCCATCGTGGAGACGGCCGCCATGCTGGACCGTCGGGTCATGGCCCATGCCCATGGGATCGAGGGGATCCGGAATGCCGTGCGGGCCGGGGTGGCCTCCATCGATCACGGCGCCGAGTTGGATGACGAGATCCTGGCGGAGATGCGTCAGAGGGGAACCTACCTGGTGCCCACCATCATGGCCTTCGAGTACGTCTTCCAGGCCGCGGAGGACGGGACCCTGGCGCCCTGGTCCGCCATCAAGGCCCGGGAGATCACCCCCGTGGCCCGGGAGTCCCACCGACGGGCGGTGGCCGCAGGGGTGCCCATCGCCTTCGGCACTGACGCCGGAGTCTTTCCCCATGGGACCAACGCCGACGAGTTCCGTCTCCTGGTGGAGGCAGGGATGACACCGGCTCAGGCCCTCCTCTCCGCCACCCGGGAGGCCGCCAATCTCCTGGGGATCCTGGACGAGGCGGGTACGGTGGAGGAGGGGAAGTGGGGCGATCTCGTGGCGGTTCGGGGGAATCCCCTGGAGGACGTGGAGCTCCTCAAGGAGGTCGGGTTCGTCATGAAGGACGGGGTCATCTACAAGGAGGATGGCCTCCCCACGCTCCCACGGAGGTGAGGAGGTGAGGAGGTGAGGAGGTGAGATCAGGGATCGGGAAGGGGAGACGGCCTGTCCCTCGCATCCGCCCCTCCGCCCTCCGCTGGCTGGACATCGGAGCCGCCGTCCCCGGCGTAGACGTAGCGGAAGGTGACGCACCCCGGCTGGGCGCCTGGGCAGTAATAGCCCAGTAGTTCCAGCTTGGCGAAACGTCCGTCAGCGGTGCGGACGACGTACACCCTCGGGCGGGGCGTGAGGAGGTGGGACAGGAAGGAGTAGTCGTACCACTCCCGGATGGCCTCGTTCACCGAGTCTCCACGAGCCGCGGTGGGCACGTAGCCCTCCAACGGGACCGTGCGGACCTCGTCGAAGGGAACCTCTCCCAGGTCCAGGATCCCGCCTTCCCCGAAGAAGCCCTGCCCCCCGTTGGCAATGATCTGGAAGCGGCGGAAGGCCAGGTCCCAGTCCGTGGGCCCCGGGTCGCGTACCACCGCCCCCGCCTGGAAGGAGAAGTGGGTCCAGCGATGGGAGGCGGTGGCGTCCACCGTTCGGAGAACGGGTCCCACCCGGGCCTCCCCGGCGGAATCGGAGACCACGGGGGAGGGAGCGTACATGGGCGGACTGGGCCGCTGGAGGGTGAGGAGGACCAGCACCGCCGCCACCAGGGCCACTCCCCCTCCGATGAGGATCCCTCTTCGATGGGAGACCAACGCTGTCCACGCCATGGGGGCGCTCCTTTCGGGCCGCACGAGGGGGTCTCGTCCATCTTTCAACTTCCTTCCACGAACTGAGGGGGTCACCCGACCCTCTGCAACCCCCCTTCCCAGGGGACCCTCCTTCTTCAACGGCCTTCGACGCCTTGGGGGGACCTCGGCGATTCGTCCCCTGGGAGGCCACTTGCCCTTCCGCCGACCCCGACAGATGTTCACCCCGGATGGACACCCACTTCCGGGGAGGGGCCGTGGCGGGGACGGAGGAACGGACGTTCGGCGAGTACCGGGTGCAGATCGACCGCCTTCTCTGTGTCGGATTCGGCGACTGCATCGCCGAGGCCCCAGGTGCCTTCGAGTTCGATGACGAGGGGATCGCCGTCTTCCGGAAGGGCGCGGAGGAGGAGAGCCTCGTGGCGCTTCTGGATGCCTGCGCCTCCTGTCCCGTGGATGCCCTCACCGTGTGGGACGGATCCGGAGAGCAGATCATCCCCTGACGCCCTCGTCGCTGTCCCTGAGCCCCGAATCTCCTGGGGATCCCCCGCTGGGGGAGGAGGCAATCCGTGCGGAAGTTCCGGACGTACCATGACGTGGACAAGTCCACCGGGTCCCAGCTCCTGGAACAGGTGCTGGACCAGCGTTCCCGCCTGGCCGAGCGATTGGCGGGGATCGGACAGGTAGTGGCGGTGGCCAGCGGAAAGGGCGGCGTGGGGAAGAGCGCCGTCACGGCGAACCTGGCCGTGACCCTCTCGGCCATGGGACGCCGGGTGGGGGTGGTGGATGCCGACCTCAATGGCCCCTCCCTGGCCCGGATGCTGGGGGTACCCAGGGGTGTCCTGGTGGATCGAGCCGACGGTGTGGTCCCGCCGAAGGGAGCGGCCGGCGTCCCCGTCATCTCCATGGAGCTCCTCCAGGAGGCGGAGGATGCCCCCTTGCGTTGGCAGGATCCAGGTGGGGACACCTTCATCTGGCAGAGTACCATGGAGACCAACGTCCTCCGGGAGTTCCTGGCGGATGTGGCCTGGGGGGAGTTGGACTACCTCCTGGTGGACATTCCCCCGGGGACGGACAAGATCGGTCGGTTCCTGGAACTCGTCCCCGCCCTCCCCGTGGCCCTCCTGGTGACCACCCCCTCGGAGCTTTCCCGAGCGGTGGTGGCCCGGTCCCTCCGGATGGTCCGGGAAGCAGGGATCCCCTCGGTGGCCCTGGTGGCCAACATGTCGGGGTATCGGTGCCCCGGGTGCGGGGAGCGTCACCCCATCTTCCCCGGAGATGGAGCCCGTCGGCTGTCCGAGGAAGGCTCGGTTCCCATCTGGGGCGAGATTCCCTTCGATCCCCGGATCAGTGAGGACACGGACCGGGGGAGGCCCCGGGTGCTGGAGGATCCGGAAGGGGAGGTGGCCCAGGGCTTCCGACAGGTGGCCCTCCACCTGGAGGAGGCCGCCGGGGCAGGGAAGGTTTCCGGAGAGGGGCAGGCTTCCCCGCAGGAGGGGAGTCAGCCATGAAGTTCCTCTGCATTCCCTGCGACGAGGTCATGGCCTTCGCCGAGCGGCAGATCCCCGGTGACGGGACCATGGCCGCCGTCTTCCAATGCCCCGCGTGCGACCGGGAGATGGCCATGCTCACCAACCCCATGGAGACGCAGCTGGTGAGTTCCCTGGGGGTGAAGGTGGGGGGGCGTGAAGTACCGGCTCAGCCCATGGAGGGGGTCCGGGGCGGACTCGCCGGGGGCCGGGATTCCGCCTTCTCCGAGGAGGAGGACGTCGGGGGGACGGACACCGTCCCCGGGGGGGCGGGCTCCTCCCCTTCCCAGGGGTGGGAGGGGGACGCTGAGCCCGAACCGGAGTGGGGGGAGAATCCCCGCTATACCGGTCCGGTGCACTGGAGCCCGGAGGCGGTGGATCGCCTCCAGCGGGTGCCCCGCTTCGTCCGGGGGATGGTGAAGCGGATCTACACCGACTACGCCCGGGAGAAGGGCATCCCGACCCTGACCCCGGAGATCATGGACGTGGCCCGGGCGGAGCTCGGGCTGGAAGGGATGTAGATGTCCGAGGCCCGAACCCGGAAGTTCCGGCAGGCGGCCTTCGTCTACCTCCACGTGGGGATCCTCTACCTCTTCGCCGTGGTGGCCATGAGCCGCGCCGGAGCCCTTCCGGTGGAGCGGGGTCCGGTGGGGATCTGGCTCCTTCTGGGCGTCGCCATCGTGGCTCTGGTCTTCTGGGGGCTCTGGAGCTGGCAGAACGCCTGGTTCGCCCGGGCGGTCTGGTTCGTCCACGCCCTCCGGATCCCGGCCCTCATGCAAGGCGCCTTCTTTCCCGATCCGGAATCGGCCCTCTCCCCCTCGTTCCACCTCACCGCCCTCTTCGTGGTCCTGGTGAACCTGGCCATGCTGGCTCGGGCCGGTTGGGACCTCTGACCAGCCGGAGGATGGCGGTCCGGGCCCGGGGGCTGGGCTTCCGATACCCCGGGGGGAGGGTGGGGGTGGAATCCCTGGAACTGGAGGTTGCGCCTGGGGAGGTGGTGGCCCTCCTGGGCCCCAACGGGTCTGGGAAGAGCACCCTCCTCCGTCTCCTGGCCACCGACCTGCGGCCCAGCTCGGGAACCCTGGAGTTGCTGGGCGTGCCGGCGGAGCGACCTGGACCGACGCTTCGCCGGCGGATCGGCTACGCCCCCGACGACCCGGTGCACGTGCCACCCCTCACCGGAGGAGAAAACCTCCGGTTGTTCACCCGGCTGGCGGATGAGGACCCGGAGGATCCCAGCCTGGGGCTGGCCGACCTCCTCCAGGCCTTCGACCTGTCGGACGTAGCGGGGACTCCGGTGTCCCAGTACTCCTTCGGGATGCGACGGAAGCTCCTTCTGGCGGAGGCGCTGGCCCCCCGTCCCGAACTCCTCCTCCTGGACGAGCCCACGGTGGGGATGGATCCTCGGGGAATCGACGCGCTGGGGACCCTCCTGGGGGAGCGGGCCCGGACCGGGACGGCGGTGATCCTGGCCACCAACGAGATCCGGGAAGCTCCCCTCTGGGCCCACCGGATCCTCTTCCTCCATCGGGGCCGGGTCCTGGCGGACGCCCCACCCGAGACCCTCCTGGCCCGGCTCAAGGGACGGACCCTGGTCCGGGTGACCCTGGAAGGCGATGGAGTTCCGTGGGAAGAGGGGACGGGGGCTACACCAGGGAGGGCCGGAGGGGAGGGGAGGGGGCTGGATCCCCGGGAGGCAGCGAACTCCCCGGAGGCCCCTGCGGCCACGAAGGGATTCGGCCCCTTGCCGGGAGTCGGTCCCCTGCCGGGAGTCGGTCCCCTGGCGGGGCTCGACGCCCTGCAGGGGGTGGAAGCATGGCGCTTCCACCCGGAGGCCAAGGGCCCGGGACGGATCGAGGTGGAAACCCGCATGGGAGGGCGGGTCCTCCCCCCGCTTCTCCAGTACCTCCTGGATGCCGGGATCGGGGTCCGGGAGCTACAGGTCCGGGAGCCCGACCTGGGGGATCTCTTCCGGGAGCTCACCGGGGTGGAACTGGAGGACCGCCCATGAGGGCGCCCCTCTGGTGGCTGGAGGTGGCGCTCACCCTGCGGCGCCGGCGACTCCTTGCCCTGAACGTGGGCATTCCGCTCCTCCTGGTCCTCCCGGTGGCCCTGGGCGGCGCTCCTGCGTTCCACGCCGCTGCAGTCTACACCGTACTCTTCGTCCTCTTCGGGACCTTCGGGTCCGCCATTCCCCTCATCCGGGATGGAGAGACGGGGATCCTCCGGCGCATGCTTCTGGTGGGCGCCTCCCCCCGCCATCTCCTCCTGGCCCGGGGGATCGGAGGCACCCTCCTGGATGCCCTCCAGATCCTTCCCTCGCTGGCCGTGATTCTCCTTGTGGGGATCTGGCAGGGGGGAGGGGGCGGGGACGCAGGGGGCAGCATCAGTCCGGGGGCAGGCCCGGGACCTGCCAGCCTGGCTCTCCTGGCGGTGCCCGTCCTTCTGGGGGCCCTCCTGGCCGCCAATCTGGTGGGTATTTGGGTGGCCGCGTTGGCCCGGTCCCTGGCCGAAGGGGCCCTCTTCGCGGCGGTCCTCTCCCTCTTCCTCCTCCATGGCTCCGGGGTTTTCCGGACCTCGCCGCCCGGGAGTGCCGGCGCCTTTCTGGAGGGGATCCTCCCCTTCGGCCCCCTTCACCGTCTCCTTCTCCACGCCGCCGGTGGGAGTGGAATGGGAGCGGAGAACCTCTTCCCCCTGCTTTCCGGCCTCGGTGGATCCGTCATCCTCCTGCTCATCACCCAACTCGCCGCGTCGGCGCTTCTTGAGCGGATTTCTGCCCCCCTCCGGTGACGTGGGTGCTGCAAGGCCTTTGTGAATTATTTGACAGAGATTGACTGGGGCCGGTATACTGCCCTCGCGGTGTTCCACGGGGAATGCCGTTCCTGCCTTGAAGGACATCGGTACTGGGGAGAGGCGAGCACACAAAACGTGCTTTGAACGATAGAGGTTCATGCCAGAGGGAAAGCACCGGCCTGAGCCCGCGATACGAGTTCTCAAACGCGCTTCCGCGCAGGCCGCACGAGAAAGGCCGCCGGAATTTATGCGCCGCCGCTCCCCCGGGAGCGGATGGTGCCTTGCATGCGAGAAGGCGAGAACGACTCGCCTCCTTCGCCCCGGATCGACGCCATGCCACCCCGAAAAAGGGGTCCTTCTGACTCGGTGAGCGGGATGCCGAGGAGGGAGTGGTGCGGACCGGTGACGGAACGGCTCGGTGTGACCGACCGTCCGGTAGCGAAGGGCCCTGCGGACCCGATGGCACGAGGTGCTCATGTACCGCGAGGTCTTCGTCCCTGTCGACAACTCATCCCACTCCAACTGGGCCGTGGATCGGGCCCTCGAGATCTGCCGCAGATCCGAGGGACGCATCACCGGAAACCATGTCTACGCTGCCCGCCTCCACGACGTCCGCTTCCGCCAACTGGAAACCGGACTTCCCGCCCGGTTCCAGACCGACCAGGAGATCAAGCGGCAGCGGAAGATCCACGACAAGCTCATCGAGAAGGGCCTTCAGCTCATCTCCGACTCCTTTCTGGACCAGACCGACCTGCGGTGCAAGGAGGCCGGAGTCCCCCTCCGCCGCCAGCTCCTGGAGGGAATCCACTTCGAGGAGATCATCCGGGAGGCGAACCGTGGCGCCGGGCGGCTCCCCAGCCTCATCGGGTTCGATCCGAACATCGCTGACAAGTACGACGGCGGAGACACGGTCCGGAGCGATGTGAAGCTGGGCGAGAATGGCCGGATCGTGGCCGAGGACGAGGAGCAGGACGAGAAGCTGGCAGGGGAGAGCGGGAGGGAGTACGACCTCCTTTGCATGGGCGCCCACGGGATCGGCCAGCAGGCCTATTCCCAACTGGGAGGGGTCACGGGCCGGGTCATCCGCCAGGTGGAGAAGGACACCCTCATCGTCCGGAACGACCGGCCCCTGGAGGGCGGCGACTGGATGGTCTGCGTGGACGGCTCGTCCTACGCCTACAAGGCCATGCGCGTGGCGCTGGAGATGGCACGGGAGTTCGGGGCGAAACTCTGGGTCTGCTCCGCCTTCGATGTGGAATACCATCACGCCGTCTTCGGGAACATCAAGGACGTGCTGTCGGCCCAGGCGGCCAAGATCTTCAAATTCGAGGAGCAGGAGGAGCTCCACAACAACATCATCGACAAGGGTCTCCTGAGGCTTTGCCAGGCCAACCTCAAGCGGGCCGAGGTGATGGCGTCGGAATTCCCCGACGTGGAGGTGGAGACCCAGATCCTCATCGGGAAGCCCTTCCAGTGCATTCTCCAGTGGGTGGAGGAGGTGGATCCCGCCCTCCTCATCCTGGCCCGCCACGGAGGACACCGCATCGAGGGAACGGAGATGGGGTCCCAGGCGGAGAACCTCTGTCGGATGGCCCCCTCCAACATCCTTCTGGTCGGGACCACGGACGTCCGTCCCGACGAGATCCCCTGGATCGAGGAGGACGGGGAGACAGGGCTGGAATGGGCGCCCGAGGCGGAGGTGCGAATCCTCCGGGTCCCCCCCTTCGCCCTGGGGATCGCCCGGAAGGCGGTGGAGGACTACGTCATGGACACCTACGGCCCCGGCGCGGTGCGGGAGAAGGGTTGGGGGGAGACCGGACCGGGAAAGGCGCCCATTCCCGAGGGGGCCGGATGGGTGGCAGTGGAGGAGGAAGCCGAGGCCATGAACCGGGCTCGGGCCAGCGGGGTGGCCTATCGCGGTGCCCCCGGCCAGGAGAACGGCGCCGGATCCGTCAACGGAAATGGGACCCCCCCGGAGGCGAATGGCGCCTACCCTGAGGAGAAGGGCGCCGGGCTCCACGGCCATGGCCATGGGCCCGATCCATCCACCCAACCCATCCCCGTGACCCTCCCGGTGGTGACCAGCGAGCGGCTGGACGAGGCCATCCGGAAGCTTCTCCCCACCCATATGCAGCTCATCATGGGGATCGGTACCGCCGAGGAGCTGGCGCTGGCCGAGGTGAAGGCCGAGGAGGCCATGAAGCGAACCGTGGTGGAGACCTACGACTCCGACCCGGAACCCGAGACCCCCATCGTCTCCACCACCTGCCCCTACACCGGCCATGCCCAGACCAGGCCACGGAACGCCTCGGATCCCGTGGTCTGGACCCACGAGGCCTTCGGCCGGCTCAAGGCGGTGCCCCTCATCGCCCGCCCCCTGGCCCGGAACACGGTGGAGCGCTTCGCCCGGGAGCACGGGGTCTGGCGGGTCACCACCCGGATCATGGACGAGAACAAGCAGGCCATGATCGAGGCCGACGAGTTCGACATGGACACCATGCTGGTGATGTTCAAGGAACTCCAGACCAAACAGCTGAAGGCGGCGGCGGAGGGCGTGGACGGCCTCTCCGAGGAGATGCGGAAGTTCATCGAGGAGGCGAAGGCCCAAGGGGTGACCCGCTGTCCCATCCGGGACATCGAGGAGCAGGTGGAGAAATGCCCGGTGGACATGAAGGTGACCACCCCGGCCCAGGCGAAGGCCGCGGTGGAGGAGTTCATGTCCAGGGGGAATCAGGGTGAGGAGGGCGCGGAGTGAGGGGGACGGAGGTGGGTCGGACCCTCCCCACCGTGTCTTCCGGCCTGTCTTCCGGCCTGCCTTCCGGCCTGTCCTCCGGCTCTGCCCCCGGGGCTCCGGCAGGGGCCCTGGAGGCCTTCCCCTTTCCGCTGACCACGTCCCCGGTCCCCTCCCCGGGAGACGGGGTCGCCGGGGGCCGGTCAGGCGACGCCGACACCTTCCTCCCCCACGTGGTGGCGTGGAATCTCACCCGGCGCTGCAATCTCTCCTGCGCCCACTGCTACATCTCCGCCGGGTCCTGGCACGAGGCGGCCTCGGAGCTTCCCACCGACGCCTGTCGCCGGATCCTGGACGAGCTCCTGGAGGTGAATCCGAACCCCATGCTCATCCTCTCCGGCGGGGAGCCCCTCCTCCGGGAGGACCTGGAGACGCTGGCCCGCCATGCCTCCGACGGCGGGGCCACCGTGGTGGTGGGAACCAACGGGACTCGCCTCACCGATGCCCGGATCCAATCTCTCATGGAGGCAGGGGTGAAGGGGGTGGCGGTGAGCGTGGATTCCCTGGATCCTGCCTACCATGACCGCTTCCGCCATGGAACCGGCGCCCTCGAGGACACTCTGGCGGCGGTGGATCGACTCCGGGAGCACCGACTGGACTTCGTGGTGCAGACCTCCCTCACCCGGGGAAACCGGGGGGAGCTCTCCCGCCTGGCGGAGTGGTCGGCGGAGCGGGGGGCCCTCTCCTTCAACCTCTACTTCCT
>REED01000133.1 GCA_007695225.1 Gemmatimonadales bacterium
AACCGGCGACCCTCAGCTTGGGAAGCTGATGCTCTACCAACTGAGCTACGCCCGCTTGTGCGACACGAAATGTAGCGTGGGCCCTTCCCACGTCAAGCGACGGAGAAGGGCCCACTCAGTCCCGCGGAGGGCGCAGGAGATGTCACCACGCCCCTAGAAGGCCGGGGGCCCGGTCAGCGTACCTCGTACCGGAACCCGAAGACGTTGGCCGCAGGTGCCTCCACCTGGAACACGCCGCTCTCATCCGCTCCGGGGAGTTGAATGGAGCTATCGGCGGTGCCGGCCGCATTGCCCTGGGCGTCGAAGAAGTGGAACCGCAGGTTCACGGCGGTCCCCTCTGCCTCGGAGCGATTCGTGACCTGACCCACCACCACCAGGGCCTGTCCGGCAGCCTGCAGGCTCATGTCATCGATGACCCAGGGAAGGGCTTCGAGACGGTCCAGCACCTGGACCGCGTCCTGCTCCCGGTCCAGGCGGACCAGGGCCTGAGCCTGGAAGCGGTAGGCGTTCTCATTGTAGGGGTCGATGTCGGTCAGGTGCTCGCTGACCCGCTCGAGACCTTCCCATTCTTCGGCAAGGAAGAGGGTCTGGGCCAGGTTCAGAGCCGCATCCCGGTGCTCGGGGACTCCATCGAGAACGGCCTGGAATGCCTGCGCCGCCCCATCAAACTCATCGACCTGATAGAGGCCGACCCCGATGCTGAAGTAGTCCGCCGGAGAGAGACCCGGCCGCTGGAGCAGATCCGCAAAGAGCGCTTCTGCACGCTCAGCCTGGCCTCCTGCCACCAGGGCGGCGGCGTAGGTGGAAAGCAGATCCATGTTGTCCGGATCCCGCTCCACCAGGACTTCGAAGGCATCGGCGGCCTCGGCATAACGCTCCGTCCGAAGGAGGAGCTGCGCCTTGTTGAACTGGGCCACCTCCAGGGATTCCATCCAGTTCTCCCGGGTATCGGCATCCACCCGATCAGTCCAGGGCCCCTCGATCACCTCGATGGCCTGGGAGAAGTAGTCGATGGCCCGATCATCCTCCCTTTCCTGGGCATAGATGGACGCCAGATTCAGCATGGCCTCGGGACGGTTCTGGTAGATGGTGTGCGCCCGCTCGAACTGGTACACCGCTGCGGCGTCATCTCCGGCCTCGATGGCCTCGAACGCCAGGTTGTACTCGTCGATCCAGGCCTGCTCCCGGAGTCCCATGGTCTCCATGATGTACCGGGGATAGATCTCCTCGGCCCGGTCCAGCATCTCAGCCGCCTGCTCCAGCTCCCCCAGCCCCAGAAGGGCTTCCCCGGCCTGGAAGTAGGACTGGGGATTCTCGGGATCGGCTTCGATCCCCGCACGAGCCTCCTGCAGGGCCTGCTCAAAGTTGCCCTGAAGCAGGTAAAGCGTGGCCTGCCCGGTGTGCTCGTTGTCCCGCGGTTCCGTCCCTTCAGGAAGCTCTGCTACCCAATCAGGAAGGTCTTCGGGGGCACCCAATCCCGTAGACACGCTCGGCCCGTTCCCGGCGGACGCACATCCGCCCAGGGCGAGGGCGAAGGCCAGGGCCGCCGTGGCACCGAATCGAACTCTCATCCAGCTATCCTCCTCATCACATTAGGACAGAACATCGGAACGTGGAAACGGACCGCTCTTCCCTTACCCCACCTTGGAGGGCTACCAGGAAACGGTCCGAGATTTCATAACCCCGAAAGGTAGGGAGGGTCCGTTCCCGAGGTCAAACCCGACGTCAATGATCCAGGGCCAGACGGAAGCGGCGCAGGGCCTCCTCCTTCCCGACCGCCGCCAGGATCCCGGCCAATTCGGGGCCCGACGCCTCGGCGGTGAGAGCCAGGCGGAGTGGGTGGAAGAGCGCCGGCCCCCGAGCGCCCAACGTCTTGCCACAGGACCGTATGGCGGCGTTGATGGGACCCGCCTCCCACTCCTCCAGGGCAGAGAGGGTCTCCATGACCCCCTGCAGAATACGGACTCCCTCGGCTCCTTCCCGTCGAACCTCCTCTCCTGCGGCGGCCAGGGCCTGGGGGTCGGGATGGAGGAAGCGCAGCGCCGGGCCGATGTCGGAGAAGACCGCGATCCGGGTCCTGACGGCCTCCACGGCCCGCTCCAACTCCTCCCGGGTCATGGCGGGAGCCTCAGGAGGGAGGTGCGGGGTCACGGCCTCCGCCAGTTCGGTGACCGTCATCCTCTGGATGTGCTGCTCGGAAACCCAGCGAAGCTTGTCGGGATCGAAAACCGTATCTGATGCACCCACCCGCTCCAGGGTCATCTCCTGGATCAGCTCCTTCCGGCTGAGGATCTCCCGGTCGTCCCCCGGGGACCACCCCAGGAGGGAGAGGTAGTTCACGACGGCATCCGGGTGATACCCCTGGGCCTGGAGTTTCCCGACGCCGGCGGCCCCCTCCCGCTTGGACAGCTTGCGCCGATCGGCGCCCAGGACCATGGGCAGATGGGCGAATCGGGGACGAGGCGACCCCAGGGCATCGAAGAGAAGGGCGTGCTTGGGAGTGTTGGAAAGATGGCCCGCCCCCCGGATCACATGGGTGATCTCCATGGCCACATCATCCACCACCACGGCGAAATTGTAGGTGCTACGGCCATCGGAACGGAGAATGACGAAGTCACCTACATCGTTTCCATGAAATGAGATCTCCCCACGGATCTCGTCGTCGAACCGTACCACGCCATCCGGCACCCGGAAGCGGAGGGCGGCCGGCGCGCCCGCTTCCGCCCGGCGGGCCCCCTCCTCCGGGGGTAGACCGCGGCACCCGCCGGGGCACCCCGGTCCCGCTGCCGGATCGAAGGGGGAGCCGTCCCCAGGCAGATCTTCCCCCTCCCTCTCCTCCTCCACGCAGAAACAGCGATAGACGTACCCCTCCGCCAGGAGACGAAGGGCGGCGGCCCGGTGGAGTTCTCCCCGCTCGCTCTGACGGTAGGGTCCGAAGGGACCGGGGCGATCCGGTCCCTCGTCCCACTCCAACCCGGCCCACCGGAGATCATCCAGGATTCCCTCCAGGGAGCCCTCCCGGTTCCGGACCCAGTCGGTATCCTCCACCCGGACCACGAAGGCACCCCCATGGTGCCGGGCGAACAGGTAGTTGAACACCGCCACCCGGAGGTTTCCCAGGTGGAGGTCACCGGTGGGGCTGGGGGCGAAGCGGGTGCGAACGGACGTCATGGAGCTTCCGGGTTCGGGGGAATGATGGGGGAGGAGGGAGCGGGGGGTCCCTCCGGAGTCTCCCCTTCCCCCTGAAGGTAGGAAAGGACCCGTTCGGCCAGAACCCGGGAGAACCCGGGAACCCGGATCACCTCTTCCACGCCTGCCGCGACGATGCCCTCCACCGAGCCGAACCGGGTGAGGAGCGCCTGCTGGCGTCCCGGGCCGATCCCGGGGATCTCCCCCAGTCGGCTCTGGATGGTCCGACGGGTGCGAAGCTTCCGGTTGTACGAGACGGCGAAGCGGTGGGCCTCGTTCCGCAGACGTTGCAGGAGTCGGAGGGCCGGCTCCCGACGGGGAATCCGGACCGGGTCGCGCCGTCCGGGAAGGAACACCTCCTCCTCCCGCTTGGCCAGGGCCGCCACGGCCACCTCCTCGGCCCCCAGTCGCTTCAGCACGGGAAGGACGGCTGAAAGCTGCCCCCGTCCTCCATCCACCACCAGGAGTTCAGGAAGAGGCTCCTGTCCTTCCAGCCTCCGGGACAGGTACCGCTCCACCGCTTCGGCCATGGAGCGAAAATCGTCATTCCCCCAGTCCCCCCGGATCCGCATGTGCCGGTAGAGGGACTTCCGGGGCTCTCCGTTCTCGAAGGCCACAGCGGAGGCCACCACCTCCGTCCCCTGGAAATGGGAGATGTCGAAACAGACGATGAACCGGGGAACCACCTTCAGGTGGAGACGGTCCTGGAGTTCATACAGGACGGCTTCGGCCCGGTCCGGCGCTCGCTCCAGCTCGGTGACCCGATCCTCCAGGAGGTGCCGGGCGTTGGTGGCCGCCAGCTCCACCAGGCGATGCTTCGCCCCCCTCTCGGGGACCCGGAGGTGGACCCGGCGACCCCGGCGCTCCGAGAGGACCTCTTCCAGGACCTCCCGATCGGCGAAGTCCTGGGGAAGGAGGAGTTCCGCCGGGAGGTCCTGATCGCCGGCCTCCCCCCGCCCCAGGTAATAGAGGGCCGCGAATCGTCCCAGGAGATCCGCCTCCCCCTCCTCGCCGATCCCTGAAAAACGATGGGTCTCCCTCCCCAGCAGGGTCCCTTTCCGGATCCGGAGGACCACCGCCGCCCCCAGTTCCCCATCCCGGGCCACCCCCAGGACATCCTGATCTCCCCCCTCGAAGCGCTCCACCCGCTGCTCCCGGGCGATGGAGGCGAGACCCTCCAGGACGTCCCGGTGGCGGGCGGCTTCCTCGAAGCGGAGCTCCCGGGCCGCCTCCTCCATCTTCCCCGCCACCTCCCGCTCCAGTCCCTGGGTATCCCCGCCCAGGATCCGGAGGATCTCGTCGACCATCTCCCGGTAGTCCTCCCGGGTCTGGAACCCTACGCAGGGGGCCTGGCACCGTCCGATGTGGTAGTCCAGGCAGGGACGGGGAGGTGCTTCCCTGGGAAGGTCGTAGCGACACGACCGGACGGTGTAGAGGCGCTTCACCACCTCCAGGGCCTGCCGCAGGGGACCCACCGACGTGAAGGGACCGAAGTACCGGGCGCCGTCGCCCCGGAGACGCCGGGTGACGAAGACCCGGGGAAAGGGCTCCTGGACCGTGACCTTGATGTAGGGATACCGCTTGTCGTCCCGGAGCTGGATGTTGAACGGGGGCTGATGCTCCTTGATCAGGTTGGACTCCAGGATGAGGGCCTCGGCCTCGGAACCCACCGGAATCGTCTCCACCTCCACGGCACGCCGGGCCAACTCCCGGATCCGGATCCCGCGACTCCGGTCCTCCCCTCGGAAATAGCTTCGCACCCGACTCCGTAGGGAACGGGCTTTCCCGATGTAGAGTACGCTGCCCTCCCCGTCCTTCAGGAGATACACGCCCGGTCTGGTGGGAAGATGGTCGAGCCGTCGGGCTTCGATCATGGCCCTTCCCTCCCCTGGTCATCCGGACCGGTGCGTTCGGATCCAGGTCCTTCGGGGCGCGTCCCCTGGGGCCGGAATCGAGCCGGAAGGAAGGCAGAGACCGACCCCCCGACACCCATGACCCGGGTCAGGACCAGGTAGGCCACGCCGAAGGCCCCCAGCACACCCACGGCCTCCATGATGGGGTGGAGTTCGGGAAGGAGGGCCCGGACCCCGACCCCCACCAGGACCGCGCCTGCCCCTGCTGCTCCCAGCCGCCCCAGGACCCGGCCCCGGGGACCATGGCTTCCCAGGGAGCGCTGCAGCGCCCGCCGGAGAAGAGTGAGTTCCACCCAGGCACCGAGGGAGGCCCCCAGAGCCAGCCCCGCCGCTCCCAGGCGGAGCCCCTCTCCCACCTGGATGCGATCCAGGGGGAGCATGAGGGCCGCTCCCACTCCCAGGGAGAGGGCCACCCGGAGATAGGCGATCCGTGCCGGGGTCCGGGTATCCCGGAGGGCGTAGAAGGCGGAGGACAGGAGTCGGGAGGTGGCCGAAGCGCCCATCCCCAGGGCATAGGCGGCCAGGACGCCCCAGGTGAGGAGAACCTCGGGGGCCCCGAAGGCCCCGGTCTGATACAGGGCCGCGACCACCACATCCCCAAGGATCAGGTATCCCAGGGTGGAGGGGACGAGGAAAAAGGCGATCCGCTCCATTCCCCGGGAAACCTCCTGACCCAGAACCTGAGCCCCGCCGCCCCCTCGCCTCCGGGAGAGTTCCGGTAGCTCCGAGGCGGCCACCGACATCCCGAAGAGGGAAATGGGTAGGATGTAGAGGGTCTGGGCGTATCCCAGGGCCGCCACCGCACCGGTGGCCAGGAAGGCGGCCAGGGCGTAGTCCAGCCATCCGCTGAGGTTCACCACGCCCCGGGCAGCCAGAACCGGGGTGAAGTTGCGGATCGCCTCCCGCACCCCCTCCACCTGGGTGGAGAGGGTGGGGCGAAGGCCCCCCAGGAGGCGGAGGGCCAGGGGGAGCTGGACCAGGAACTGCAGCGCTCCCCCAACGAGCGCTCCCCAGGCCAGGAGACGAACCAGGGGCTCCCCCTCCAGCCCCATGCCCCACCCCCCCACCGCCAGCGCGCCGATCATGGCGGCGTTCCAGAGGACCGGTGCGGCATAGGAGAGGAAGAAGCGGCGGTGGGAGTTCAGGATTCCCAGACACCAGGCCGAGAGGACAAGCACCGCGGTCATGGGGAAGAGGATCCGGACCAGTCCCACCGTGACGGCCTGCCGGTCGGCGTCGAACCCGGCAAAGAAGACCCCCACCAGGACCGGTGCCAGGAGGACGCCCAGGAGCGCCATGGCCCCGGCGGTGGCGGTGAGGAGACCGAAGACCGCCCCGGCGAAGCGCCGAGAGGCCTCCGAACGATCCTCCTCCTCCATTCCCGCGTAGATGGGGATGAAGGAAGCCGAGAGGGTCCCCTCCCCCAGGAGATTCTGGAGGACGTTGGGCATGCGCAGGGCCGCCCGCCAGGCGTCGGCGAAAGGGGATGCCCCGAAGAAGTGGGCGAAGATCCGTTCCCGGACCAGGCCGGTGATCCGACTCAGGAGGATCCCGCCGCCGACGGTGAGGGATCCCCGGGTGCGTCGGACCTCCTCAGTCTCCCGGGTCACCGGGGGAGAGCCGAGCTCCAGGGTCGGCGGGAGGGCGCTCCGCCAGGAGTCTCTGGAGGAAGTCGCTCTCCTCGTGGAGTCTCTGCACCTCCTGGGAGAGACGGTCCACCTCTGCCTCCAGGTACTTCACCCGATCCGTCATTCCTCCATCCACCGGCTCCACTCCCCGGCTCTCGATCCGGGCCGCCACCGCCCGGGCCAGCCGCGAGTCCAGAACGGTGGAGAGGATCTCGGGGATCAGGAAGGCCAGGACGATGACGACGATCCACCACATGGGCACAACCTACCGGAGATCGGGAATCAGGGGCAACAGGCGGACAGACCAGATCGGGGAACGGCCCGACCCGGCATCCTCCCCTTCCTTCTACGCGTCGGAGCGCCCTGGGATTCATTCTCCCCCGACGGGGTCGGGGACCGGATCCAGCCGAACCGCCGCTTCCGCCGCCTCGGCCAGCCGCCCCAGGAGGGAAGGTCCGTATCGGAACAGGTAGTAGAACGGAGAGAGCACCCGCTCCTGGGGCCGTCCCGTGGGGTAGAGGTGAAGGCGGCTCTTCTCAAGTTGCGCAAGTGCCACCTCGTTCTCCCGCTTCAGCGCCTGCATCACCTTCTTCTCCACGTCCCCCAGGAGGGAGAAGCTCTGGTTCCGGAGGTGATCCACCGGACCGGCCAGGGTGGGATCCACCCCCTTCACTGCATCGCCAAGCTCCTTGGCGGACCGGGCCACACTGCCCCGGAACCCACCAAGCGCCGCCCGAACCTCCGGAGGGATCTCGTCTCGAACCAGCTCCGATGCCAACTCATGATGAGGGCGGGCCAGCGCCTCCACCTCGAGTCCGAACTTGGCCAGGACCTTCTTCACCTTCCCTTCCAGGAGCACAGCCGAGAGTCGGGGGTGGATGACCGGCGGTTCCATCCCGTGGGCCCGGAACACGGGTGCGGTCTGGGCGAAATAGGCCATCTCTCCCGGCCCCGCCACGTAGGAGAGGGTGGGAATGAGCCGGCTTTCCACCACCGGACGGAGGAGGACGTTGGGCGAGAGGAGGGCGGGCTCGGCTTCGGCCCGGGCGGTGAGCTCCGCGAGCGTGATGGACTGCCCGGACCGGCGAAGACGGAATCCGGCCCCGTCCCGGAAAAGCCGGTCTCGGCCCCGGGGGCCTTCAAAGAAGAGGTTCACTCCCCCTGGGAGGAGAGGGACCTGAAGCCCGAACCCACCGGCTTCCAGCGCCTCGCCCCGGCGGAGGAGCTCCGCCTCCACCTCGGCGGCTCGTTCGGCCTCCGCCAGGAGGATGGGAAGGCTCGCCGCCTGGAGGGAGGGGTGTTCGGGGGAGAGGATGAAGATCCCCTGGGGACCCAGCAACTCCTCCAGGAGGTGGGCGAAGGCGCCAGGAAGGGTCTTCCCCTCGCCGTAGCTGGCCTCCAGGAGCGCGCGCAAGGGCGGAGCGAAGTCGGAATCCGGGAGGAGCGAGAGGAAGTGCTCCCGAGCCCGGGTGACCTCGGGACCCAGCCCAACCCGGTGGAGGGGGGCCTCCTCCCGACCGACGGGAATGGGGATCTCCACCGACTCCAGCTCGTTCTCCGGGTCCAGGAGGTGGATTCGACGGACCTCCTCCCAGTCATGATCTTCCGCTGCCACCCAGAAGACGGGAAGGACAGGACGCTCCAGGAGCATCTCCAGGCGGCGGGCCAGCGCCGCCGCCGTCAGGGCCTTGTAGAGGGCGAAGAGGGGTCCACCGAAGAGACCGGGCTGCTGCCCCGTGGTGACGGCGAACCCGTCCTCCTCCACGAAGCGCTTCAGGCGGGCATCCCGATCCACGCCTCCACCCCGAAGGACGTGGGCAAGACGAACCCGGTCCTGCCGGGTGAATCGTTCCTCGACCCTTTGGGCACTGGCCCGATAGGCCTCGGGATCACCGGGGAAGCCGGAGGGGAAGAATCGTCCTGCCTCAGGGCGGTGGGCGAGGTAGCCACCCACGATGGAGGAGCCGGAAAGGGGACGGGTCAGGATCTCCACGCGAGGCGGGCTCCAGGTCGGGAAGGGGAAACGTGAGGTGGGGGGCGAAGGCCGCCCCCGTCGGGAGCCGCTACCCCGCCCGGGCCAGGACGATCACCCGGGGAGCATCCGGTGCCGTCGGTCCCCCGTGGTAATCGCCCAGGCGTTCCAGGGGTTCCAGCCCCTGATCCGCCATGAGGGCCTCCAGTTCCTGGGCCTCGTAGAGTCGAACCCGTTCCCGGAAGTTCTTCGTCCCCAGGCCCTCGGCATCCCGGATGACGATCTCTTTCTCCACGGCTCTTCCGCCTTCCACCAGGCGTCGAACCTGAACCACCTCTCTTCCACCCACCTCCCGGGAGTCCCGGGGGGTGAGCGTGCTCCGAACCCACTCGGCGTTCAGGTAGTCCAGGAGGAGGTGGCCTCCCGGTCGGAGGATCCGGCGGATCTCCGCCAGGACGTCCCGGTCCTCCCCCTCGGTGTCGAAGTACCCGAACGAGGTGAAGAAGGAGGTGACCAGGTGGAAGGTGTCGTCTCGAAAGGGAAGCGTTCGCATGTCCCCTCGGACCAGCGGACACCGGGGGGCCGCTTGCGTTGCCTTCCGGAGAAGGGGGAAGGAGAGGTCCAGCCCGAAGGCGTGGATCCCCCGGGAGGCCAGGGCCTGGAGATGACGTCCTGGGCCGCAAGCCAGGTCCAGGACCGACGAATCCTCCTGGAGGGGCACCCTCGCCAGGAGGAGTGCCACAGCATCCTCCGCCTCTTCCTGATCCCGATGGGGATACAGATGGAGGTAGTCCTCACCGAACCACCTCCGGAACCACGGAGATTCCGTCATCGCCTATCCATCTCCCTTGTGATACGGTTCCCCTCTCAGGATCGTCCCTGCTCGATAGAGCTGTTCTGCCAGCACCAGGCGAGCCATCTCATGGGGAAGGGTCATGGTGGAAAGGGAGATCCGCCGCCGGCTCTCCCCCTCGAGTTCCCGGGAGAAGCCGAAGGCCCCTCCAATGCAAAGAGCCACCGGGGGAAGCGCATGGAGGGCCCGGTCACCCAGCGTCGCAGCCAGCGCTTCGGAGGTCATTCCCTTCCCCTTCCTGCTGAGGAGCCAGAGCTCACCGCCTTCCGGAACCCGGGCTCGGATGCGCTCCCCTTCCGCCTTCCGGACCTCTTCCGGATCTACGGCTCCCCCTCTTCCCACACCGGCGTCCACCTCCGCCACCTCCAGCTTCCAGTATCGGGCCGCACGGTTTTCATACTCCCGCACGGCCACATCGAGAGGCGGGCGTACCCGTCCCACCGCCACGATCAAGATCTTCATCCCGCCCCCTCCTCTCCTTTTCCCGCCCCCCCCGACCCCCGCAGGGCCTCCAACATCGCGGTGACGGCTTCCAGGGCGGAGGGACCCCGGGCGGAACCGGCCTCCACACGGAGGGTGAGGACCCGAACCGAGGGGAGCCGGTCCCGGAAGACATCCAGCTTCACGGCATCCTTCTCGGTGGTCACGACCATCCGTCCCCTCGCCCGCCGGAGAATCTCCTCCACATCGCCCTCCCGGTAGGGATGATGGTCGGGAAAGGCCAGCACGTCCATACAGGACACCCCGGTCTCCTCCAGGAGGGCCCGCACGCTCTCGGGTCGCGCCACCGAGCCCACGACCAGGACCGGACCCTCCGGGGGCTGAGCCGGAGCCCCGGACAGGGACTCCCATGGCCCGGGAAGGAGGGAGAGCAAATGGGACGGCGGCAGGCCGGGAATGGACGCCAGGGTCTCCCTCAGAGCCCGGGCCCGGGTCATCTCCCCCTCCCCCTTGGCTGTGACCAGGAGGAGGTGGGCCCGCCGAAGTCCCCCCAAGCGCTCCCGATAGGGTCCCCGGGGGAGCACCCGGGGTGGAAAGGGGTGCGCCGGGGAGAGGAGCACCAGGTCCAGCTCCCGTGCGAGCCATCGATGCTGGAATCCGTCGTCCAGCACCGCCACGTCACACCCCCGGTCCGCCGCTTCCCGAACGCCCTGGATCCGCCGGGGGGCTCGGATCACCGGCACCTCCGGATTCCACCGCCGGTGGAGGAGGAGCTCGTCTTCTCCGTACCCCCGAGACACCACCGCCGGGCGGGAGCCCCCCGCCCGCAAGAGATCCACGACCCAGCGGGTGGTGGGGGTCTTCCCCGTCCCGCCCACCGCCAGGTTCCCCACGGAAACCACGGGGATGGGGGCATCTTCCTGCGGAAAGAACCCGCCATCGAAGGCCAGGTTTCTGCCTCGGATCCCCAGGCCGTAGAGGCTGGCCAAAGGTGCTGTGACCGCGGTCATGACAGGCCTCGCCACCCCCGGCTCCCCGCCCCAGTATCGCCGCATTCGGTCTTCCACGGACCGCCGGATCCCTCCCCTCACCCGTCCTGCTCTCCATCCAGCGCTCCAACCTCGCCCACCCACTCCCGATAGGACCGATCGGGGCGGACCGGATCGCGGTTCTCCCCATCCACCTGGTCGGTGATCCGATTGAGTTCCCCGTCCAGTTTCTCCGCCAGTGCCTGCAACTCTTCCGGTCCGGCTCGGCGGGGCACATGGATGGGAGGTCCATACCGCACCTGGATCCGGGAGAAGGGACGGGGAACCACGAACCGATCCCAGGAGCTCACCCGCCAGACCCCTTCCCCCCCGGCGGTGAGGGGAACGATGGGCAGACCGGTCACCTGGGCCGCCACCAGGGCTCCCAGCTTGACCCGGCGAGGGGGACCCTTGGGGCCGTCGGGGGTGAGGGCCAGCTCACGGCCGGATCGACCGGCCCGGATGAGTTCCCGGAGACCTCGGACGCCTCCTCGGGTGCTGGACCCACGCGCCAGCCCGAACCCCTTCCGGGCGATGACGCGAGCGATATACTCCCCGTCCCGGTGCTCACTCACCAGGACCACGATCCCCTGGTTCCGGTGGAAGTAGGCCAGCGGGAGGATCCGGGAGTGCCAGAAGGCGAGGATCACCGGCTGACCCTCACGGCGGAAGGCCTCGAGGGCCTCTTCCCCGTCCACCTGGTAGCGAAGGGTCTTCCCCAGCAGGCTCAGGAGGACGCTCCCACCCCGCTCCACCGCCGCCAGCTTCCAGCCCTTCGCCGGGGCACGTCCTCCTCTTCCCGAATCCGCCGCGGTCATCCCTCTCCCTTCCTGTCCGAACCATCCGCTCCGCTTCGGGACCATCGCCCTCGCTCCGCAAGTACGTCTTCCACCAACTCCGCGACCCGTTCCGCCGCCCCCGGTCCACCCATCTGCTCCCGGACCCTGGCCAGAGCCTCCTGCATCCGGGATCGCTCCACTCCATCCTCCAGGAGGGGCTCCATGGCCCGGACCAGCGCCGCCGGCGTGGCCGCATCCTGGAGGAATTCGGAAACCACCTCCTCTCCCGCCACCAGGTTGGCCAACGCCACATGCTCCACCTGTACCAGTCGGCGGGCCAGCCAGAAGGTGAGTGGGTGGGTGCGGTAGGCCACCACGAACGGAACCCCTTCCAGGGCGGCCTCCAGGGTGGTGGTGCCGGACTTCACCAGCGCAGCCCGGGCGTGGCGCAGGAGCGCCCGGCCGTCCTCCACCACCCGGACGGAGGGATCGTCATTGGCGAGGGAGACCCCCGGCGCCTGGGCCAGTGCCACCTGAAGCTCGGGGGTACGCTTCCGAAGGCGGGCGGCCACGTCCAGGAAGAGGGTCAGGTGGCGGCGGAGCTCCTGGGCCCTGGATCCAGGGAAGATCGCCAGGATGGGGCGGGCGGGATCCAGCCCCTCCTGTCGACAGAAGGTCTCCCTGTCGGGGACGTCCTCCCTTCGGTCCAGGAGGGGGTGCCCCACGTATTCCGCCCGTCCCCCTTCCCGGAGGAAGATCTCCTCCTCGAAGGGAAGGATCACGGCGATGCGGTCCGCGACCCGGGCCAGTCGCTCGGCCCGGTGCGCCTTCCAGGCCCACACCTGGGGAGCGATGTAGAAGACCACCGGCACCCCCCGGTCATGGGCCCGTCCCGCCACCCGGAGGTTGAAGCCCGGATAGTCGATGGGCAGCACCAGGTCCACTCGACCGGAGTCCAGGATCGCATTCACCTTCCGCTCCAGTCGCCAGAAGAAGGGGAGCCGCGAAAGGACCTCCACGAACCCCATGACGGCCAATTCGTCCAGTCCCGCCAGGAGTTCCATCCCCTCCCGGCGCATCCTCTCCCCTCCGGTCCCCACAAACTCCACCCCTGGAATGCGCTTCCTCAGGGCGCGGAGGAGATGCGAACCATGAAGGTCGCCGGACGGCTCTCCAGCCAGAACGAGGATCCGGGGACCCCGGGCCGGCTCTTCCCGGCCTGGAGATCCGGAGTCGTCAGTAGCTGGTTGAGAGGTACCAGATCGCAACGACAACCAGGATGAGGAGGAAGATCAGCGCCTTGGGGGATCTCCCCTTTCGGACGTCGACGCCGTCCTTCTTCCGCTTATGACGAACGCGAATCAGCGACATGGCGAAGGATGGTGGATTCGATGGAAAGGGCCACTTCCAGGGCCTGTCGGCCGTCTTGCCCCGAAACCGGCGGTGGATGGTGTCCCCGGATCGCGTCCCGAAAAGCCTCCTGTTCCCTCCGGAGGGGCTCGGCGGGTTCGGCGCGGAGGGGAATCCGTTCTACGATGTCAGAGAGATCCAGGGCGAGGAGGCCTCCGGGAAGCGCTCCCGAAGCCATGGCGGAGGGATCCAGGGCGGGAAGGGATTCCTTGAGGCGGAGAAATTCACCGGTGCCTTCAGCCAAATTCAGGCTCAGGTATCCTGAGCGCTGAAAGATCCGCACCTTCCGGAGCCGCTCCATTGAGACACGACTGGAGGTGAGATTGGCTACCGCACCGCCCTCAAAGGCGATACGTGCATTGGCGATATCCACAGAGGGACTCAGCACGGGAACTCCCGTGGCGCGAATCTCCACGACCGGCCGACGCACCAGGCTCTGGACCAGATCCACGTCATGGATCATGAGGTCCAGGACCACTGCCACATCCGTTCCCCGCTCGGTGAAGGGTGCCAGCCGGTGGGACTCGATGAAGAGGGGTTCGTCCAGGTACGGCTCAGCTCCCACCACGGCAGAATTGAATCGCTCCACGTGTCCCACCTGAACCACGCCGCCTCCCTCTTCGGCCGCAGCCAGAATGGCGTCGGCCTCCTCCAGGGATGCGGCGATGGGCTTCTCGATGAAGACATGGAGGCCCCGACGAAGGGCCTGCACCGCCACCTCCCGGTGGGTCGAGGTGGGTGTCGCCACGATGAGGGCGTCCACCTCGTCCAGGAGGGCCTCCAGGGTCGAAAACGGTCGTGCCTCCAGGGCCTGCGCCACTTCGCGGGCCCGCTCCTCCCGGGACTCGAAAAACCCTACGCGGTCCACCCCCGGAAGCTCTCCCGCAATCCGAAGGTGATGGTATCCCAGGCTTCCAACCCCGGCCACCCCCAGCCGAAGGGGGGGGGCGTCGGACCCGGGCATCCCGTCTCGAGACGTCATCAGATCGTCACCCCCCGCTCCGAGGATCCAATGAAGTCGAGGAAATGCGCCACCTCAGGGGTGAGTTCCAGTTCTTCCCGGGCCCGGACAAGGGCCTGGGAAAGATTCAATTCAGACTGGAAGAGGATTCGGTATGCCTTCTTCAATCGTCCCCGGGTCTCGGCAGAGAATCCACGCCGGTCGAGCCCGACCGAGTTGAGGCCGTAGAGCTTGGGCGGATTCCCGGAAACGCGGCAGTAGGGGACCACGTCCTGTGCGATACGGGAGGCCCCTCCCACAAAGGCGTGGGCTCCCACCCGGACGAATTGGTGCATGGCCACGAGCCCACTGACGATGACCCAGTCCTCGATGGTGACGTGACCTGCCATCTGGGTTGCATTGGAGATGATGATGTGATTCCCCAGGTGGCAGTCGTGGGCCACATGGACGTATGCCATGAGGAGGCAGTCGCTTCCCACCACCGTCTCCCCCGACCAGGATGTCCCACGGTTCAGGGTGGCATACTCCCGGATCATGGTCCGGTCCCCTACCCGCAGCCAGCTCTCCTCTCCCTCGTACTTCAGGTCCTGGGGATCGGTGCCCAGGACCGCGCCCTGGAAGATCCGGCATCCCTCGCCGATCTCGGTGTTCTTCTCCACCAGCACCCCCGGGCCGATGTCGGTGCCCGCGCCGATCCGGACCCGGGGCCCGATGATGGCTCGGGGACCTACCCGGACGCCAGGCCCCAACTCCGCGGCAGAATCCACGATGGCGGTCTCGTGGATCTCCACCGTCTCGCCCACCCCCGCCTCCCGGCTCACCGATCCACCACCCGTGCCATGAGCTCTGCCTCCGCCACCAGCTTTCCGTCCACGAACCCCTCCCCCCTCATCTTGCAGATGCTCCGACGGAACTGGAGGAGTTCGAGCTCGAACACCAGCTGATCCCCGGGGGTTACCGGGCGCCGCCACTTCACGTTGTCCAGGGACATGAAGTAGACCACCTTCTCGTCCGGATTCTCGATGGTGTCCATGAGGAGGAGGCCGCCCACCTGGGCCATGGCCTCGATGATGAGCACGCCGGGCATGATGGGGTGCCCCGGATAGTGGCCCTGGAAGAAGGGCTCGTTCACCGTCACGTTCTTGATCCCCACGATCCGCTTTCCAGCCTCGAAGTGGATGATCCGATCCACCAGGAGCATGGGGAAGCGGTGGGGGAGGTACTGGAGGATCTTCTGGGCGTCCACGATGGCCTCGCCCTGGGGATCCCTTCGGCCCTCCAGCGCCAGGGCCCGCGCCAGCTCCACGTTCCCCTTGTGGCTGGGGCGTTCCGCCAGGACCTGTCCCTCCACCCGGGCTCCCAGAAGGGCCAGGTCTCCCACCAGATCGCCCAGCTTGTGGCGGAGAAACTCGTCGGGGAAGCGGAGTCCCTCATTCAGGACCCCCGCTTCGTCCAGGACGATGGTGTTCTCCAGGGAACTCCCCAGCGCAAGGCCCCGTTCCCGGAGGGAAGCGGCCTCGGAGGCGAACCCGAAGGTCCGGGCCGGTGCGATCTCCCGGTGGAACCGCTCCTGGTCCAGAGGGAAACTTCCGAACTGGCGACCGATGGCCGGGTGGTCGAATTCGATGGCACCGGCGACATGAAAGCCCTTGGCCGGCGTCACCACGTACCGGGTTCCGTCTCCAATGTCCACCTGGAGGGGTCGACGGATCCGGATCACCGGAACCTCTCCTTCCAATTCCATTACCCCCACGGCCTGGATCCCCTCCAGGTACTCCTGGAAACTCCCGTCCCGGATGGGAGGTTCGGGTCCATCCAGTTCCACCAGCGCTGCAGTCACGCCGGCTGCAGTGAGGGCAGCCATGATGTGTTCCACGGTGAGGACCTGGTTCTCGTCGTCCACTCCGATCCGGGTCCCCAACTCTGTACCCCGGACGTGATCCAGGTTTGCCGGAATCTCCTTGGCCCCATCCAGATCCAGCCGACGGAAGCGGATTCCGCCTCCCTCCGGTGTGGGACGGATGGTGAGTGTGGATTCCTTTCCGGAGTGGACCCCCACGCCCTGGAAGGTCACGGGCCCGGCCACGGTGTGATGGCGGGTGGGCATCATCTCAGACAGATCGCTCGTTTCCGTGTGAACTGGGTGCGGGCCCCCCCGGAGCGGAGGACCCGGAAAAATGTAACACCTTCCCGCCGAGCAGGCCGTCGTCCTGGGCGCCTTCTACTCCCCAGGATACTCGCGGCGCTCGCTCCGCTTTTCCTCCCCTCCCGCACTACCGTCTTCTCCCTGAGATCCCTCTTCGTCCCGGGATCCTTGACGGGAGAGATCGGACCGGAGGGCCTCGAGCTCCCGTTCCATGCTCCGGATGCGACGTAGGAGCTCCGGGGTCCGGCCCTGGGCCGCGATGCCTCGCAGGAACTCTCCCCGGGGCCGGGCAGGCATCCCCATCACGGTCTCCCCGGAAGCGACATCTCCCGTGACCCCCGCCTGGCCCGCCATGCGTGCCCCGGAACCCACGCTCAGGTGCCCTCCGATCCCCACCTGCCCCCCGGCCATGACCCCGTCCCCGATACGGGTGGAGCCCGCGACCCCCACCTGGGCCGCGAAGACGGAATGGCGCCCTACCTCCACGTTGTGACCGAGTTGCACGAGGTTGTCCAGCTTCGTTCCCCTCCCCACCCGGGTGAGACCGATGGATCCGCGATCCACCGTGGTGTTGGCGCCGATCTCCACGTCATCCTCCAGGACGCACCCCCCCACCTGCGGCACCTTCCGATGCCCACCGTCTTCGAAGGTGTACCCGAAACCGTCCACTCCCACCGCGACCCCGGAGTGGAGAATCACCCGAGCACCCAGCACCGCCCCGGGATACACCACAACGTGCGGGTGGAGCAGGCTTCCCCGACCAATCCGCGCACCGGCGCCCACCACCACGTGGGCACCGAGGGTCACCTCCTCGGCCACCTCCACGTCCTCCTCCACTACGGCGTAGGGTCCCACATGGACCCCTGTCCCCAGCCGGGCAGATTCCGCCACCACGGCGGTGGAGTGGATCGTCGGCATCCGACGAACCGGGGGAAAGAAGAATTCCAGCAGGCCACGCAAGGCGGCGTGGGGATCGGACAGGATCAACCGGGGTCGAGGATCCGACGCCACCGCCTCGGCCAACTCCTCCGCGACGAGAAGCGCTGTCGCCTCGCTCCCCTTGAGTGCCGGGAGATATCTGCGATCCGCCAGAAAACCCAACTCCCCACCGCGGGCGGAGGCCAGGGGCGCCACACCCCCGATCTCCTGATCCGCCCCGCCGTTCAGGAGTTCCGCGTCCAGGAGGCGGGACAACGCACCAAGGGATGCCGCTGCAGCTCGTGGCCTGCGAAGGGGAAAATCACTCACCGATGCCCCGCTCTCTTGCCTTCCGGGACCCAATGCCAAAGGGCCCCCACCCTCTCCCGGGATCGAGGGTGGGGGCCCGAGTGCAACGCGCCGTTCAGGGAACGGCTCAGGATCAGTTCTCCCGGCCCGCCATCTGCTGGAGCCGCCGGATGACCTCGCCCGTCAGGTCCAGTTGGGGATCCGCCGCCACGATGGCTCGGGACGCCGTGTCGAAGATCACGGCGTATTCCCCCTCGGCACGGATCGTCTCGATGGCCTGGGACATACGTTCCAGGATCGGCTCCACCAGAACCTGACGGCGCTGGGCAGCTTCCATTTCCATCTCGTCGACCCTCTGCTGGTATTCCATTTCCTTCATCCGGATCTCGTTCTGACGAGCCTCCCGGGCCTCAGGAGAGAGGGTACGCTCCTGCTGCTGGTAATTCCCGATGAGGCGCTCCAGATCCTCACCCATGCGCTGGATCTCGCCCCGGTACCGTTCCATATCCCGGTCAAACTCCTGCTGGGCTTCCAGGGCCCCAGGAGCCTCCGACAGGATGACCTGGGAATCGATGTATCCCACCCGGACTGCCTGGGCCTCCACCGTCTGAACCCCCCCGAAGAGGAGCATTCCGGCCAGAACGAACGACAATCTGTGCATCACGAGGATCTCCATGGTGTTCGGCGGTACCGGGGATGATCCCGCAGTCCGCGCCGACCATCGTGTTTAGGTCACTCAGAACGACCCGAGGCCGCCCATGCGGAAGTGAAGCTGCCAGCCCGGAACGGGCTTGTCGAACCCGTAGGCGTAGTCCAGGCCGATGGGGCCGAAGGGAGTCACGAGCTGGACACCCAGCCCCGCACCCCGTCGCAGCCGCGACGGATCCACTTCGCGGATGTTCCGCCAGACATTCCCCGCCTCGTAGAAGGTGGAAACCGAGATGTTGTCGTTGAGGCGTACAGCGTACTCGGCGCCAACGATCAGGAAGGCATCGCCCAGTCGCTGGATGTCCTGGACCTGGCTCGAACCCCGGGGAAAATACCCCACCGGTGTGATGGTGGTCTCTTCGTATCCACGAAGGGGCTCGCCGAACTGTACACCGCCCAGCCAGAAACGGTCGAAGGGGAACCGATCCACATCTCCAACCACGGCCCCGCCCCGAGCCCGAAGCCCGAGGGCAAAGACGATGGGACGGGAGCCGGGAGTCCCCCCACCCAACTGTCCCACGGGCACCCACCAGGTGCCTTCGGCCAGGTGGCGGGTGAAGTTTCCATCCCCCCCAAGGAATCCTCCGTTGAACTCGGTGGTCCAGCTTTGTTCCGAACCCACCGTCGGGAACAAGGGGTGGTTTACGGTCCGGCGGCGAACCCCCAGCGAAAGCTGGGACTGGGTCCCCGGAGGCCGTCCGAAGAGGGAAGTGTCGTCTACCCCCTGCTGCAGACGAAACTCGGTCCGGGAGAGGGAATAACCGGCGAAGATCCGGGTGTTCAGCGCACCGGGTACCGGAATCCCGAACCGGGTGAGGAATCCCCGCCGCTTGCGTTCACCGGTGGCGAAGGAGAAGAAGCGGTCCCGCCCGTCGAAGAGGGAAATGGAGCCGCTGACCCGGGACTGGAGAAGGGACGGGTCGGTGTAGGAGAGCTCGAAGTTGCTCTGGAAGCGGCCAAAGTCCCAGCGGAGGCTGCCGGACTTCGCCTGGCCGAAGAGATTCGGCTGATCGTAGCCCAGGAACCCCGAAACCCCGGTGACTCCGCCCATGGCGGTACCGAAGTTGATGGACCCGGTCTGCTGCTCCGTCACCTGGAAGGTGATGTCCACGTCCCCGGTGGCGGGATCGGGGCTGATGTCCGGAAAGGGGAGTGGAGTCTCGAAGAAGCCCAGCCCCGAAATGGCCTGGTAGCTCCGAAGAATATCCTGCTCCGAGTAAAGCTGTCCCGGAAGGAGTGCGATCTGCTCCCGGATGATCCGATCGTGGGTGAAGGTGTTCCCCACGATGTTGATCCTCCGGATGTAGGCCGGCTGTTGTTCGTTGATCTCCCAGCGGAGGGCCACCCTGGGGTGGGTTTCCCCTTCGGCAGGGGGCTGGCGGTCGATGACCGGGTTCACCTGGGCGTAGAGGTAGCCCTGGTTCCGATAGAGTTCCCCCACCCGTCGGGTAGCATCCTGGAAGGCGGTCTGGTCGAAGACCGACGGGCCCTCCTCTCGGTCCCGTCCGATACCCAATGCCCGGAGGAGACCGCCCTCCTCGGCTGCGTAGTACTGCTCGAGTTGGGGAGTGGGAAACCGACGGTTTCCCTCCACCTCAAAGCTGGCGACGCGGTATTGCGGACCTTCCTCTACGGCAATCTCCAGACGTCCCTTCCCCGTCTCCGGATCGATGATCAGCGTGTCGGAGAGGACCTGGAAATCAAGATAGCCGTTGGCCGCGTAGAAGTTCGGGAGCCCCACACGGAGGTCGTCGTTCAGGGAAGCCTCCAGGAACTGACCCGTCCGGAACCACCAGAACCCCTCCGGCTGCGTGGACATGGCCTTCCGGAGTTCGGAGTCGGAAAACGCGTCGTTCCCCTGGAACTCCACCCGGGCAATGGAAACCCGGTGCCCCTCGGTGACCTCGAGGATGAGGTCGATCTCGCCCTCACGGTCCGGCACCGGCCGTTCCGCCACCTCCACCCGGGCAAAGGGGATTCCCTTCCCCGCCAGTTCATCCTGGATATAGCGGCGCGCCCGAATCATCCGATCCGGGGAGTAGGGCTCGCCCGTTCGGATGCCAATGGTGTCCCGGACCGCTCGCTCGGACAGGTTTTCCAGACCCGAGAACTCCACCCGGCGAACCCGGGCCCGCTCCTCTACCCGAAGGGTGAGGATGACCGGTTCTCCAGCCTCGGGGTCGCCCCGGGCCAGAACCTGGAGATCGTTGAAGAGCCCCGTTTCCCAGAGGCGCTTCTGTCCCTCCTGGATCTCGAGGTAGGTCACCCGCTGACCGACCGGGACCCCAAAGGTTCCCACCACGACAGCGGATTCGAGGATCCGGTTTCCCTCCACCACCACCGAGTCCACCACCACCCCACCGCCGGCCCCCTCAGGCACCTGCGCCTGGATGGGGACACCGACCGGGAGAGCAGGCGCCAGGAGGAAGAGCCCCAGTCCCAGAAGGACGGCGGAACCCCAGCCTCGTTTCCGAGGAAATTGCTCGTTCAACTTCAGATTGGACATCAATTTGGTCAGGTCTTGGTAGCCGAAGCTTCTCGAATGGACAGACGCTCGCCGTCGGGATCTACCCCGACCTCGAGCTCGGCCCCGGCGCCGAATTCCGCCACCAGGATCTTCTCGGAAAGGGGATCCTCCAGGTAGCGCTGGATCGCCCGCCGGAGCGGACGGGCCCCGAACTTCTGGTCGTACCCCTTCTCGACGAGGAAGGCGATGGCTTCGTCGCTGACACGCAGCGACAATTCCTCGTCCTTCAGCCGGTTGCGGACGTCCTGCAGGAGGATGTGGACGATCTCGCCGATCTGCTCCCGGGTGAGGGGGTGGAAGACGATGATATCGTCCACCCGGTTCAGGAACTCAGGGTTGAAGGCGCGCTCGATCTCCTCCCGCACCTTGTCCTTCATCACATCATAGCTGGACTGGGGGTCCGTGGTGTGGAACCCAAGGCCGCCCCCCTTGGTGATGTCCCGGGCCCCCAGGTTGGAGGTCATGATGAGAACCGTGTTCTTGAAGTCGATGACCCGCCCGTAGTTGTCCGTCAGGTGCCCTTCATCCAGCACCTGAAGCAGGAGGTTGAAGACATCGGGGTGGGCCTTTTCAATCTCGTCCAGAAGGACAACCGAATAGGGCCGGCGCCGCACCGCCTTGGTGAGGGTGCCGGAGTCTTCGTATCCCACATACCCCGGAGGGGCACCGATAAGACGGGACACGGAGAACTTCTCCATGTACTCGCTCATGTCCACCCGAATGAGCGCCTCGCGGTCGGCGAAGAGGAACTCGGCCAGTGCCCGGGCCAACTCCGTCTTCCCCACACCAGTGGGCCCGGAGAAGATGAAGGAACCGATGGGCCGTCGGGGATCCTTGAGTCCCGCCCGACTGCGGCGAATCGCCCGGGATATGGCGGCGATGGCGTCATCCTGCCCCACCACCCGCTTGTGGATCTCGTCCTCCATATTCACCAGGCGCTCCGTTTCCGCCTGGCGGAGACGGGTGACTGGGATTCCCGTCCAGCGGGAAACGATGAAGGCCACGTCCTCGGGCTCGATGGAGGGGCGGTTCTCCTTCCGCTCCTGCTCCCACTCCTCCTGACGACCCCGAATCCGCTGCTGAATCTCGCGCTCCTCGTCCCGGAGCTCCGCCGCCCGCTCGAAATCCTGGTCCCGAATGGCCTCTTCCTTCCGAGCCGAAATCGCGGACTGCTCCTCCTTCAATTCCTCCATGTCCGGCGGGGGCACCTGAGCGGCAATCCGCGCCCGGGCCCCAGCCTCGTCGATGACGTCGATGGCCTTGTCCGGAAGGAACCGATCCGTGATGTAGCGGTCCGAGAGGCGGGAGGCAGAGTCCAGCGTGTCATCGGGGATCACCACCTTGTGGTGGTCCTCGTAGTGGATGCGGAGCCCCTTCAGGATCTCCACCGTCTCCTCTACCCCCGGGGGATCCACGATCACCGGCTGGAAGCGCCGCTCCAACGCACCGTCCTTCTCGATGTACTTCCGGTATTCGTTGAGCGTCGAGGCCCCGATGCACTGAAGTTCTCCCCGGGCCAGGGCCGGCTTGAGCATGTTGGAGGCGTCGATGGCTCCCTCCGCCGCACCGGCCCCCACGAGGGTGTGGAGTTCGTCGATGAAGAGAATCACGGTCTGGTTCTGGGAGATCTCGTTCATCACCGCCTTGAGACGCTCCTCAAACTGTCCACGATACTTCGTTCCGGCGATGACCGCCGCCATGTCCAGCGCCAGGACCCGGTGGTCCCGGAGCACCTCGGTGATCTCGCCCCGGGAGATGATCTGGGCGAGCCCTTCCACGATGGCGGTCTTTCCAACTCCCGGTTCCCCGATGAGCACGGGGTTGTTCTTCTTCCTTCGGCAGAGGATCTCGATGACCCGTTCGATCTCGTCGCCCCGCCCGATGGTGGGATCCAGCTTTCCCTGGCGGGCCAGTTCCGTGAGATCCCGGCAGAAGTGATCCAGGGCCGGAGTCTTGGACTTCTTGTCCCCCTTCCCCGAGGAGGACGAAGAAGAGGGGGTCGGATTGGAGGAGCTTCCGGCGATGCCCGCAGGCTCCGAGGGGCCGCCCATCTCCGATCCCAGGACCTTCAAGGTCTCCGTCCGAGCCTCTTCCAGGGAGATCCCTACCGCGTTCAAGACCTGGGCGGCGATTCCCTTCTCCTCCCGGAGGAGCCCGAGAAGGAGATGCTCCGTCCCCACATAGGAATGGTTCAATTCCCGGGCTTCGGTCATGGCAAACTCCAGGACCTTCTTCGCTCGGGTCGTATAGGGGAGTTCGCCCAGGGCGATGGTGGCCTTCCCCTTCTTCACCGCCTCCTCGATCTGTTCATGGATCTGGTCAAGATCGGCAGCGAGGTTGGTGAGGACGGCGGCGGCCACTCCCTCCCCCTCCCGGATCAGGCCCAGGAGAATGTGCTCCGTCCCCACGTAATCGTGCTGGAGACGGACGGCTTCGTCTCTGGCCATGGCCAGGACCTTCCGGACGCGATCGGTGAAGTTGTACTGCATCTCTGCCCTCTGCGGGGTAGGCCGGACTCAGCCGGACGGGTCTGACGGGGGGGATCCCGGACCCTCTTCATCGGGGGTCACGGCTCCCTCCGTGGAGAGGATCCTTCGAACATAAGCCGCCCGGTGGGCATCACCTTCGGCGGGAGAGAGGTCCCGGCCCGCCGCCTCTTCCAGATGGGCCGGTTGCGTGAAGATCATGATCTTGTTGAGGGGGTATACACGAAGCCCGGGAAGGAGTTTCAGACTCGCACCCAGCCGGACCCCGCTCATAAGGTTCATGAGTTCTTCGAAGGATAGGGAGCGGGCATATCGAAGTAAACCGTACGCCCTCCAGATCTTGTCCTCCGTGACCGAGGCCGCGTCCCGCATAAGCACCTGCCGGGCATGGAGTTCGTACTGAATCACCTGCCGAACCATCCGGTCCAGGTGATCCACCAGATCCTCCTCGCTCTTCCCCAGGGTGGTCTGGTTGGAAAGCTGGAAGAAGTTGCCCACCACTTCGGACCCCTCGCCGTAGAGCCCCCGGAATGTCAGCCCCACCTGGGAAAGGCCCTGCAGAACCTTCCCGATCTCCTTGGTGAGGACCAGGGCCGGGAGGTGGAGCAGAACCGACGCACGAAGCCCCGTTCCCACGTTGGTGGGACAACTGGTCAGGAAGCCGAACTCGTGATGATAGGCATAGGGGAGCTCCCGGCCCATCTCCTCGTCCAGGGCATCCACCTGGTTCCAGGATTCATGCAGGTCCAGCCCTGAGTGCAGGGTCTGGATGCGGAGATGATCCTCCTCATTGACCATCACCGACATTCCCCGATCTCCTCCCATGACCACGGCGCTTCCCGGAAGAGGCTTCGACCCCTGCTCTCCCAGGAGGTCGGGGGAAACCAACCGGCGCTCCAGGAGGAGGGTGACCCCCCGGCGATCCAGCTCCCCCAGTTCCTGGACCTGACTCCCTGCCAGATGGGGAACCCGGCTTACCGCTCCTCGCACGCGTTCGAGAATGGCGGCACGATCATTCACCCTGGCCCGGGGGCCGAAGGCGTGGCCCTGGAGGTTCCGGGCCAGTCGGATCCTCGTGGAAAGGACAATCCCCGAGTGCTCACCCGAGGCGTCCAGCCAGTTCAGTCCCAAATCGAGGAGGGGCATCGGTTCATCCATGGCTTGTGGGCATCCTCATGAAACCATTTTCATGCAGATGACGGTTCCAGTGCCCGAATCTGGTCCCGGAGCTCCGCCGCACGCTCGAAGTCCTCCAGCTCCACTGCCCTGTGGAGCTTCTTGCGGAGGCCCTCCAGGCGCTTCTCCCGCTCCGAGACGCTGGGGTCCGGGGAAAGGTACACCTTCCCCACATGGTGCGTGCCCCCGTGGATCCGCCGGAGCAGGGCCCGCAGCTGGGGCTCGAAGGCGGACCAGCAGTGTGGACACCCGACCCTCCCGGACTCCCGAAATTCCTTGAAGGTGAGCCCACAGAACCCGCATGGCGCCGTAGGCCCGCCCCCACTCCCACGGGTCGGCGACGACTCACCCCCCATCTGGGCCAGGAAATCCGCCAGCGGGAAATTCTCGGGCACGGAGGATCCCTCCACGCCCTTGGCCGCCGCGCACGAGTCGCACAGGTGCAGGGTCCGCATCTCGTTGTCCACGATCTGGGTGAGGTGGATCGCCGCCTCGTCCGAACCGCAATTGTCACAGAGCATCGAATCTCGGAGCGGAATGGTTCAAGCGTCTTCGGGAACCAGAACCCCATCGCGGACACGGAGGATCCGATCCGCCCGGCGCGCCAGTTCCTGGTTGTGCGTCACCACGACCATGGAAAGGTTCCGTTCGTCACGCATTCGGAACAGCAGGTCATGAAGCCCCTGGCTCGTGTGGGCATCCAGGTTCCCGGAGGGCTCGTCCGCCAGGAGGAGGACCGGATCGTTCACCAGCGCCCGAGCTACGGCCACACGTTGCTGCTCGCCCCCGGAGAGTTGCCAGGGGCGGTGGGTCATCCGGGAAGCGAGTCCCACCGCCTCCAGGATGGCCCGGGCCCGCGCCTCCGCCTCTTCCCGAGAACGGCCTGCAACCAGTGCGGGCATGGCGGCGTTCTCGAGGGCTGTGAATTCCCGCAGCAGGTGATGGAACTGGAAGACGAAACCCACATAGCGGTTCCGGATGCGGGCCAGTTCATCTGAACCCCTGTCCGCAAGGGACTCTCCGCCCAGAAGAATCTCACCGGCAGTGGGTCGGTCCAGGCCCCCCAGAAGATGAAGAAGGGTGGACTTCCCCGACCCGCTGGATCCCACCACCGCCACTCCCTCGCCCACGGCCACCTCCAACTCTACCCCTTTCAGCACCTCCAACTCGCTGCCGTCTCCCATGGGGTAATGGCGCCGGAGGCCGCGGGCCACGAGGGCCTGGCCACCTGGGCCAGCAGGGCCCCGGCCGGGGCCGCCCGATCCACCCTGGACGCCCGGAGCGCCCGGCCCGGGGTCGACAGGATCCCTTTCGCCGGGGAGGCTTCCACTGGAAGCCGGGTCCTGCCTGGACGAATCACTCATGCTTGATGGCCTCTACCGGCTGGAGACGAGAGGCCTGCCACGCCGGGTAGATCGTGGCCAGCAGGGAGATGATGAGGCTCCCGACCACGATGAGAAGGACATCCGACGGCTGCACCGAAATGGGGAGCCGGTCGATGAAGTAGACGTCCGGCGGGATCTGGATTATCTCGAATCGATGAAGGATCCAGGAGAAGAAGAGCCCCAAGCCCGTCCCCAGAACGGTCCCCAGAACGCCGATGGAGAAGCCCTGTAGGAGGAACACACGCAGAATTCCCCGGTCGGTCATCCCCATGGATTTCAGGATCCCGATCTCCGAGGTCCGATCCACCACCACCATGATCAGGGTGCTCACGATGTTGAAGGCCGCCACGATGACGATGAGGAAGAGAATGATCCCCATGGCCAGCTTCTCCAGCTGGAGGGCGGCAAAAAGGGATTGGTTCGTGGTGATCCAGCTCTCCACATAGTAGGGAAAACCAAGGCGGGCCCGGATCTCCTGGCCCACGGCAGTGGCCTCCCATGGATCGGTGATCCGCACCCCCAGCCCCGAGACCTGGTCCCGGTCCCGGATCCCGAGCATCCCCTGCACCACCTCGAGGGGCGCATACATGTTGTTCAGATCGTACTCGTACATCCCCGTCATGAAGGTGGCCGTGACCTCGAACTGGCGCACCGTGGGCCGGAGGGACCCCAGGGGATCCGTCCGGACATTCTCCAGGGAGAATACCAGCAGGGTGTCCCCCCGGAAGATCCCCATTCGCTCGGCCAGTCGTCCTCCCACCACCACGGGGGGAAGTCCGGAAGGGGTGGGCTCCAGGGAGTGGATCCCCCGCCGGATCTCCTCCTCCATCTCCGTCACCGCATCTTCGGGAGTCCCCTCCAGGGAGACGCCGTAGAGATCCGCGGTCTGCACGTACTCCTCGGTGCGAAGGATGGCCACCTTGGTGAGGATGAAAGGTGCCGCCGCCTCCACCCCCGGCATGTCCCGGACGGAGCCGGATACCACCCGCCAATCGGACATGCGGAGGGATTCCCCGTGCTGCAGGACCATGACGTGGGGAGTGGATCCCAGGATCTTGTCCCGAAGCTCCTCCTGCATCCCGTTCATGACGCCCAGGACCACGTTGAGGGCGGTGACGCCCACCGTGATGCCACCCAGGGCGATCCAGGTGATGAAGGAGAGGAACCGCCCCTTCTTTCGGGACGAGAGGTACCGCCGGGCAATGAACCAATCCAGGCGCTTCACGCCGAGGTTCCCTCCCCCGGGCGTAGTGTGGGAAAGAGGATGACATCCCGGATGGAGGGCGCGTCGGTGAGGACCATCACCAGGCGGTCCACCCCGATCCCCACCCCCCCGGTGGGCGGCATGCCGTACTCCATGGCCCTCAGGTAGTCCTCATCCACCGGGTGGGTCTCGTCATCTCCCGACTCCCTGAGCTGGGTCTGGAGTTCGAAACGTCTCCGCTGATCCAGGGGATCGTTGAGCTCGGAGAAGGCGTTGGCCAACTCGCGGCCCGCCACGTAGAGTTCGAAGCGCTCGGTGAGTCCCGCTTCCCCCCGCTTGTGCTTGGCAAGGGGGGAGAGTTCCACCGGGTAGTCCACCACGAAGGTGGGTTGCTCCAGTTCCGGCTCCACCAGGGCGCCAAAGAGCTTGTCCAGGAGTCGGCCGCGCCCAGCCCCCTTCAGCCCCTCCTCACCCAGCGCCTCCGCCCGGCGTCGGAGTTCCGCGTCATCCAGGGTGGCCACGTCGGCCCCCAGCTTGTCATTCAGGGCCGGCACGAAGGGGAGACGGCGGAAGGGCGTCCCGAACTCCAACTCCTGGCCCTGGTAGACGATTCGCGTCTCTCCTGTGACCGAGGTCACAACCCGGCGGAGAAGGGCCTCCACCAACTCCATCATGTCCTCGTAGTCGGCAAAGGCCTGGTAGAACTCCAGCATGGTGAACTCCGGGTTGTGGGACCGGTCGATCCCCTCGTTCCGGAAGTCCTTCCCGATCTCGTATACCCGCTCGAAGCCCCCCACAACGAGACGCTTGAGATAGAGTTCGTCCGCAATGCGCAGATAGAGCCGGGTGTCCAGGGCATTGTGGTGGGTGGTGAAGGGTCGGGCCGCCGCACCCCCGTAGAGGGGCTGGAGCACCGGGGTCTCCACCTCCAGGAAGTCCCGCTCGTCCAGGAACCGGCGAAGTTCCGTGATGATCCGCGTCCGGGCCCGGAAGAGTTCCCGGACCTCCGGGTTCACGGCCAGGTCGGCGTAACGCTGCCGGTAGCGGCTCTGCTGATCCTGGAATCCGGAGTGGACCACCCGCTCACCCGTCTCCGGATCCACCTCCTCCTTCCCCAACGGGAGGGGTCGGAGAGACTTGGCCAGCAGGGTCCACTCCCCGACCTTCACCGTCACCTCGCCGGTGCGGGTTCGGAAGAGCACGCCCTCCACCCCGATCCAGTCCCCCAGGTCCAGGAGATCCAGGTCGGAGAAGGATCCCTCGCCCAGGGCATCCTTCCGGAAGTAGAGCTGGAGCCTTCCCCCACCGTCTTCCATGTGGGCGAAGGCGCTCTTCCCGTGGCCCCTCCAGCTCAGAACCCGCCCCGCCACCCGGACCCGGCTCCCCTCCCCCTTCTCATCCAGCGTGCCTGCCGTCTCCTCCTCCTGGAAGAGCGCCAGCGCCCGGTCAGAACGGTGACTCCGGTCATAGCCATAGGCGAAGGGGGCAATCCCCCGCTCCTCCAGGGCAGCGAGCTTCTCCCTCCGGACCCGGAGGACCTGGCTCAGTTCTTCACTCATGCGGTGGTCTGGGCTCCAAACTTCTTGAGATAGGCTTCGATGAAGGGGTCCAGATCTCCCTCCATGACGGAGTCCACATCGGTGAGCTTCAACTCGGTCCGGTGATCGTTCACCATGGTGTAGGGCTGGAAGACGTAGGAGCGGATCTGGTTCCCCCATCCGATCTCCGTCTTGGTAGCCTCCACGGCATCCTTCTCCTTCTGTCGTGCCTCCATCTCCCGTTCGAAGAGGGCGGCCTTGAGCATTTTCATGGCCGTCGCCCGGTTCTTGTGCTGGGAGCGCTCCTGCTGGCAGGAGACCACGATCCCCGTGGGTTCGTGGGTAATCCGGATCGCGGAGTCGGTCTTGTTCACATGCTGACCGCCGGCCCCGGAGGCCCGGAACGTGTCGACTCGGAGATCCCCCTCGTCGATCTCGATCTCCACCGCGTCATCCACCGACGGGTAGACGAAGACGGAGGCGAAGGACGTGTGCCGACGAGCCTGGGAGTCGAAGGGGGAGATCCGGACGAGCCGATGGACCCCCTTCTCTGCCTTCAGGAAGCCGAAGGCCGATTCGCCCCGGACCTCTAGGGTCGCTCCCTTGATCCCCGCCTCCTCCCCCGGTTGCAAATCCAGGAGCTCTACCTGGTACCTGTGACGTTCAGCCCATCGGCGATACATCCGGAGGAGCATCTCCGCCCAGTCCTGGGATTCGGTCCCCCCGGCTCCCGCATGGATGGTGAGGATGGCCTCCCGGTGGTCGTTCTCGCCCTGGAGCATGGTCCGGAGTTCAAGGGCCTCCAGGGATCGCGCCAGTGCAGCCACCTCCCCCGACCATTCCTCCTCCAGTTCCACGTCGGGCTCCTCCCTGAGAAGTTCACCCAACTCCGCCAACTCCTCGCCTTTCTGGTCCAGTTCTTTCCACGGCTCGAGCCACCCCTTCAGCCGATTCGCCTCCTCCATCACCTCCCGGGCCTGCTCCGGTCGATCCCAGAAGGTGGGAGAAGCCATGGATGCCTCCAGTTCCTCTAGATGACGCTCTCGGCGATCCAGGTCAAAGGAACCCCCTTAGGTCGAGGACCCTTTTGCGCAGTGATTTGAGTTCGCTCAGGTCGTCATTGTTCATCGCACTCTCCAGGTTGTGCTGGGAGAGGGGGCACCGACGCGAGCCGGAATGCCTCTTCTTCTCCGAGGATGCCACCGGCCGGGGTAGCATACGAGAGGAGGGGTCGTCCGACAGGGGACGACCCCTCCCGCAGGTCCGTTCCGCGGCTGGTAGGGAAGGCAGGGTTCGTATCCATCCCGATCTACCTTCCCTTCATGTTCCAATATACCCCAGTGAGGAGGAGGGGTTCAACCGACGCGTAGGCGGCCACATAGCGGTAGCTACGTCGAGGTGGCCAGCGACCGGGGCAGGCCCTGCCGCCCCAACCAAAAGGGAAAGTCGAGTTTGCGGCCCTGCCGTTTCGTCGGGCCGCTTCATCGACCCTAGCGGGGTCTCCCCGGTCCGCGATAGAGGATCCTCCCCCTGGCCAGGATCTCATTCAGGGCGTCCACGAAGTAGTCCGAAGATTCCGCCATCTCCTTCCCGACCTGATCCACGAACTCCGTCCAGGACTTGTCCACCTCTTCCTCGAAAAGCTCCCGGAGGGAATCGTTCTCCAGAGCTTCCTCATACCGGGCCGGGTGGTACGTGATCATGTCAGAAACCAGGACCCGAGCGAGGCGGCGAGCTCGATCCTTCGGATCTCTCCGACCGAAACGAGCCATCCCCTGGGAAAGGGACTTTCCTTCCACCCCGACCTCGCTCCCTGCCGCAGCCGGAAAGATGGAAGAGGAAGTCGATCGAGGCTCCGCTTCGGAACGGGGCTCCGGGTCGGGCTCCGGAACCAACTCACCCTTCAGCTCCGATGCCCCGGTCTCTCCGATCGCCTCGACCTCTTCCTCCTCGACCTCTTCCTCCTCGACCGCTTCCTCCTCGGTCCCTGGAACCTCTCCCCCCTGCCGCCACGAGTCTACCACAGCGGTCGTCTCGAGACCCTCGATGATCTCGACCTCTTCCATCTCTTCGACGATCTCCATCTCCTCGACGATCTCCACGTCGTCGAGGATGTCCCCCTCCTCCAGCTCTTCCGTCACCTCTACCGCATCGTAAAGGCCCCTGGGAGGCTGGAATTCCCCGGAGTTCAGGGCTTCCTCCCCGACGGCCTCCAACTTCTCTTCCGGTTCGTCCGGAGTCTCGAACTCCTCCAGGGACTCGAAGCCCTCCAGGGAATCGAAGCCCTTTGTAACTCCGACCTCTCCCGGGACTCCGACCTCTTCCACTGCTTCGACCTCTTCCACTACTTCGACCTCTTCCACTACTTCAACCTCCACTACGACCTCTTCCCGAGTCTCGACTACTGCCTCCAAGGCTTCGGTCTCGGCCTCGGCCGTCGGGTCGTCTGGTTCGTGGTGTAGCGGGAGGGCCGACATCCCCCGGAACACCCCGGGAGGCACATTCACCCGGAACACCCGCATGCATCTACTGCAGATGGTGGACACGCCCTGCGAAGGCACCCGATCCGGATCGACGGGGAACTCCGAGGCACAGGAGGGACAGGAGACGGTGAAGTAGACGCTGGTGGCCATCAGGACGCTTCGGTTGCAGGAGGGAAGGCTGTGTTTTCGTGATCGGAGGAGGGAGATTCCTCGGGCTCGGGGGGAGGCTCAGCTCCTGTGGGGAGGGATCCAGAACGCTCCCCCGACAGGCTCTCGCCGTGGCGACGATCCACCACATAGACCGACCCCGGGAGCGTCTTTGCATAGGACTTCATCTCTCCGGCACGTCCGCTCACCTGTGCCGGATGGCGATAGGTCCTGGAGAGGTTGGTGACCACACCGATGGAGAGGGTCATGATGGGGACCCGGTGGATGCTTCCCCGCCGATCCCGCCCCAGGAAGTAACCCGCCTCCTGATCGTCCCGTGAGTACTGATAGGGAATCAGTTCGTCGAACAGATCCAGGATCTCGTCACACGCTTCCTCCATCCGGCCCAGCGGGACGGTGAAAATGAAGTCGTCCCCTCCAATGTGCCCTACGAAGCCTCCGGGAGCGAGTCCTCGCACAAGATCCCTCAGAATGAGGGACACGAGGTAGATGACCCGATCTCCCCGGTTGTATCCGTAGCGATCATTGAACTCCTTGAAGTGATCAAGATCCGCATAGCAAAAGGCGAAGGGCTCCCCAGAGGCGAGGCGGGCCTTGAGGTCCCGCTCGATCTGCGGCGTCCCGGGGAGCCGCGTGGTGGGATGCACCGCCACATCCCTCGAGGCCCGGCGGAAGAGGAGGTCCAGACGGAGGCGGCCCTCCACCTGGGGGTCTCCGGCTCGGATCACTTCATCCGCCCCAGCTTCGAGTGCGTGCACGCCCAGAACCCGTGGCTCATCGGGCACCAGTACCGCAACCGGGAGAATGGCGGTGAATGGATCCGACTTGATCTTGGAGCAAAGGGACAGCACGGACGCCGGATGCCGGGAGGCGTCCAGGATCAGGGAGGCAGGAAGGGCCCGGTTCACACGATGGAGGACGCCCTCCGCGGAGTTCACCGGAAGAGGATTGATCCCCATTCCTTCCGAGAAGCGAAGGAGGAGGGGAGAAACCTCCGTTCCTCCACCGTCGAAGAAGAGCACGGTCCAGTCGGCCGCCATGGGTGTGCCAGGCAAGGGGGAAGGATCGAGGTATGGTAAGGATCGAGGTGTCGCAGGTCGAGCGTCGTGTGGACACCTACAGCGGAACGCTATCCTTCTGGGAAATCGAAGTCAAACCCCTTATCCGAACGGCACGCTTGGCGCAACGGGCCCCCGGAGCAGGCGGTTCGGGCCGGAAAACCCACCCCCGTCAGCGGGATCGCCCCCTTCGTCCCCGTTTCTTCTTCCCTCCCCCCTTCCCCTCCTTCTCCCCCGACTTCACTCCCTTCTTTCCTCCCCTGGATCGTCCCCCTCCACCCTTCGATCCCTGGGCGCCTCCGGAAGCGCTGGGGGTACCTTGCCCCTTGGGTCCCTCCGGTCCCTCCAGGAGCCGGAAGTCGATCTGGCGCTCCTCCTTGTCCGCTCGTACCACCTGGACCCTGACCCGGTCTCCGATCTGGAACCGTCGCTTGCTCCGGTCTCCCACCAGGGCGTAGGCCTCGGGGAGGAAGTTGTAGTAGTCGTCCTCCAGGGAGCTCACATGAACCAGCCCCTCCACGAACACCTTGTCCAGGAGGACGAAGAACCCGAAGGCCGTGACCCCGGCGATGGTTCCTTCAAAATCATCTCCCAGATGCCGGCGCATGTACTCGATCTTCTTCATCTCCACCGAATCCCGCTCCGCCTGCTGCGCCAGACGTTCCCGCTCGCTGCACCGTTCCGCGATTTCCTCCAGCGACTCAGCCCAGCGTTCCGGAGCCGACTTCCCCTGGATGAGGCACTGGGTCATGACCCGGTGCACCACGAGGTCAGGGTACCGCCGAATGGGCGAGGTGAAGTGGAGATACGCCTCCGAAGCCAGGCCGAAGTGACCCAGGTTCTCCCCGGTGTAACGCGCCCGGTTCATGGAGCGAAGGACCACGGTGGAAACCAGATTCTCCTCACTCCGGCCCCGCACCTTGTCCAGAATCTGCTGGAGACGTTGTGGCCTAACCTTCTTCTTGGGAAGGCTATGGCCAAATGGCAGAAGAAACTCTCGCAACTCCTCCATCCGGTCCTCGGCTGGCGGCTCGTGGATCCGGAAGGGGATGGGAAGCTTCCGTGAAACGGCTTCCGAAGCCACCACCTCATTCGCCAGGAGCATGAAGTCCTCGATGAGGCGATGGCTGTCCAGGGTCACGACCTTCTGGATGTCCATGGGTGCCCCATCCGAGTCCAGGATCACCCGGGCCTCGGGAAGATCGAAGTCCAGCGAGCCCCGCTCACGGCGACGGGCGCGGAGTGCCTTGGCCAGCCGATTGAGATTCCGGATGGCGTCGTCGGTGGATTCATCCACCGATCCTTCCTCTGCCAGGATCCCGTGGACCTGTTCATAGTCAAGACTGTGTCGGGACCGGATCCAGGTCCGGGCCATCCGATGGGCTCGTATCGCTCCTCCCCCATCGAGCTCGACGAAGAGGGAGAGTGCGAAGCGGTCCTCGTCGGCCCCCAGGGAGCAGAGATCCGTGGAGAGCCGGTGGGGGAGCATGGGAACGACCTGGTCTACCAGGTACACGCTGGTTCCTCGTCGCAATGCCTCCAGATCCAGGGCCGATCCCTCGGGAACGAAATGGGAGACATCGGCGATGTGGATGCCCACCTCCCAGAGATCATCCCCGATGGGACGGATGGAGAGGGCATCATCGTGGTCCTTGGCATCCGAGGGGTCGATGGTGAAGACGAGGAGATCGCGATGGTCCTCGCGCTGGCTGGTATCCTCCATGCGGCCATCGATGGCCCGGGCCTCCTCCTCCACCTCCGGAGGAAAGGCTCGGGGAAGCCCATGTCCATGAAGGATGGCCAGAACATCCACCCCCGGCTGGTCCATGGCTCCCAGGACCAACTCCACCTCTCCCACCGCGTTGCGCTTCGTGCTCCCATACTGGGTCACCCGGACCAGGACCACATCGCCCTCGACGGCCTCCCCCTCTGACCCCTCGGGAATCACCACATCCCTGGAAATCCGCCGATCCATGGGGGTGATGAAGCCGAGCTGGCGACTCCGGTGATACCGCCCCACCAGGGTGGGTCGGGAGCGTTCCAGGATCTTGACCACTCTCCCGGTAGGATTCCGTCCAGGGGGGCGCCCCTCCACACGCACCACCGCCCGGTCACCATCCATGGCCGTATCCTGATGGCGAGCCGACACGAAGATGTCCGTTTCGCCGGGCTCATCCGGTACCAGGAAGGCATCCCCACTCCGTATGACGCGGAGTTCCCCCACCACCAGATGGATCTTCCCGGGGACCGCATAGCGGTTTCCGCGATTCCGATACAGTTCTCCTCGGGCCTCAAGTTCCTGGAGGAGAGCCCGGAACTGTCGGTACTCGTTCTTGGGAACGGAGAGGGCATGGGCCAACTCCTTTGGCTTGAGAGGCCCACGGGACGACTGCTTCAGGGCCTCGCGAATGGCGGAGAGTTCGGGAAGTTGGGAATCCGTCACGGGTCTATGGCTCCCTGGCGAGAGAAACGAATGAGAAGGGGGATCAGGAACGAGGCCGCGAGGACGGAGGAGACCGGGATCTCATCCGCACCCTGAATTGCCATTCATCCACCTCGGGCCCGGGGGCGAACCGGGATTCCAGAGTGATGGGAATGGCGGAGAGAGGTCCCGGATGGGCGGCGATCCAGACCTCCGCCCCGGAGATGAATCGGTTCACCAGGGCCACACCCACGAAGGTGGTTCCCGCCCGGAAGGCCTCATCACTCACCCGGATGAGGTTCCGGAATCGAGAGCGGGAGTCTTCCTGGCCCCGCCAGTCCCATGCCAGTTCGGGGGGAATGGCCCGACCCCGATAGTAGGCCAGGGCCTGTTGATAGGCCGGGTCCCCAACGTCAACCTCTTCGGCATCCGTGGGTAGGTGCAGATCCTGCGCAAGCCGCCAGATCATCCCATTGAACGTCCCCTCGTTGGTCTCGGGGTGCAGCGACTCCGCATCGGGCTGCCGGTCAAAACGTCCAGACGCCGACCATCTCCCCATCTGCTCATAGTAGGACCAGGGACCGTCCCTCCTCGGCCCTCCCCAGACAGGAGTCCGAGCCGTCTCCCAGGCGAGGTCCCGATAGGCGGCTCGGTGTCGGGCACCCTCTCGGCGCTGATGTATCATCCCCCCCAAGGCCAGGGCTTCGACTCCGGTGAAGATCCACCAGTGCCCGCGATCAGCACTTCGCTGTCCCCACCCGGGGACGACCAGGGACCGGACGGCAAGTCCCAGAGCGCCAGGGTCCCCTGGATCATCCGGCGGTCCAACCTCGTCAGAGAGGCCCCGGGTGGGGCCTACACCATTCCCCATCACCTGAGGGTGACTCCCCCACCCTCGCGTCGGTACACCGACAGGCGTAAGAATCGCAAACGAGTCAGGGGAGAGCTTCAGAGATGAATCCCACGGCGCCTCCGGGTCGGGAGTCCCCTGGAAGAACAGAAGCGCCATGGCCAGCAGCGGACTCACCATTGAAGCCAAGGACTCCCACCCGAAACGGACCTCATCAGAATCGCACGCCCACCGTGAAGTGAATGGGTTCCTGCTGAGAGGCCAGTCCCCTCCGGGCCAGGGACCGGGCGATATCCAGTTCCAGCCGGTCAAACCGTATCCCCAGACCCACTGCAGCCGCCTCCAAGTGGTCTGCCTGGTCGGAGCCGGTGAGGATGTAGCCCCCCCGGGCGACGATGCGGTCCGTCGTGCCTGCGGAGAGTTCCGCTCCCAGGAGAAAGGCGGGATTTCCCGGATCCCTAACCCGATCCTCCACTTCAACCAGGGCGGTGAGAGCGAGTCGTTCCTCCTCGATGCTTCGTGCGAAGACTTCCATGGCCGCCGCAAGGCGAATCCGGGAGGGGAGAGGATCCGCCTGCTCGGCATTCTCCACCTGGAAACGGGGACCGAGGTGGGCCACCATTACCGCGAGGCGGAGGGGAAGGCGGGTCAGAGGTTGGCTCTGAATTCCCAGATCCACGGCGTAGGAGGAGCCGGCAGCCCCCCCCTCCGGACACTGCCCCCTGCAAGCCAGTTCAAACCGGACATGCTTCACATTCATCCCTGCTGCGATCCGGGGTCCGATCCGGGCCGCAGCAGAAAGCACGGCCTGATGGTTCCGGATGGAGAGGGAGCCCAGGACGTTTCCCATCCCATCGGTGAGGTCCTGGGACCCCACGTCGAAGAGCTGGTAGGACACGCCCATGGTCCCGACACCGGGTCGAGGAAGGAGGACCGAGAAGGAAGTCCCGTCGCCCACCACATGATCCCCGCGGTGAAGAAGGATCTGCCGCTCCTCCAGTTCCGCGAGGCCGGCGGGATTCCAGAAAGCCGCCTCGGCGGAGGACACCGCCGTCATGGCCCGCCCAAGACCCACGCCCTGAGCACCCACGGGCAGGAGAAGGAAGAGGGCACCCTCGTCCGCCCGGCCACGATCATCATTCCCTTGGGCCGCCGCCGGCGCCGCGAAAGCGAGCTGGAGGAGCGCCAGGAGCAGAAGCCCGGTAGGTAGAAATCGGTCAGGGCGTGACATCGTCCTCGGGAACGGAGAATCCCAGGCGGCGAAGGTGGGCCTTCTTTCTCCTCCACCCAGGGAGCACCTTCACCCACAGGTCCAGATACACCTCCTCCCCCAGGAAGTGCTCGATCTTCTCTCTGGCCTCGCGGCCCAGGGCCCGAATGGCTTCCCCCTTGTTCCCAATCAGGATCCCCTTCTGGGAAGCCCGCTCCACATAGAGGGTCACCTGAATGTAGGTCTTCCTTCCATCCTCCCGATACTCTTCCACCTGGGCGAACACCGAGTAGGGAATCTCATCCCTGTAGCGCTCCATCACCGTTTCCCGAACCCGCTCCGCGACGAAGAAACGAACTGGGTCGGTGGCCACATCATCGGCCGGGTAGAGGAACGGCCCTTGGGGGAGGAGGGCCTCCAGGGTATCGAGGAGTTCCGCCACTCCCTCACCGGTCAAAGCCGAGACCCTGTGAACCCGGGCCTTGAGGACGTCCCGGGCCCACGCCTCCTCTCGCTCCATCGCCTCTTCGGTGGCCGCATCCATCTTGTTCAGAACCAGCACCACCGGCGCTGCGGACTTCTGGACCGCCTCACGGATCCGCTCCCGGAGTTCAGGACGCCCCCGCTCCACCGGATCCAATACAACCACCAGCACGTCTGCCTCCCGGAGAGCCTCAAGGGCCTGTGCCAGAAGAGAACGCTGGAGGAGGTCCCGCGGTTCCAGGAGCCCGGGTGTATCCAGGAAGATGAACTGGGCTCCACCCCGGGAAAGGAGTCCGGTAACCCGCCGCCATGTCGTCTGAGGCCGAGCCGTAACGATGCTCAGCGCCTGCCCCAGCATCGCGTTCATCAACGTCGATTTGCCAGCGTTGGCCTGGCCCAGGAGGGTCACGTATCCGGCTCTTGTCATGGACTCACTCGCACCCCCCCCATCCCCTGCCGCCTCGGGTTCCAGTGCTTCGGGCTCAGTCGGGATCGTGCCATCATCTGGGGACTTGGAGTTTGTCGTCATAAAAAGAAACTAACGCCTCAGCCATCAAGGGTGGAGCAGCGGGGGCGGGCTGGGTCCCCTGGGAACCCCGAAACGCAAACGACCCCCCGGCCTGCCCATGTGGGGCGGACCGAGGGGTCGGAATGTGAGGCCGGCGACGACGTACTCTCCCACCGAGCTGCCCCGGCAGTACCATC